>CAZAKI010000016.1:3869-46649 GCA_964485855.1 uncultured Syntrophomonadaceae bacterium | reverse complement strand
CCAGGACACGGTCCTGGACCTGCCACTTCTGCTTCCAATACCCCCGTCGAATCCTTACGCCCCCAAGCTTTTATTCAATCCGCTGCTTTTCCCTGAATGCTCTTTCCATCTCGCGTTTACTATCCCGCTCGGCAATATCTCTGCGCTTATCGTAGAGCTTCTTGCCACGGGCCAAACCTAATTCTATTTTCACCAAGCCCCTGGTCAGATAAATTTTTAAGGGAATCAGGGAATACCCCTTCTCCTTAATCTTTCCGCCCAGCCTGCTGATCTCAATTTTCCGCATCAGCAGCTTTCTAACCCTTAGCGGCTCATGATTGAACCGGTTGCCCTGTTCATAGGGGCTTATATGCATATTATACAGGAAAATTTCATTTCCTTCAACTTTGGCAAAACTGTCTTTTAAATTAACCCGCGCATTGCGGATAGATTTAACTTCGGTGCCGGTCAGAACAATTCCGGCCTCGTATGATTCTTCAATCTGGTAATCATGTCTTGCCTTGCGATTGGTACTGATTATTTTATCCACTGTTCCATGCTCCATTAAACCGTAACAAGGGAACGGCAACTAGAATTTTAGGGGAACCCCCCATTTTTCGCTGAAAACAATCTCGTTTAAAACTTTGCGCGGACGAGTACCCGGCTGAACATCGGGAAAGCCTAACGGCGAAAGGGCCACAATGCGGTAATCCCGCGGCACTGCACAGGCATTCCTGGCTTTTTCTTCATCAAACCAGGCAATCCAGCAGGTTCCCAGGCCTTCCTCATGCGCGGCCAGCATCAGCTGCTGCATGGCCAAACCGGCATCAAGCAGGTAATAATCCTTACCGTCCTGAACCCCCGATTCCTGCGGATCGGCACAGAGAACCAGCACCAGTGGTGCGGTTTCAGCTACCGCTTTTCGGGCCGGGTTATTGGAAGGCATGCTCTCAGCCAGGGACTGCTTTGTCGCCTGGTCTGCAACCAGAATAAACCGCCAGCACTGCAGATTACTCCAGGAAGGCGCCATTCGGGCCGCCTCTAAAATCCGCTCCAGTTTTTCAACTGGAACCGGATCAGACTTATACTTGCGAACACTGCGCCTATCCTCTAAAACCTGAAATAGCTCCATCACTATTGTCCTCCTTATTTATTTATCTGCTCAAGTTCTTCTGCCGGGGCAAAGGATACCTTACCTTCTTCCCGATCTACTCCTTTAACAGCGATATCAATCAGATCCCCGAGACGATAACTCTTGCGCGTTCTCTCCCCGACCAGGGAAGCGGCTCTTTCATTATAGAAATAGTAATCATCTTTCAATTCGGCGATCGGAATCAGCCCTTCTACCGTGTTATCGAGTTCTACAAAAAGACCGAAATTGGTCACTCCATTGATGATTCCACTGTAGACTTCGCCAATTTTCTGCTCCATGTATTCCGCCTTTTTCATTTCAATGCTGGCTCTTTCCGCTTCTACCGCGGCACGTTCACGTTCAGAACAATGCATAGCTACTTCGGGTAAACGAGCCCTCATTTTTTTGATCTTTTCTGCGCTAAAACCCTCAGGCTTTATTTGTTGTTTTAAGATCCGATGGACCACCAGATCGGGATACCGCCTAATTGGTGATGTAAAGTGGCAGTAGCAGGTCGATGCCAACCCAAAGTGTCCTTCATTAACAGCGCTGTACAGAGCCTGCGGCAGAGAACGCAGGACCAGGTAGCGAACCAGTCTTTCCGTCTTCTCGCCCCTGGTTTGTTCGAGCAGCTCCTTTAAATGTTTCGGCTTTAAAACCTTTTGCCTGGCAAGTGCTTTAATCCCCATCACAGAAAGCGTCTCGCGTAAAGAAGCAAGCTTCTCAACTGTAGGTAAAGTATGAACCCTGTAGACACAGGGCAACTTGCGCTTAGCGAGATAACCGGCTACAGCCTCGTTACAGTAGATCATAAATTCTTCGATCAGCGATTCCGACTGACCCATTTCGCGCTTTATAATCGCCAGTGGTTTGCCATTTTCATCAACTTCGATCTTGGCCTCAGGTAAATCCAGGTCAAGTGCGCCTCTTTGCATTCTTCGTTCCCTCAAAATACCGGCCAGTTCTTTCATCTGGTCAAGAAGGGCAGCGAGGCTGCCATCCTGGAACAAATTTTCTTCCTGCCTTTTAAAGTAGGCCTCAACCTGCTGATAGGTTAACCGCTCTGTTACCCTGATCACGCTTGGTATGTAACGAGCGCTGAGCAGCTCACCTTGCCGATCGATGTCCATTAAAACGCTGAATGCCAGCCGGTCCTTCCCGGCCTGTAAACTGCAGAGATTCTCCGACAGAAGGGGAGGAAGCATATGGATTACTCTCTCAACCAGGTAGATGCTGGTCCCACGCTTCTGAGCTTCCCGATCCAGCGCCGTCCCCTGCCTGACATAGTGGGAAACATCCGCAATATGGACACCCAGTCTGTAAGTTTCATGATCAAGTATTTCAAGCGAAACAGCATCATCGAAATCACGAGCCGACTGATCATCAATCGTTACCATTTTCAAGTTGCGCAGATCATCACGGCCTTCTTCACCGGCTGCCTGCGAGATTAATTGTTCTCCGGATAATGTTTCAAGCACTTTATGAACTGCCGGGGGGAAATCCCCTGGCAAGTCAAATTTGTACTTGAAGGTCAGTTTTTCCGTTTGCGGGCTCCCGGGGCGCCCAAGCCGTTCCGCAATGATCCCTCTTGACGGACGGTTACCTTTCGCCCATTTCTCGATCTCAACTACTACCTTGTCGCCCGGCTGGGCTTGCTTTAAATCGGCTGCAGTAACCTGTACCGTTTTTAGAAATCGATCGTCATCCGGAATCACAAAATATCTTTTATGCTCGCGGCGTAATGTGCCGAGGAGGCGATTCTGCCCTCGCTTCAGGATAGTTAGGACAGTCCCTTCGCGCTTCCGCCGTCCTTTCTTCTGGTCTACCCGAACAATGACCCGGTCCCCGTGAACAGCGCTATTCAGATTTTCAGGATTGATATAAATATCGTCAATCGTCTGATCCGGAATCAAAAAAGCAAAACCCCGTTTATTGGCTCGGAGGATTCCGGTCGCCATTCCCAGTTTTTCCGGAAGCCCGTACCGACCATCTTCAGTCTTGATCAACAGACCGCTATCCTGCATATCCTTGATCAGGTTGAGCAAGATTGGCAGATCCTCTTCCTTTAGATTTAATCCTTTTAAAATTTGATTCAGGGTCAGCGCTGATTGCCGGCTGGCATTCATCACTTTGACCAGTTCAGCGCTTAAATGTTTGATATTGTTTTTGCGATCCAAAGCTGTCGGATCAACTCCTTTTCCCATCCGCATAAAATGATCTACCAATGAATATTATAAGGATCTGTTAACCAGGTTGGATTATTCTTTCTACCGCTAAACTTTATAAAAAACAGGCAGGGGCACTTGGCTTACCCCTGCCTGTCTGGTCAACGTTTAATTAAGGCTAGTTTATAACGACTAGAACAATAGTAAACAGCATAAATGCTACAGCAAGGTAGGTAGTCAGCTGGCCCAATTTTTCATCCAGACCTTTTTTCTTGCCGATCAGTGATTGCGCTCCACCGGCAATCGCCCCCAACCCGGCACTGCGGCCGGACTGAAGAAGGACCGTAACAATCAGAGCCAGGCATAAAACCAAATAGATTATCGTTAAGACGGTTCCAAGCATCGTTTATTACCTCCAGTAACCCTTCAAATCAAACCAAGCAAGGGATATTCTAACATAAAAGCAGCGACTTGACAAATTATTTTCAAGTCCGGCCTTTCAAGTGATGATTGGTGCAAAACCGGCAGCGGTGCCTAGCTGCTCTTCAATCCTCAGCAGCTGGTTGTACTTCGCGACCCGGTCAACACGGGAAGGTGCACCGGTTTTGATCATCCCTGCGCCAACTGCAACAGCCAGGTCGGCAATAAAGGTGTCATCAGTTTCCCCGGACCGATGTGAAATCATCGAACGATAGTTATTACGGCGGGCAAGATCGATTGTCGCAAGGGTTTCGCTTAAAGTTCCAATCTGGTTTAACTTGATGAGGATGGCATTGGCAGCAGCAGATTCTATCCCTCGCTGCAGCCTTAACCGGTTGGTAACAAAAAGATCGTCACCAACCAGCATCAGCTGATTGCCCAGCTTTTGGGTCAATCGCTGCCAGCCGTCCCAGTCTTCCTCATCCAAACCATCTTCGATACTGATTACCGGATAACGCTCCACCAATTCCAGGTAATAATCAATCATGGCCTCAGAATCCAGGGAGTGTCCCTCAACTTGATAAGAACCGTCATTGTGGAATTCGCTGGCCGCAGCATCAATGGCCAGGCTTACTTCACTGCCGGGTTGGTATCCAGCTGCTTTAATCGCTTCAACAATCAAGGCTAAAGCCTCTTCACTTGATTTCAGGTTCGGGGCAAAGCCTCCCTCATCACCAACACTAGTATTTAGACCTTTTGCCTTTAAGATCTGCTTCAGCTGGTGAAAAACTTCTGTTCCTATTCTCAAGGCTTCACTGAATTCTTTGGCACCATGGGGAACAATCATAAATTCCTGAAGATCAATATTGTTATCGGCATGACTGCCGCCATTTAAAATATTCATAAAAGGAACCGGTAAAAGGGTGGCTTCAAGCCCTCCAATGTAGCGGTATAGAGGCAGATCGATCATCGCAGCCGCTGCCCTTGCTGCCGCCAGCGAAACACCGAGAATCGCATTTGCCCCCAGTTTAGATTTATTATCGGTATTATCCAGTTCAAGTAAAACCTGATCCAGGGCATATTGATCAAGTACATTTTTCCCAATCAGCACAGGGGCAATCAGCTCATTAACATTCTTTACAGCTTGCAGAACCCCTTTACCCCGGTATCTGCGCTGATCCGCGTCCCTTAGTTCAACTGCTTCAAAAGCGCCGGTTGAAGCGCCCGATGGCACCGCAGCACGTCCAAGCCAACCGCCCTCCAGCCACAAATCTACTTCAATCGTCGGATTACCCCGGGAATCAAGAATTTCCCTGGCTCTAATCATTTTTATCGATTCTTCCATCACAATACCTCCCGGATTATAAGCGCCACCTGTAATTAAGCTTTGACAATCATACTATCCCCGGTCATCTCAGGCGGTTTATTCAGCCCGGCCAGCATTAGTACAGTGGGCGCTACATCGGCCAGAATCCCTTTTTTTCGTAGTTGGTAACTGTCCCGGCTGATTAGGATTAGAGGAACAGGATTTGAGCTGTGGGCAGTGAGGGTTTCCCCTCCATCACTCATCATCATTTCAGCGTTGCCGTGATCCGCACAGATAATCATCGTCCAGTTCTCGGCCAAAACTTTTTCCGCGATCAGACCAATACTTTTGTCTACGGTTTCAATTGCTTTTACCGTTGCGCTAATATCGCCAGAGTGGCCTACCATGTCGGCATTGGCAAAGTTAGCAACCAGAAGCTGGTGCTTCCCCCGGGCAATCGTTTCAATAATTTTTTCGGTGACCTCTAATGCGCTCATCTCCGGCTTTAGATCGTAAGTGGAAACTTTCGGTGAAGGAATCAGGATCCGGTCTTCAAGCGGAAATGGTTCTTCCCGCCCTCCACTAAAAAAGAAAGTTACATGGGCATATTTTTCGGTTTCAGCAATCCTCATCTGCGCCAATTTTTCTCTGCTGTATACTTCACCCAATGTTGATTGCAAATCTTGATCAGCAAAAGCAACCGGAAGAGGCCAGTTACGATCATATTCAGTCATCGTGACACAATAAGGTAAAGGCGGATCCGCACCACGGTTAAAACTGTTAAACTCAGGATCGATAAATGAACGACACAATTGGCGAATCCGATCGGGCCGGAAGTTAAAGAAAATTAAGCTGTCTTCAGCGTTAATTGTCGCTACCGGCTGCTGATCTTTTTTTACAATTACAGTCGGCTGAACAAATTCATCCCCTTCACCGCGTTCATATGCTTCATCAAGGGCCTGCAATGAAGAGAACGCTTTCAGCCCTTCGCCATGAACATAAACCTGGTAGGCCCTCTCCACCCGTTCCCAACGTTTATCACGGTCCATGGCATAGTAGCGGCCGCTGACCGAGGCGATGCAGCCAGTCCCTTTTTCGGCACATAAATCTTCCAGGCGCTCCAGGTAAGGTCTGGCCCCAAAGGGAATCGTATCCCGGCCATCGAGGATGGCATGGATAAAAAGAGATTTCACCTTTAAGCGCCTGGCCATCTCCAGAAGTCCGAGTAAATGCTCAAAATGGCTGTGAACACCGCCGTTGGAAACCAGGCCAATCAGGTGAACCGCCGCCTGTTTCTCCCGGGCCCGTTCCATGGCTTCTACCAGCACTGCGTTATGAAAGAAGTCCCCGCTATCGATGGCATTGCTAATCTTAGTCAGCTCCTGAAAAACAATCCGGCCGGCACCAAGATTGAGGTGGCCCACTTCCGAGTTACCCATCTGTCCTGCCGGAAGACCAACTGCTTCTCCAGAGGCGTCAAGCAAGGTCCAGGGATATTCCAGGTAAAAACGGTCCATATTCGGGGTAGCGGCCAGTTCAATGGCATTGCCATCTCCCGGCTTTGCATAGCCCCAGCCATCAAGGATTAACAGGACTAAATTTTTCAATGAAGAACCGCCTTTCGGGCTGCTTGGATCAGGGCACTGAATGATTCTGCTTCCAAGCTTGCTCCGCCCACCAGCGCTCCGGAAACTGAAGGCAGAGTGATGTAGGCGTCAATATTATCGGCTTTCACCGAGCCTCCATACTGGATGATTGGCCCCGCCCTTTTTTCTGATTTGTAATGATCAGAAATCAGGCGGAGAATCATGGAAGCAGCCTCCTCTGCATCGTCGGGCGAAGCCGCTTTTCCTGTTCCGATCGCCCAGATAGGTTCGTAAGCTACCACTAAACCGGAAACCTGGGGAGCAGTCAAACCTTCAAGAGCACTGAGCAGCTGTTCTTCGATAATTTTATTGGTCGCACCCTGCATGCGTTGATCTTCCGTTTCTCCCACACAGACAATCGGTTGTAGGCCTGCTTTAATCGCTGCCTTAACCTTTAGGTTAATCTGTTCATTTTGTTCTCCCATGATCTGCCGGCGTTCGGAATGCCCGATAATTACAGCGCTGGTCCCAAATTCGACCAGCATTGACGGCGCTATTTCGCCGGTAAAGGCACCTTTTTCTTCCCAGTGAAGGTTCTGGGCCCCGAGCCTAATGGAACTGGACCGTAACGCTTCAGCGGCAGCGGATATTGCTGTAAAGGGGGGGCAGATCAAGACATCCACTCCAGCAAATTTACTTTCTTCACGACGAATCGACTGGCAAAAAACAGCAGTTTCTGCTGCCGTTTTATGCATCTTCCAGTTTGCGGCAATGGTTAGGGTCATCTTTACCTCCGTTAAGCTGGTGTTCTATAATTTATTGCAGGATTTTGATCCCCGGCAGTTCTTTACCTTCCCAGAATTCCAGGGTTGCTCCCCCTCCGGTCGAAATAAAACTGAAGCGGTCCGCAAGCCCCAGGGATTCAACAGCAGCAACCAGGTCTCCGCCACCGATGATTGAATAAGCAGCGCTGTCGGTTATAGCCCGGGCAACTGTTTCAGTCCCCTGCTCAAAAGGTGGGATTTCGAAAACACCGAGGGGACCATTCCAGACAATCAATTTTGAATCCTGCACAATACCGCTGAAAACTGAAGCGGTTTCCGGCCCGATATCAACGGCCTTCCAATCGTCGTCAACCGCTGAGATATCTATAGTTTGATACTCGGAACCGGCTTCAAGGTTTTTAGTAACGACCAGATCAACGGGTAGGAAAAGGCGGCAAGCGGATTTTTTACTTTGCCTGATTAAATCTGCAGCATTTTTAAGTTGCTCCGGCTCAAAAAACGAAGAACCAAGATTAAAACCCTCGGCAGACAGAAAAGTATTGGCCATGCCACCGCCGATCAGAAGATTATCGGCCAACTGCAGAAACCGGCTTACTACCCCAATCTTATCGGAAACCTTTGCACCGCCAAGAATCGCCGTCAAAGGTCGCTTTGGCTCTTCAAGACAGCCGGACAGCTCTTCAACTTCTCTTTTCATCAGCAATCCCGGAAGTGCCGGGATATAGTCGGCTACACCTACCGTCGAAGCATGAGCCCGGTGGGCAGTGCCAAAAGCATCGTTAACAAACAGATCGAAAGGTTTCGCCAGTGAGCGGGCAAATTCAGGATCATTCTGCTCTTCGCCTTTTGCAAAACGCACATTCTCCAGCAGCAGGATCTCTCCATCTTTCATCTCTGTCACCGCTGTTTCAACTTCGAGGCCTGTGATCTGATCCAGCTTGCGAACCTTTTTCCCAAGCAGATCTGATAGGCGGGCAGCTACAGGATCCATCCGCAGCTCTTCGCGCGGTTCTCCTTTTGGTCGTCCCAGGTGAGAAACCAAAACAAGGCGCGCTCCCCTGCTTGAAAGGAGTTTAATCGTAGGCAGGGCAGCTTTAATGCGGGTGTCATCCCGCACTCTTTGCCCGTCGAGAGGCACATTAAAATCAACTCTGATTAAAATCTTTTTACCTTCCACCGTTATCGCTTTTAAATCCTGCATCTTAATCATTGCCCACCATCCACTGCTTTAGTCCGGCGGCGCTTATAGGAAGCCGGTATTGATAATTCTTCCCGGTACTTCGCCACTGTCCGGCGGGATATACTGATCCCCTGATCCTGAAGCATTGCGGCCAGAACCTGATCGCTCAGCGGCTGTCCCGGGTTTTCGGATTCAATTAGCTCTCGCAGGTATGTTTTGATGCTATGCGATGAATAGTCAACTCCACCGGCTCCGGAAATACCGCTTGAAAAAAAGAATTTTAGGGGAAATAAACCCCTTGGCGTCTGCATATACTTGTTTGAAGTAGCCCGGCTTACAGTCGACTCATGAACCCCAACATTGGTTGCTATACTCTTCAGGTTAAGCGGCTTTAGATGTTTAATCCCCTTTTCCAGAAAGGGTTTTTGAATTTCAACGATCTGTTGGGCAACCCGGTAGAGGGTCATCCTGCGCTGTTCAATGCTGCGGATCAGCCAACAGGCTCTTTCAATCTTGGTCTTGATAAAGCTTGAAAGTTTTTCGTCACTTGTATCATCTTTGAGGATTTTCTGATATAAGGGGCTAATCGTCAATTGAGGAATACTGCTGTCGTTGGCCATTATTACATAATGTCCTTCGACTTTTTCGACGATAATATCCGGAATGATATAGCGGGTCTCTTCTCCTTCCCCAAAAATACTGCCCGGCTTTGGATTAAGGGTCCGAATAAAGGCCAGTGCATCAGCGATTTGATCTTCTGAACAATCCAGACGGCCGGCAATATATTGATAGCGATTGTCAGCGGCGGCAGGCAGGTAGCTGCGCACTATTTTCACGGCTAATTCAGGAGGGTTCTCCATCCGTCCGAGCTGAAGCATTAGACACTCCTGAAGATTTCTACAGCCAATCCCAGCCGGCTCAAGCTGCTGAATGATCTTCAGCGCAGCTTCAAGCTCCGATTGACTTACGCCGATTGTTGCGGCCAGTTCATCCATATCACCCTGCAAATAACCGTTATGATCTAGATTGCCTGCCAAATAAGCAGCCATACTGAACTGGGCCGGAGCTAAATTCAGCATCCGCAGTTGTCCGCAAAGATCCTCAAGCATCGTTCCGCCGAAGCCGGCACAATTTTCCACCGTTTGGCGTTGATCAAGCACTTCCTTCGAGCGGAACGAAGAATAATAGGCATTATCAAGATCCATATCACGGAAATACTCTTCCCAGGGCAGCTCATCACAACTGCTTATCTCGGGGGGATCAGCAGCTTCATTTGATGCGGAGATCTCTTCAGGATCAGGACCATCTTTATCTACTACCGATGTCTCTTGAATTTCCAAAACAGGGTTGTCAAGCAGTTCCTCCTGGATATGATCGATCAGTTCCAGGGAGGAATATTGAAGCAGCGTGATCGCCAGCTTCAGCTCCGGAGTGATGATCAGTTTCTGGGTCTGCTCAAGCTTTAGATTGTAATCAATCTTCATCATCTTTCTGCTTCTTTCATTTCATAGTATGTTTAAGTATTAAGAAAGTAATTCGACGCTACTGCTCTGATTCCTGCCAGCCTGTCTATTCTGGCATGATATTTGCTATATTGCAGGCCGCTTAGCGTTGAAGAATTTTAGCGAGTTTCCGGAAACGATAATTGACCCCAGACTTGGTAACCGGGGGGTTAAGCATCTCACCCAGTTCTTTTAATGAAGCTTCCGGAAATTTTCTACGCATCAGTGCCAAATCAAGCAACGCCGGTGACAAACTATTTAGACCAACTGTCTTCTCAAGCTGATCAATCAATTCAAGCTGCTGTCCTGCAGTCGCCACTACTTTACCCAGGTTGGCAGTTTCACAATTTACCAGGCGGTTGACCTGGTTACGCATACTTTTCACTACCCTCTGACTCTCAATCTGGGTAAGAGTGTTTCCGGCGCCGATAATTCTCAACAGATCGGCAACCGCTTCGGCATTTTTAAAATAAAGGAAGACCGAATCCTTTCGAACCCTCAAAAAGGGCTTTAAATGAAAAGACTTCAGGAATGCCTGATAAACCTGGGCATCTTCATAGCTGCCGCAGTTAATTTCCAGGTGGTACCCTGAACGTTTCGAGATGGATATACTGCCGCCAGCTAAAAAAACTCCTCTTAGGAATGCTTTGCGGCAGCAAATTCTTTTTGGAACTGCGGTCTTACGGCGAGAGAGGGTCAGGTTGCGTCCTTCTTCTTTCAAATCCAGGTAGACCAACAGGGCATCAACCTGTATTTTACCCCGAACCTGAACGATATACTGGCTTTTCTTCAACCTTTTTTCCTGTTGTCTTAAGATCTGGGGTGCAGAAACCCCGGCTTGGCGAAAGAGGGAAAAAAGTCTGCGGGCAACAGAGATCTGATCAACGGCAACACTTAAATGATACTCCCGTGCACGAAGGGTATAATAGCCATGCCGGAGCAGTAGGGCTTTTAATTCCCATGAACTGCAGCATTCCCGCTCTTCATCCAGCCTGGCCAATTCCTGTTTGACCTGCCTGGTTAAAGTCAACGCTGCTCCCCCCTGCTTAGCGTTTATTGATATCCCGGTGTTCAACAATCACATTATAGTGGGAACCAAGAATTCTGGCCAGTTCATCGGCCAGGACAACTGAACGATGTTTACCCCCGGTACAACCGATCGTAATCACGAGGTTAGTTTTACCTTCTTTCACATAAAATGGAATTGAAAATTCCATTAAATCGATAACTTTATCAAAGTAACGCTTCGTTTCCGGCCACTGCCAGAGGTAAACTCCAACTTCTTGATCTTCACCGGTCAAATCCTTGAGATGATCTACGTAATGTGGGTTGGGCAGAAACCGAACATCAAACACTAAGTCGGCATCCATGGGTAGACCATATTTAAAACCAAAGGACAGAACCCTGATCTGCATATTTTTGTTGCGTTTATCGGGCTCAAAAAGTTCGACGATCCTGTTTTTTAATTCCCAGGGTTTCAAGTCAGATGTGTCAATCTCTTTACTGGCTTTACCCCGCAAACCACTCAATTCATCTTTTTCACGTTGAATTGCTGCCGGCAAAGCAAGCTCTCCAAAAGGATGCCGGCGCCTGGTTTCTTTGAACCGCCGGATCAAAACCTCATCCGAGGCAACCAAAAATAAAATTTCATAATCAATATTGCGGTTCTCCAGGTTCTGCAGAGCTTCAAACAAATCTTTAAAGAAAGCCGCACCCCGCATGTCACACACCAGAGCGATCTTTTTATTTTCTGACTGCATGAAAAGATCGGCAAACTTGGGAATCAGGGTTGGCGGCATATTGTCAACACAATAATAGCCCAGATCCTCGAAACAGTTTAAGGCATGACTTTTGCCGGCCCCGGATAACCCTGTAATCAGAACCAGGCGAATCTCATCGGTTATGGCCAACCTCTTCTACCTCCGCTCTAAAATATAGCTTTCGATAATCTCTGCCACTCCGTCTAGATCATTGGAAGATGTAACCAGTTTAGCCACCGCCTTGACCTCCGGACGGGCATTGGCAACTGCGACGCCAAGACCGGCAAAGGTTAGCATATCGATATCATTGGGGCCATCACCAAAAGCAATTACCTCCCGGGGGCTGATCCCTTCTTTTTCCGCAAACCAGCGCAGGGTTTGGCCCTTGGTTGCCTGGTGATCGGTGATCTCCAGGAAAAATGGTCTTGATTGCAATATCGACAATTGCCCATCAAATACGAGACGGAGACGGGATTCAATCGCTTCCAGTGTTCCGTCCCAACGGATAATACTCATTTTTGTCGGATTCAGGCCGTTATTATTTAAAAAATTACTCAGTTTGCCGACCGGTTTTAAATCGATCCCTGACATCGACTGATAATATCGGGAGTACTCGTTTTCTTCCCTGATATAAAGATCATCCTCGATGAATACTGATATGTGGCAGTCTTCCACCTCTGCTTCTTCGGCCACGGCAACAGCCGTTTGGTTATCAATCGGCCTGTGCAAAAGGATTTCTTCACTTAAAGCTTTTTTGACCAGTGCACCGTGGTAATTAATCAGCGGGCAGTCTTGATCAAAGCCAAGATCTTTCAAATACTTTACACTGGTTTTAAACATTCTGCCGGTTGCAATTAAAAAAATAACTCCCATTGCGGCAGCTTTGCGGATTGCTTCTTTGTTCCGGGATGAAATCTGCGAATTGCTATTTAATAAAGTATCATCCAAATCGGTGGCTATCAGGCGATAAGTCATCAGTTGGCTCCTTAATTGTAGTATATCATAATGCCTTTTTTACAGCCTTGGCCCAGTATGAATAATCAGTCCAGGCTGCGATGCGCAGCTCTATAGATCGCTTCAGCCAGGTTCCGGCTGATACCAGGGACTTTCATCAGTTCGCTGATTTCAGCCTTTTTTATCTCCTCCGGGCTACCGAAAGCTTTGAGCAAGGCGGCTCGTTTTGCCGGCCCGATGCCGGGTATATTTTCAAGCCGCGAATGCAGGGAATGATGCCTCTTCAGCTGCCTGTGTCCGCTTACGGCAAAACGGTGGACCTCATTTCTAATCCGCTGCAGTAACTGCAGTGTTGGGCTTTCAGCCGGCAGGAGAACCGGCAGAGGTGAATTTTCAGCAAAGAGGCGGTCGGGGTTCTTGGCCAGGGCTACCAGAGGGTAACCTTCGAGGGCAGTCTGTTTCAGCGCAGCCGCAACGGCCCCAAGCTGGCCCCTGCCGCCATCGATCAGGATCAGATCAGGTTTTAACCAATCATCGCGACAAGCTCTCCTGGTTAAAACTTCTTGCAGGGCGGCGTAATCATCACCGGCTGGCGCCTGACTAATCCTGAACCGGCGATACTCTGCCTTGTTCGCTTCCCCATTTTCAAAAACAACCATCGCGCCAACAGCAGAACCGCCACTCAGGTGAGATATATCGTAAGCTTCGATTCTTTCCGGCCCTTTTGCCAAGCCGAGAAGGGTCTTCAGTTCTTTCAGGGGCAGCTGTATTCTGCGTTCCCGATCGGCTTCTTCCTCTTGCATCTTTAATCTGCAGTTACGTTCTGCCAGTTCAACCAGTTTTCGCAATTCTCCGCGCCTGGGTATTCGCAGACTGATCTTCCTGCCTGCCTCTTTTTCCAACCATGAAGCTAAAAGGTTCATCTCAGCCGGTTCATGCGCCAGCAGCAATTCGGCCGGATAATCATTAATCCGGCTGTAATATGATTTGATCAGGGACGCCAACACCTCGTTTTGTTCAAGGTCTTCAGTGCCGGTTAATTTAAAATGTTTCTGGCTGAGAAGCTTGCCATCGCGGATCATGAAAATGTGTGCGGCGGCAACAGCGGCTTGCTGAACCAGGGCGATCACATCCCGATCGGGAATGCCCCTGCGGATTAACATTTTCTGTTGCTGTCCGGAGACTCTTTGCAGAGCAGCGAAACGATCGCGCAGAACGGCAGCTTTCTCAAATTTTTCGTCATCAGCAGCTTCTTCCATCTGTTTTTTCAAATCTTTCTCCAGTTGATGATATCTACCTTCTAAAAACAGGGTAATCTGCTGGACCATTTGATCGTATTCAGTCGGTGTTACTGCTTCTGCTCCGCGGCAGGGAGCCAAACACCGTCTCATTTGGAAATTAAGGCAGGGCCTTTCCGCGCTGGGACTGCCATCTAAAAAGCGCCGGCAGCGGCGAAGTGGAAAGACGGTATTGAGAAACATCAGCGTTTCTCTTACAGCCGTAACATCGGTATAAGGTCCAAACCGTTTTTCCTCCCGGCCCGGGTAAGCTTCAAATCGACCTTTGCGCGAGTTCTTCTGGGTCAGGCGCAGCAACTCCAGCCGCGGGTAAAGTTCCGGCGTAAGGATCAGGTACGGATAATCCTTGTCATCCTTCAGGTTAACGTTGAATTTAGGGCGATATTCTTTAATCAGGCTGCATTCGAGAATCAGGGCCTCGACTTCACTGTCGGTTACCAGATAATCAATGGCCGCCATTTGATTTTGCAGGGATCTTAGCCGCGGCGAATGAGTAGTTTGATCTGCAAAATAGGAACGCACCCTTTTACGCAGGGAACCGGCTTTACCGACATAAATGATCCGCTCATTTTTATCCTTGATCAGGTAAATCCCGGGGAGCTCGGGAAAATGGCGGATTTTCTCTTTCAGTTCTTCAAACAAGATAAAAAGACCTCGCTTATGATTTCCGGGCGCCAGTTTTTACCCTGCCCGGTTTTTGTTTCATTTTAAGGATTGGTAACAACCACTGGCCGGTAAAAGAATCTTTATTGACGGCAACTGCTTCCGGGGTTCCACAGGCCACCACATTGCCTCCGCCGTCACCGCCTTCCGGACCGAGATCAATCAGGTAATCGGCTCTTTTCAAGACTTCGAGGTTATGTTCAATCACCAGGACCGTATTGCCGCTCTCAACCAGACGGTCCAGAATGACCAGCAGTTTACTGATGTCATCGAGATGCAGTCCGGTAGTTGGCTCGTCAAGAATATAGAGGCTGCGCCCGTTACTACGGCGGGAAAGCTCTGTAGCCAGCTTAACCCTCTGCGCTTCCCCACCGGATAGGGTTGTCGCCGGCTGGCCCAGGTGGATGTAACCCAAGCCGACGTCATAGAGCAGCTGTAACTTTCGCTGTATTTTAGGAATAGCGAAAAAGAAGTCTAGCGCTTCTTCTACGGTCATCGCCAAGACATCGGCAATATTTTTTTCCTTGTACCGCACTTCGAGAGTTTCCCGGTTATAGCGTTTGCCCCGGCATACCTCGCAGGGGACATAAACATCAGGCAGAAAATGCATCTCGATCCTTAAGATCCCGTCGCCGCGACATGCTTCACAGCGCCCGCCCTTAACATTAAAGCTAAACCGTCCCTGCTTGTAGCCCCGCCGCCTCGATTCCGGGGTCTTGGCGAAAAGTTCGCGAATCCCATCAAACAATCCGGTGTAGGTTGCCGGGTTCGAGCGTGGCGTCCTCCCAATTGGCGACTGATCAATCTCGATAACTTTATCCAGTAGTTCTATCCCTTCTACAGCCCGGTGCGCGCCAACCTGTTCTCTTGAGCGGTGCAGTTTGCGGGCCAGGGCCCGGGCTAAAATTTCATTGATTAATGTACTTTTACCGGAACCCGATACTCCGGCAACACAAACAAAAAGCCCCAGGGGAATGGCCACATCGATATTTTTTAGATTATGCTCACTGGCCCCGCGGATCCACAGCCAGCGATCATTGGTTGCCCTGCGCTCGGCAGGAACCGGGACAAAACGCCTGCCGGCCAGATAATCGCCGGTGATTGAAGCAGAAACGGCCATTATGTCTTCCAGTGAACCCTGGGCCACTATTTCACCACCCCCGGCCCCAGCTCCCGGACCGATATCAACCAGGTGATCGGCACTGCGGATAGTTTCCTCGTCATGTTCAACTACCAGGACAGTGTTGCCCAAGTCACGCAGCGCTTTCAAAGTGCCGATCAGCCTTGCATTGTCGCGCTGGTGCAAACCGATGCTTGGTTCATCAAGGATATAAATAACACCGGTCAGGCCCGAGCCAATCTGGGTGGCCAGCCGGATCCTCTGTGCTTCGCCACCGGATAATGTCGTTGCGGCACGATCGATAGTAAGGTACTGCAACCCAACATTGCGCAGGAATTTTAACCGTTCACAAATTTCTTTTAAAACCTGGCGGGCAATGTGTTCCTCGCGGGGAGTAAGCTTCAGATTACTGAAAAAGTAATCCGCCTCTTCCACCGTAAGCGACGCCAGATCGGCAATATTGCGTTCGCCCAGTAAAACAGCAAGGCTTGATGGTTTAAGCCGGCGTCCTTTACAGGCCGGACATGGTCTGATTTGCATGTAGCGGCTCATGTCATTACGCATATCCTCAGAAGAGGTTGCAGAATAGCGCCTCTCCAGCAATCTCAGCACACCGGGATAAGTCTTGCGGTAGTTGCGCACCCGCTTGAACATATTGACATAGCGAAAATTTATTACTTCCGGTGAACCGTAAAGAATCTTCTGCTGCAGATCCGGCTCCAGTTCCTTAAAAGGTTGATCCAGATCGACTCCCCAGGCTTTTGCCGCAGATTCCAGAAATTGCATGTAATAATTCTGTCCGCTCAGGGGATGAATCGCCCCTTCACGAATTGAAAGCTCGGGAAAGGGGATCACCAGGTCGGCGGTAAATTCGGATTTCGTCCCCAGCCCACTGCACTCTGGACAGGCCCCATAGGGACTGTTAAATGAAAAGATCCGTGGGCTGATTTCCTCAAAACTAAACCCACATTCCGCACAGGCAAAATTCTCACTGAACAGGTGCTCTTCACCCTCGATCTCTTCCACTAAAACCAGCCCTTCACTAAGCTTCAGGGCAGTTTCCAGTGAATCAGCCAGGCGTGAACGAACATCCTCCCTGAGAATCAGGCGATCAACTACTACTTCAATGTCATGTTTTTTCTGCTTATCAAGAACAATTTCTTCTTCAAGCTCCCGGGTTTTCCCATCTACCCTGATTCGGACGTAACCTTTACGGCGCATATCTTCAAAGAGACGATTATACTCGCCTTTCCGGCTGCGTACCAGGGGAGCGAGGACTTGGACTCTTGTTTCGGCGGGAAGAGTTAAAACCTGGTCAACCATCTGCTGAACTGTCTGCTGGCTGATCGGCTTATGGCAATCCGGGCAATAAGGATGGCCGATCCGGGCATAAAGCAAACGGATATAGTCGTATATCTCTGTAACCGTTCCTACAGTTGAACGCGGATTCCGGGAGGCAGTTTTCTGGTCTATTGATATCGCCGGCGAAAGCCCCTCGATCTGATCAAGATCCGGTTTGTCCATCTGCCCCAAAAACTGACGGGCGTACGCAGACAAGGATTCGACATAACGCCTCTGACCCTCGGCATAGATCGTATCAAAAGCCAGTGAAGATTTCCCTGAGCCACTTAAGCCGGTAAAAACAATTAATTGGTTACGGGGCAGGGTTAAATCGATATTCTTCAGATTATGTTCCCTGGCACCGCGAATGACTATTTCTCCTGCTGTCAAACTATCCACCTCATCGATCAGATGCTATTATTTTTCAAGTTCATAAATCATATCCCGCAGCTCAGCGGCCCTTTCAAAAGCCAGCTCCTTTGAGGCCTGAAGCATCTCTTTACGTAATTTGACAATTGTTTTCTTCCGTTGCGCTGCCGGCATTTTTTTCAGGTTATCAGCAAAATATCTTTCCTCTTCTTCCGCTACCGCTGTCGCTTCAATCAGGGCATGGATCGGCTTGATAATCGTCCGGGGTACAATGTTATGTTTTTGGTTATAAGCGGTCTGTTTCTGACGGCGCCGCTCGGTTTCATCAATAGCCCGTTGCATAGAAGCAGTAATCTGCTCGGCATACATTATCACCCGGCCTTCAATGTTACGGGCGGTTCGACCAATGGTCTGGATTAACGAACGCTCTGAGCGCAGGAAACCCTCTTTGTCGGCATCAAGAATTGCTACCAGGGTCACCTCCGGGAGATCAAGCCCTTCCCGTAACAAATTGATCCCGATTAAAACATCAAATTCTCCTAACCGCAACCCGCGGATGATTGCCATCCTCTCGATAGCATCGATGTCCGAATGCATGTAGCGAACCCGGATGCCCATCTGCCGGTAATAGTCGGTTAAGTCTTCCGCCATTCTTTTAGTCATGGTGGTCACCAGGACACGCTGATTGGCCTCAGCCCTCAAGCGGATTTCACCATAGAGGTCATCTACCTGCCCTGCCGCTGAACGGATTTCAACCTCCGGATCGACTAAACCGGTCGGGCGGATAATTTGCTCCACGACACAAGGGCTATGCTCGAGTTCCCAGGGGCCGGGAGTTGCCGAAACCAGGATAGCCTGATTAACCAGGTTCTCAAATTCATCAAACCGCAATGGTCGGTTATCGAGAGCCGATGGCAAGCGGAAACCGTAATCGACCAGGTTGCTTTTTCGTGACAAATCACCACGGTACATCCCGTTGATCTGGGGTATAGTGATATGAGATTCATCAATCACCATTAACATATCCGCGGGAAAGTAATCAAGCAGGGTTGCCGGACGGCTTCCCGGAGGGCGTCCGTCGAGATGCCGGGAATAATTTTCGATCCCGCTGCAAAAACCGATCTCCTGGAGCATCTCCAGGTCATAATTTGTCTTCTGTTCCAACCTCTGGGCTTCCAGTTGGCGATCCCGGCTGCGGAAATAAGCCAGTCGTTCCTGCAGTTCAGCTTCAATAGCGGTAACCGCCCGCTGCAACTGATCCGGAGCTGTTACATAATGAGTTGCCGGGAATATTGCCACATGCGTTCGATCACCAGTTACCCGCCCGCTGAGCAGGTCTATCTCCCGCAGTTTCTCAATTTCGTCGCCGAAGAGTTCAACTCGCACAGCGGCATCGGAAAAAGAAGCGGGGATTATTTCGATCACGTCACCCCGGACCCGGAAAGTACCGCGGTGAAAGTCAATCTCATTCCGCTGGTACTGGATATCCACAAGCCTCTCAATGATCTGCTCGCGGCTGATCGTGCTGCCTTTGCGTAGGGAGAGGACCTGTTCCAGATATTCCTGTGGTGAACCGAGCCCGTAGATACAGGACACCGAAGCAACGATGATCACATCGCGCCTTTCTAACAGCGAACTGGTTGCAGAATGACGCAGCTTGTCAATCTCATCATTAATCGATGAATCCTTCTCGATATAAGTGTCACTGGAAGGCAGGTACGCCTCCGGCTGGTAATAATCATAGTAACTGATGAAATATTCTACGGCATTATCAGGAAATAAATCTTTGAATTCACTGCAGAGCTGGGCTGCAAGGATCTTGTTCGGCGCCATCACCAATGTTGGCCGTTGAACGCTCTCGATAACGTTCGCTATCGTAAAAGTCTTGCCCGAACCTGTTACGCCAAGCAACGTCTGGTAATTATAGCCCTGGTGCAGTCCTTGCACCAGGGCTTTTATCGCTTCAGGCTGATCACCGGAAGGTTGATGATCAGCCTTGATCTTAAATAATTTATTTTCGGCCAATACTCAGCCTCCTTAATAACGCTTTCAATCAGCGGCGCAGGTCAGGATCGCCTGGTGCTTCTAATATTATAGCATAGAAGAATTGCCCTGCTTCAGGCAGAATTGTCAGTGTGGCTTCAACTGAATAAGAGGGGAACAGCCTCCCACACTATGATCAGCAGGCCAATCAGGCAAAAGAGGATGGCTGTGCTAAGGCGCAGGTAACGGGGATTTAGTCTGGATAAAAAACGACTTCCGAGGTAAACGGCAATCAAGTGGTTTAGAAACATAGCCAACATAGCGCCAATAAAAATCGCTACCGGGAAGCCGAGCCCGGCGGCCAGGAACATGGCTGCCAGCTGGGTCTTATCACCAAATTCTGCGGCGAATACCATAACCATCGTTTGGATAAAGCCATCTTTCCGATCGCTGCATTCGTTTTCATTTTCGTCTTTCTGACGATAATTTAAAATGCCAATCAGGATGAAGATAAAACCGGAAACGATGGCAATCAAGGCATGTGGAATGTAAGCAGCAAGAAAACCACCGACAGTTACGGCCATTCCGATCACCAGGGAAAGGGCAATCATTGCTCCTGCCAGAACCTGTAAAGGCGGATAGCGGCAGGCCATAGTCAAGGAAACCAGCTGGGTCTTGTCACCGAATTCAGCGAAAAAAACGGTTACAAAAGCAGCGATTGCAGCAGTTATCATCAAATCACTCTTTTAGGTTATGATTATGCCCGTTAACAACGATTAACAGGCAGCTAACGCTTAAAGCGGGCGAAAATATTTTTCAACCAACCAAGCAGATCCGGTTTCCTGGTCTCAAGATATACCGGTGATTCAGGTGGGGGAACCGGTATTAACCCCAGGGCGGCAATACGATGCAGTAAAGGATTATTTCGTGTAAGCCGGCCCTGGATCTCTGTTGGCTCTGCGCCGGACCCAGCTTCTTGTTTGCCTTTATTTAGGATCAGAGAAAGATCTTCCCGGCCCCTTTTACCTTCAATCAGGACCAGAAAATAGCTCTGATCGACAGCTGACATCAGCTCGTAACTGCTGTTTACTTCCTGACCGTTAATCCTGAGAATTAAGTCATTATTGATCAAGCCGGACTTGGCTGCGGGAGTATCGGGTAAAACCATCATCAGCAGAACACCTTGTTCACCCTGAACGAAAAGCTTTCCTGCTTCTTCTTCGTGTTTTTTCCCTAGCAGGATCAGCAATTCATGTCCCACAGGCGCAAACATTATTCCGGGTAGAACAAAGATGCTCCAGGATTCAGAGATGATTGCCACGGCAAGTAAGATTATGCTGTAAAAAGCAAGCCATTTTGCCGAAAAAGTGCTGCGCATGCGGGGTGTTGAAGCCAGAGCGAGGTCGGAATAGCCCAAACCGGCGGCTACTGGGATAATCATATATTGCAAGCCCTGACCCGCTTCCGGCTCGATCGCCGAGCTGAGAATCGGCCACCATTCCGGCATGCTTACCCCTGCAATTTCCGATTGAGCCACCACTGCCACTAAAAGGGCAACCAGCGGCAGTGGCCAAAACCGCTGTAACATGAAAGCGCCTACAACCTGTCCGTTATCCTGTTTTAAGTAAACAGGAGTGCTGCCCTGATAACCGCTGCTATAGATTAACAGCGCTTCAACTAAATGCAGCAAACCAATCAGAACCAACAGGGCCGGAATGTGAATCTCCAACAGTGCTGTAAAAAAAGTATAGTTCTCCAGGGCCGGGAACAGGGGAATCAGCAAATGTTTAGTGATAATCGCCCCACTGGCCACGATGCTCCCCGCATATGAAAAACAAAGATAGCGGGGGTTGATTAAAAGCAGCAGTAAGGCTACCGGCCAGATATAATATAGGCCAATCTGTTCCAGGGAAAGACCAAGGATAATTAAAACCCCGCTGGCCAATAGCCCTCCGACTAAACCAGGAGCGGCAGAGAGAAGCATCTGTCTGCCGATCGGGTTTAAAACACGGCCAAACAACTTTTTTTCAATGGCGGCCTGGCGCCGGTATTGCGTATATATCAGAAATAGAACCACCCAAAACATCGGTGTAATCAGCGAAAAGAAAAATGTTGTAATAAATATTTTGCCAATCTCAAGTAAAAGCTGCATCGATCAGTTATTACTCCCGGTGATGGTCCAAAGACCAGGCTTTTTAATTAATTCCAGGGCTTGATTGAGTTGTTCGTCGTTTTCCCGGGCGGCTAGATCCAAAGCCTCACGCAGCTCCACCCAGGTCCGATCGTCAAATTTCCCGGTTCCCGGAAGATTTGAATCCAACTGAAAATTAGTCAACGCCACTGACGTGGAAAGATCAAAGTAACCGGATACTTCAACCGGAAAACCGACCTGTTCCAGCATCATCTGCAACATTTCAACTTCGACCCCATAATCGCCCTGTTCCAGGCTATCTGGAAAGAAATAATGATAGTAACGCAAGATCTCCGGCATTTCAACTTCAAAGTCCGGTTCGATACCGTGCTCGTGAATATCATGCCCTGAAGGGGTAAAATAGCGAGCCATGGTCAGCAGGATTCCGCTGCCGTCATCAAGGTTGGCCAGCTGTTGAACAGAGGCTTTGCCATAAGTGGTCTTGCCAACCAGTAGGGCGGCGCCCCGATCCTGCAGCGCCCCGGCGAGGAGTTCGGAGGAGCTGGCCGAATCTTCATTGATCAAAACGACGATCGGGTACGGTTTTTTTGCTGCACTTGAATAGTAAGTATTGCGCACTTCCCCATCCTTGCCAACCAGACGGACAATTTCACCTTCCGGCACCAGCAGCTTGGCAATTTCCACCGCCTGGTCAACTAAACCACCGGGATTATTGCGCAGATCCAAAATCAACCCGACTGAAAGACCTTCTTTTTCTAGCTCCCGAAACTGTTTACTGAATTCACCGGCTGTGTTGCTGTCAAAGCTGCTGATGCGAACATAGCCAAGACCTTCCTCCAGGATTTCACTGAAGACAGTTGCAACCTTAATCTCGGACCGATTGACAGATACTACGAGAGGTTCATCTGCCCCCGGACGTTTAATTAATATTTCAACCGGGACATTTGAAGGTCCCCGCAGCAGTTCCACCGCAAACCATACACCCTGGCCGGTCAATTCCTGTCCGTCTGCTTCAAGGATATAATCCCCGGGGCTCAAACCGCTATCTTCTGCCGGTGATCCGGGGAAAACCTCAAATACAACGATCTTCTGATTAGTTTCAACAATCCTCACGCCAATACCGCTGTAAGATCCTTCAGTATCAGTCATAAATTCTTCAAGCTCATCGGGATCGAAGAAACGGACCTGCGGATCCTCGATGCTATCGATCATGCCGCGCAAGGCTCCTTCAATCAGAACTTCCCTCTCAACCGGAGAATAATAATACTCCAAAATGGTATCAAGGGCATCCTGAATCACCATCGTATCTAAATCAAGATCCCGGCGGACCGGTTCGTACTTAATTACTGTCGTCTCATCTGAAACCGGTTTTTCCCTCAAGCCACCGGCTAAATAAAAAGTGGTTACATTTGTGGCGAGCAAAATAAAGAATCCTATAATCACTACGATCAATAATATTTTTTTATTACCCTTTTCCAACGCTATCATCTCCTGCTATCATGAATTAAAGCATCCTTTTTAGTACCGCTTTTAATCATACCATAAAAACAGATGCCTGTTATTGCAAACCAAACAAGGAAAAGCCACCTTATAAGGGCGGCTGGAGTGAATGGGGTTATCTGCGGATCACCGTTTGACCCGCTTAAAAATAACTCAGTGGGTTATTACGATAATCAGGGTTGCCGCTGGGATAGTTGCGCACCGAAGGTTTGTCGTATTCCCTCACTTCAAAGTGCAGGTGGACCCCGGTACTGTAGCCGGTTGTTCCGGCACGGGCAATGCGCTGGCCCCGGGTCACATCTTCCCCTGCCCCCACCAACAGGCTGCTCATATGCCCGTATAAAGTAACCGTGCCTTCGCCGTGATCGATCATCAGGCAGTTGCCATAACCACCGTTCCAGCCGGCAAAGATCACCTGCCCTTCGGCCGCGGCCAAAATATAGTTGGCCGCGCCGTGATGTGGAGCAATATCAACCCCGCCGTGCCAGGCCTGGGCTCCGCTGAATGGATCACGCCGCCAGCCGTAGTTCGAACTGATCCAGGTCGGCGGTTCAATCGGCCACTGCAGAACCCCCTGCAAACCAGAATACTTACTGGCTGCTTCAGCGATCAATTTTCGAATCAGTGAGTCCAGCTGCTGAGCTTCTTGCTCCAGGTCCTGGATCGCCTTTAGGTTACTGGCAATTTCAACCTGCAATGAATCAAGAACAACCGCTCTTTCGCCTGCCTTCGCTGCCATTTCTTCCTCATTGGCAGCTACCTGCCGGCGCATATTTTCAAGAGAAGCCTTTTTCAGCTCAAGTTCTTCTTTCCAGGCCTGAATGATATCGCGCTCCCGCTTGATCTCTTCGATCAAACCTAAATCATTGGAGGCAATTAAACTGAGATTGTGAAGGCGGGTTAGAAAATCGGAGAAACTGCTCGACTCAAACAAAACCTCCAGGTAAGAAACAACCCCATGCTGCTGAATTGTTCTTAAGCGAAGTTTTAGCAGGTCTTCCTGGGTTTTAAGCTGCTCTTCAGCTGTGGCCAACTCTACTTCAGCCTGGCTGATTTCTGCTTCGACCAGGTCAATTTCAACAGCCAGTCTCTCCTGCTCCAGGCGCAATGTTTCTATTCTGTTTTCCAGTTGTTTGAGTTCTTCCTTGAGGGCTGCTTCGCGATTTAAGCGTAATTCCAACGCACTTTTTTCATCGTGCCGCTTTTTTTCTATTTCTTCAAGTTCCTGCTGTTTCGCTTCAATTTCATCATTGGTAACGGCATCAGCTGGAGCAGTCCAACCAAAAGCAATGAACATAATGAGGACGATGATCAGTAACCCGGCATATTTACCGTTCATAACAATTAATTCCTCCCTGGAATTTATATCATCTTTTCTATATCTATATCTATATCTATAGGTACTATACTTTAAGAAAACGACCCAGCGAAAAGCTGCTGCCTAAAATCCCCAGCCCAGTTCCAAGGGGCAACAGATACTTGACCAGCTCAAGCATCACAGTTTCTACCGGCAGCAGGGCCAAGAAAACCAGGTTGTTGGCACTGACCCAATCGATTGAGTAACAGTAGAGATAATAAAGGGCAACCAGTGGCATGATTGACCCCAGCAGGCCCATCAAGAAGCCTTCAAGCAGAAAGGGCCAGCGGATAAACCAGTTTGTGGCACCGACATACTTCATGATGGCAATTTCTTTTTTGCGCATCATCACGGTCAGCCTGATCGTATGCGCAACAAGAAATACAGCGGTCACCGACAAACCGGCCATCAGGGCCAAGCCAATCAGCTGTAAAACCCTGGTTACCGAGAATAGCTTTTCAACATAACCCTGACCGTAAAATACTTCGTCCACACCGGGATAGGTTTGAAATTCAGCAGCCAGCTCAGCAACTGATTCCGGAACGACTACCTTCACCTCGTAAGAAGCAAGGAGAGGATTATCAAGCTCAGTATCATAACCTTCGAGCGCCCTGCCTAACTGCTGGCGGAGGCGATTCATATGCTCTTCGCTGGAAATATACCGAGCTTCCAGCACACCGGGATTATCCTGCAGTTTTTGCTTCAGGGCATCTACAGTATCCCGGCTGGCTTGATCGTCAATATAGATAACGATTTCAACCTGCTCTTTAACCAGATCTGTAATATGGGCAACATTCATGTTAACCAGCATGAAAAGCCCCAGCATCAGTAAACTTACCGCTACTACACCGGTAGAAGTTAAACACATCCAGCGATTACGATACAGACCTTTGAATGTTTCCCCGATAATATAACCGAAGCCGCTAATGAACATGGGTATAAAAACCTTTCTGTTCATCACCGACTAAAGTTCCACCATCCAGGTGAATTACCCGTTTATTGAAGCGATCGACAATGTCGCGGTTATGAGTAGCAACAACAACCGTGGTCCCGCGCAGGTTAATACTGCGCAACAAATTCATGATATCAAGGGTTGTTCCCGGATCGAGGTTCCCGGTCGGTTCATCAGCTACAATCAACGCCGGTCGGTTGGCTATCGCCCGGGCCAGGCCAACACGCTGCTGTTCACCACCGGAAAGATCGCAGACCCGGGCCCCGGCCTTTTCTTCTAAACCGACCAAACCAAGTGCATAGGGAACCCGTTTGCGAATCTCCCGCTGTCTGGCTCCGATCACCATCATGGCAAAGGCTACATTGTCATAAGCCGTCCGATCTTCAATCAGACGGAAATCCTGGAAAACCATACCAATGTTGCGTCTCAGGTAAGGCAGTCGGCGTTTAGGTAAACGCCCAAGATCCCGGTTAAATACTTTTAGAGTCCCACCTGAAGGAATCAGCTCTCTGATCAGCAGCTTTAGCAGGGTCGATTTGCCGGCTCCACTGGAACCGACAAAAAATACAAACTCACCGCGATCGATATAAAATGATAACTGATTAAGAGCAAATTGCCCCTTCTTACTGTATTTCATGCTCACATTTTTCGCTTCGATCATCAGGCAGAACCTTCCCGGGCATTAGTGATCAAGAAGCAAACGAACATTTTCCTGCCTAGCAGGAAAAATAATCCTGATCATCATATTAATATATTTTTACTTATTTTGCAAATTCTCGAATATAATAACTATTAGTTTTGCTGCATTTTTTTAAACCCTTCGCCGTGAACTTCGGTTGCATTGCCGATGATCACGAAGGCATCCGGATCAACCTGGTGAATAATGCCCTTTAACTGGGCAGTCTGCTGCCGGGTTACCACACAGAGCAAAACTTCTCTTGTTTCTTTGGTATACCCGCCATGGCCTTCCAGCCAGGTTACACCACGCCCCAGTTCATAGAGCAGTCTTTCATTAATCTTTTCGCCCTGATCAGTGATAATAATGACCGACTTGGCCAAACCGAGACCCTCTAAAATGGCGTCAATCACTTTAACACTGACAAACAGAGCCAGTGTCGCGTACATGGCCGCTTCTCCGCCAAAAACAAAGACCGCAGAAGCCAAAACCACAATATCGCCCCAAAACATGGCCTGACCGGGTGAAATACCTTTTGCCTTGGCCAGGATCAGTGACAAAAGGCCCGTGCCCCCGGTTGAACCTCGATAACGAAAAACCAGGCCGACCCCCACACCCATGACCACTCCACCATAAACGGAGGCCAGCAACAGGTCATCGGTCGCCGCGGGCAGAAAAGGAGCGGTGGCCTCAACCGCAATGGAAAATAGAACTGTTCCCAGTAAACTCTGCAGGACTACCCGCGACCCGAGCACCAGGTAGCCTACAATGAAGAGGGGTATGTTCAGCAAAATAATGGTCAAACCGACCGGTAACTGAAAAAGGTGGTAAAGCACCACGGCAAAACCGCTGATTCCTCCCGGTGCCAGCATATTAGGAATCATAAACATATTCATCCCTACGGCCAGAATAACCGCTCCGACAAGAATTCCGGTAAAATCGATCAAAGTTGTTTTAACATCGTTAATGCCAATCTTTGGCATTTTCATTTGCATACACCCCTATTTTTTAAGTGGGATCATCCCACGCACTTTCCAGCGTAAGTAAGCTTCAATAAAAGGATCCAGTAAGCCGTTCATCACCGCTTCTACCTGGCCTACTTCCACCCCGGTGCGGTGATCTTTAACCAGGGTAAAAGGCTGAAAAGTATAAGTTCGAATCTGGCTTCCCCAGGCAATTTCCCGCTGCTGCCCACGCTCGGCATTAATCTCATCAGCCTGCTCGCGCCGATTTAATTCAGCAAGCCTCGCCTGTAATACATGCATCGCCTGCTGGCGATTGGCATGCTGGGAGCGATCGTTCTGGCATGAAACAACAATTCCGGTTGGCAGGTGGGTGATCCGAACCGCAGAGTCGGTTTTATTAACATGCTGACCTCCCGCCCCACTTGAGCGAAAAGTATCTATTTTCAGATCATCGGGATCGATCACATATTCCGCTTCCTCCACTTCGGGAATAACGTCAACCGAGGCAAAAGAAGTATGCCGCCTTTTAGAAGTATCAAAAGGTGATATGCGGATCATGCGGTGAACGCCTTTTTCCGCCTGTAAATAGCCATAAGCGGCATGACCGCGCACAATAAAAGTAGCACTCTTGATCCCGGCTTCATCGTCGGTAAGCAAATCGACAAGTTCAATGCTGTAGCCTTTCTGTTCACACCAGCGGGTATACATCCTTAAGAGCATCTCAGCCCAATCCTGTGATTCCAGACCTCCAGCACCCGGATGCAGGGAAACGATGGCATCATTTAAATCATAGTTGCCGCTTAAAAGGGTTTCCAGTTCCAGCTGATCGAGTTTATCGGCGATGGCAGTCAATAATGGGCCAACCTCTTTCACCGCCTCTTCCTCACTTGCGTCCTCTTCACCGGCCAGTTCAAGATAGACAGAAGCATCTTCGATTAAGCCAGCCAATTCCTGCAACGGACGTAGCTGATCACGTAAAGCACCCAATTCTTTCATAAATTCCTGGGCTCCGGAGCTATCTTCCCAAAAATCCGGCTTGGCAGATTTTTCCTCTCCCAGCTGCAAATCTTTCAGCTTCTGATCGTATTCAAAGAGAAGCCCTCATTTCGTCCAGCCTCTTCTGGTGAAGGGCCAGTTCGTCCAAATACTCTTTTAGCATCAAATCACCGGCTTTCCTCAGATTAAACCTTTTCACTGTCCGCAGCATTTTTTATACTTTTTGCCGCTACCACAAGGGCAGGGGTCATTACGACCAATTTTTTCAACCGTTACCGGTTCCTGCCTGGCAGCTTCTCCAGTCTGTTCCCGGCCGGATCTCCGCACAGGCTGTTTTGCTGCTGCTTGGCTGCCGGTCGCTCTGCCACCACCAACTGCGGCAATTTTTGGCTGGTAGCCGGTAGCTTCACCGGCCACTGCCCTTCTTTGCGGGGCTGCTGCTACCTGTGCCCGGTATACAGCCCTGACGACATCAACCTGGACCTGCCGGATCATATCTTCAAACATCTCAGCACTCTGCAACCGATATTCAACCAGCGGGTCACGCTGCCCGTAAGCCTGGAGGTGAATCTCGTGTCTCAGCTGATGCATAACATCGATAAATAGCATCCAGTGCCGGTCAACTGTTCGCAGCAGTACAACCCTTTCCAGTTCGCGCATCAGATCCGCAGTCAGATCTTTCTCCCTTGCTTCATAGGCTTCATGTGCTTCCTGTAACAGCAACTCGCGGATATCACCTTTTTCCATATCCTCAAGGGTTTTCAGGTCGATCTGGCCGTGGCGGACGAAGAGTTCTTCAACCCGGCTGAGCAGAGCACGGGCGCCTTGATCATCCAGAAAACCTTGTTCTACTGTTAATTCTTCGATCAGCCGCTCGGTGATCTCCTCAACCATCTCCAGGATCGGTTGTTTCATATTTTCGCCCTCAAGCACCCGCCGCCTCTGGCCATAAATAACTTCCCGCTGCTGATTAAGAACATCATCATAATCAAGCAGGTTGCGGCGAATTTCAAAGTTACGGGCTTCAACCTTTTTCTGGGCATTCTCGATGCCGCGGCTGACCAGGGGGTGATCGATCGGAATATCTTCATCAATACCAAAGCGATCCATCAGGGAAGCAATATTATCACCACCGAAGAGCCGCATCAGGTCATCTTCAAGGGATACAAAAAATTGCGATGAGCCCGGATCTCCCTGCCGGCCGGAGCGGCCGCGGAGCTGGTTGTCAATTCTGCGGCTCTCATGACGCTCAGTCCCCAGAACATGCAGACCACCCAGCTGGAGTACCGCCTGTTTTTGCTCTTCTGTTTCGGCAAGCGCCTGGGGAAGCAGCTCGTGATACCTGCTTTCCCATTTTTCTTTTGTTTCGGGATCCAGATTTGATTCTTCGGCACCAAAGGCATTGACCAATTTCTCTCTGACCAGAAATTCCGGATTGCCGCCTAAAATGATATCTGTTCCCCTGCCGGCCATATTGGTCGATATGGTAACCGCTCCCTTTTGCCCGGCCTGGGCAATGATATAAGCTTCACGGGTATGATTAACCGCGTTCAGAACTTCGTGTTCCACTTCCTGTCGTTTGAGCATTTTGCTGAGCATCTCAGATTTTTCGACCGAAATAGTCCCGACCAAGACAGGTTGACCGCTCTTTTTGCGCCTGATAATTTCATCAACTACCGCCGTGAATTTTGCCCGCTCTGTTTTGTAGATCAGGTCGGATTGTTCTTCGCGGATCAGCGGCTTGTTGGTTGGGACCGAGACCACATCCATCCCATAAATCTTGCGGAACTCTTCCTCTTCAGTGGCAGCGGTACCGGTCATACCGGCAATTTTTTCGTACATCCTGAAGTAATTCTGAAAAGTAACAGAGGCAACCGTGCGGGTGGCTGCCTGCACCTGGACTCCTTCTTTTGCCTCGATCGCCTGGTGCAAACCGTCCGAATAACGTCTTCCCGGCATCAAACGCCCGGTAAACTCATCGACGATGATTACTTTATCATCCTGCACCACGTAATCGACATCACGTTCAAAAAGGGAGTATGCCTTGATCAGCTGATCAAAATAGTGGCGATGCTCGGATGCAATCTCAGATTCATGTTCATCAAACAAATCTTCTTCCGCTTCCTTGTCGCGACCGAGACGCAGAAGCTTCAGCAGCTCCGGATTAATTTTTTCCAGTTCGCGATAACCCTTATCCTTAATGTCAGCTAAACGGGTCGCTTCATCGATGATGTAATAAAGCTCCTCATCAAATTGATTTAACCGCTTTTCGGTCATCAGGCGCTGCTTGGTTCTTTCAACCAGCCTTTCCATGCCCGGTTCTTTCATCATCTTTAATAGTTTTTTATTTTTCGGCATGCCCCTACGGGCTAAAAGCAGCTTTTCGGCGGCAATTTCCCGCTCTTCCGCTTCAAGATCGGACCGGGCTTCCATCAGCAGGTCGTTTACCAGGCGGCTCTGCTTGCGAATCAACAGCTCAACCTCATTTTTCCAGCGGCCATAATCTTCCTGTGCTTCAACCCGGCTACTGATAATCAGCGGCGTACGGGCTTCGTCGATCAGGATGCTGTCGACCTCGTCAACGATGGCATAATTCTGCCCCTGCTGAACCATCTCTTCCTTGTAGAGGACCATGTTGTCACGCAGGTAATCAAAACCAAGCTCATTATTTGTGGCATAAGTAATATCACAGCCATATGCAGCCCTTCTCTGTGCCGGATCCAAACCCTGAATGATCAGACCGACACTTAAACCGAGGAATTCATAAATTACTCCCATCCAGTCCCGGTCACGACGAGCAAGATAATCGTTAACCGTAACAATATGCACACCCTTACCGGCAAGGGCATTCAGATAAGCCGGTAAAGTGGCAACCAGGGTTTTACCTTCACCGGTTTTCATTTCGGCAATCCGCCCCTGGTGCAGAACAATGGCGCCTAAAACCTGGACATCAAAAGGCCTGAGACCGGTTTTTCGCTCCGCTGCCTCCCGCACCAGGGCGAAGGCTTCCGGCAATAGATCATCTAAACTTTCTCCCTTTTCGAGCCGGGTTTTGAATCTTTCGGTTTGAGCCGGAAATTCTTCATCAGCTAAGGCTGCAGCCCATTCGGCCCTGGTGTTGATCTCTTCAACAAGCTTTTCCAGCCGGCGGATTTCTTTTTCGTTGGAATCGCCGAACAAATTTTTCATAAAGGTAACCATAAGAAGACTCCTTTCAGTCTCGTCAAGCAAAAAAGAACCCTGCGGTTCTAAAGAGGCTGCTCAAAAATGAGCAACCGTTGTGTTAATCTTATCATCTTAAACCTAGCTTAACAAGCAGCTAACCTTTATCGCCGGCCCCTGCAAGCTCATTGCAAAGTGCCCACAAGCTACCGGAAACCAGGGAATGTCCCCCCAGCAAAACCGGAATAGCGCATTCAACCGCTGCTTTCGTAAATCTTTTTAGCCAGGGGTTCTCCAGCTCCTGCCAGCAACCCAGGTCGGATAGAAAACGCTCGCGATCTGAAAGCTCCAATTGGTAATGGTAGAATAGAACCCGGCTGTCGATTAGAGCACAGCGGGCAACCTGGGCCAGGTAGTCAAAAAATCGCTCAATGCCTGCATGTTCGATCAGCAGACCCAACAGAGATCGGACCTCTTTCGCTTCAATCCGGCCAAGCGATTTCATCCCTCTTTCCTCAGAGAAAACCCGGAGCCGCAGTTTAAGCTCTGCGTTCAGGCGGCCGATAATCGGCGCCCCTACCCGGCCGATCAGGGCAACATCTTCATATTCAGCGCCGAGCACTGATTTTACAGCTTCCATCGTGCGGTAGTCAAGATCAAGCTCATCAATCACTCTTCTAACCTGCGCCCCCCCGAAAGGACCCGAACCAAGCACTAAAATATCCGTTGGTGTATCGATATCAAAAAGTAGACCCATGCTGTGTGGCATCAGTTCCATTTCAAGACCCAGCTGATCACGAAGGGCCAGGGCGAGACTGTTATCCATTGCCGGCAGCTGAGCTGCAGCCAGCCCCGGCGTAACGGTAAAGGCAGTCATATCGGATGACTGGGTGTTATTGGTGTAAACATAGTTGTGGCGGGCAAGCAACCTGCGGCAGACCATCTCCAGCTCCTGCACGGTGATCAGGGGGCACCCGGCGCCGCTCAGGCAAAAAACCCTATCCAACCCCTGATCCAACACCAGGGCTTTCAGCTGTTCGCCAAAATGAAAATCAGAAGGGTGTATTGAATTAAGAAAAACCTGCACCCCAAGCCCGGAAGCCGGTTCAACCAGTTCCGGACGGTTCGTGTGCAGGTAAATATCTTTAATTTCAGCAACTTTTTTTAGCTTTTCCAGGTTATCGAGCAGGGCGGCCTGGCGGACCCGGACCATTATTTCCTCCACCCTGCTGCAGGGAGAAGATCCTTCAAAGATAACCGCACTGACTCCATCACTCATTTAATCGAACCCCTTGTTACCGCAATCTGACCGGAAAAGTTTTCTCTATTCAGGTTCGATCAACCCGTAGTTTCCATCACGACGTTTGTAGATTACATTGACATCGTCACTTTCTGCGCTGGAAAAAACAAAAAAGTTATGACCGAGCAGGTCCATCTGCAAAATTGCTTCTTCAACAGTCATCGGCTTTAAAGTAAAGCGCTTGGTGCGAACAATTTTCGGTTCATCAGAAGCCCTTTCCTCTGCCTCCATTGCAGCATGCTTCTCACTGATTATTCTTACTCCCCGCTGCCGCAGAGTCCTGTTCATCCGGGTTTTAAATTTCCTGACCTGCCTTTCTAACTTATCGACTACTTTATCAATCGAAGCATACATGTCACCGGTTGATTCTTCAGCCCTCAACATCAGGCCGTTGATACTAACGGTTACTTCAACTATATGATCTTCCCGAATGACGCTCAGGACAACCTGGGCATCAGTTTGATCGTCAAAATATTTATCAAGCTTGCTCAGCCTCTTTTCCGCATACTCGACCAGTGCCGGTGTAGCATCAATATTCTTGCCGCGCACAGCTATTTTCATCTTTAACAACCTCCTGCAGATTTATTTTAAAATCTAGCTTACTATAAATATTATTCCCCAGTCCAGTCCCAATTCCTGCCTATTTTTATACTTTAAAGATCACTCCGAAAGGGATTATAAGCTACGACTGCTCCATAGACCAGGGCACCTTTTTTAGCCATCACTTTAGCTGCCTCGGACATGGTTGTCCCGGTGGAAAATATATCATCGATCAGCAAAATCCGGGTATTGTGGAGATCATCTGCCCGACAGACGAAAGCCCCTTTTACATTCTTTAGCCGTGCTGAACGTGTCAACCTGGTTTGTGACTCTGTTTCCCTTGTTCTGATCAGGACATCAACATATTTAACCCCCAGGTATTTAGCAGTAAAACTGGCTATGAGCGCGCTCTGGTTATAACCGCGCTCGGCCTTTCTGTTGCGGTGCAGGGGAACAGCTGTAATGATTTGCGGTTTTATGTAGCTGCAGTTCTTAATTTCACCGGCCAGCCAGCGACCCAGGGGCCTGGCCAAGTGGCGTTTCCCACGATATTTCAAATCATGAAGCAGTTTACGCCAGCGCTGGTCGTAATAACAGAGGGCGATCAGGCCTTGCAGAGAGGTCCCGGTCAGGCTACAGCAGTCGCTCTTTCTTGCCAAGCCATTAATTTTTCCACAATGCTGGCAAATTTGACCGAGAGGCAATTTCGGATCAGTACAGAGAGGGCACAGCGGCTTAACAGCGTCGGTTCTCAGCACGGTTCCGCAGAATAAGCAGCGGGCCGGAAAGATCAGCTGCAGGATACTATCCACCAAATTTTGTTCCAAATTTACTGCGGTAGAGGAAAAGTTATTGCTTGCCATTATTGATTAATTTCTTCCTGTCGCAGGCGTTCATCCAGCAAGCTGTAGCGATCTTCAGCCTTGTTATTGTGGACGGCTATGGCCAAGGCTTTCTTGGTCCCGACCAGCACGGCTAGTTTCTTGGCCCGCGTAATACCCGTGTAAAGCAAATTGCGCTGCAACAACATATAATGCTGGGTAAGCACCGGCATCACGATTACCGGATACTCGCTGCCCTGGCTCTTATGCACCGATACCGCGTAGGATAGAACCAGTTCGTCCAGCTCTGTAAAATCGTAAACTACTGGTCGGGGCTGGCGCAGGTCACGGAAAGTAACTACCATTTCAGCCTCTTCCCGGTCAATCGCCGTTATCACCCCGATATCACCGTTATAGACCTCTTTCTGGTAATTGTTGCGGATCTGCATCACCTTATCGCCCAGGCGGAAGAGGTTACCCTTGCTTGTAGTTTCTGTCTTATGACAACCGGGGGGATTTAACGCCTGCTGCAGTAATAGATTGAGGCGATCAACTCCGGCCGCTGTTTTTCGCATCGGGGTAAGGACCTGGATATCAAGCAGCGGATCAAAAGGCCCAAAATTAGGCAAACGCTCGCGGCAAAGCTGAACCACTTTACTGGCAGCCATCTCGGCATCTTCCTCGTTGATAAAGAAAAAATCCTTATTTTTAAGGTTCAGGTAAGGCATATTGCCCTGGTTAACACGGTGGGCGTTGACAATAATCATGCTTTCCCGGGCCTGACGGAAAATATGATTGAGACGCACAAAAGAAATAACCCCGGAGTTAATCAGGTTACGCAGCACATTACCGGCGCCGACAGCCGGAAGCTGATCGACATCGCCGACCATGATCAGACGGCAACCTGACGGTAAAGCTTTTAGGAGGTTGTAAATCAACAGCAGGTCAACCATCGATGCTTCATCAACAATGACAATTTTTGCCTCAACGGGGTTTTTCTCATTCCTTAAGAAATGAAAACCTTCTCCTTCGGTATAAGTATATTCCAGCATTCGATGGATAGTATAAGCTTCGGCTCCAGTCGCTTCGGTTATCCTTTTCGCTGCCCGGCCTGTTGGAGCGGCCAGCAATACTTTTTGATTTAAGAGCAGAAACAAATTTAACAGGGCCTTAATGGTCGTAGTTTTCCCGGTTCCCGGTCCACCGGTAACGACCAGGACACCGTTTTCCAGCGATCCGGCCAGGGCTGACAGCTGTTCTTCGTTCAAATGCTTGTTCTCACCACCGGCCCTGGCCAGCGCCTGGTTTGCTTCCAGGGCGGCATACTTGTACGCCAGGCGGTCAATTTTTTTAAAAAGCTGGGCTGTGCCATGTTCAGCTAGGAAAAAGGGCGCATAATAGATCGCTTCTTCGCTCTCCCGTAGTTCACTGTATATTTTTTTCTGACCGATCATCACTTCCAGCTGTTTTTGAAAATCATTTTCGGCCAGCCTTTCTCCATCGATGCTTAACAGGTCGCGGACCCGCTCAATCAGTTCCTTCCCGGGCAGGTAAACATGGCCCTGTTCAGCTGCGCGGCTTAAGGTATAGGTAATTGAAGCCTGGATTCTTTCCGGGGCATCGGCTGAAAGACCAAACTGCCTGGCGATTTTATCTGCCGTTTTAAAACCGATACCAAAAACATCTTCCGCCATCCGGTAGGGATTTTCTTTGACCTGCCTGACCGTATCAGGACCGTAGCGGCGGTAAAGACGCATCGCCTGTCCGATGCCGACACCATAACCTTGTAAGAAGACCAGCACATTCTGCACGTCTTTGTACTGGCTGTAACTTTTGATGATCCCTGCGGCTTTAACCGTACCGATTCCTTCAATTTCCTGCAGGCGGTGCGGTTCTTTTTCCAAAATCTCCAACGTCTCCAAGCCGAATTGACTGACAATTTTCTCGGCGGTAACCGGCCCGATCCCTTTGATCAACCCCGAAGCGAGGTAGCGCTTTAAACCGGCCTCGGTTGCCGGCATCAGTCTCTCCCATTGCTCTACAGAAAGCTGCTTGCCGTATCGGTTATGAACCTGCCAATCACCGCTGACGATCAGGTTTTCGCCTTCCTGCATCGGGGGAAAGTTTCCGACAATGGTCAGGGTTTTACCGTCATTTAACCGCAAGCTGCCAACCAGGTAACCATTGTCTTCACTATAAAACCTGATCTTTTCCAGCGTGCCTTCAAATTTTTCCAGCACCGCAAACTCCTTCGGATTCAAAATTAACGAGCAGGCACAAATGAGCCTGCCCATTAATACCACAAACAGCCGCTTAATCCCTGCTTCTAGAGTGCTGCTTTCAGTAGATCAACTTTATCCAGCCGCTCCCAGGGCAGGTCGAGCTCGGGCCTTCCAAAGTGACCATAGGCGGCTAGCTGCTGATAGATTGGCCGTCGCAGATCTAAATTTTCAATGATCGCCGCCGGGCGAAGATCAAAATGTTTGCGAATCAGATCCTCAATTACCGGCACCGGCAGCTTTTCCGTGCCAAAAGTTTCAACCATCAGCGAAACCGGCTGGGAGACCCCGATGGCATAGGCCACCTGGAATTGGCATTTCGAAGCCAGGCCCGCCGCGACAACATTTTTAGCCACGTGCCGGGCAGCGTAGGATGCGGAACGATCGACCTTTGTCGGATCCTTTCCGGAAAAAGCGCCACCGCCATGGGCTGCATAACCGCCATAGGTATCAACAATTATTTTCCGGCCCGTTAACCCGGCATCCCCCTGGGGTCCACCGATCACAAAGCGCCCGGTCGGGTTGATCAGAAAACGGGTTTCCGGCAGCAGCATATCTTCAGGCACTATTTTCCTGATCACCAGTTCAACCAGGTCCTGTTCGATCTGGGCCAGGTTAACCGCATCGCTGTGCTGGGTCGAAATAACAATGGTCTGAACATGAGACGGGCGTCCGTTACAATAGGCAACGCTGACCTGGGTTTTACCATCCGGCCTTAAGTATTTAAGCTGCCCCTTTTTGCGCACTAATGCCAGCTGCTGGGCTAACTTGTGCGCCAGGGAAATCGGTAGCGGCATCAGCTCCGGCGTCTCGTCACAGGCAAAACCAAACATCAGGCCCTGGTCGCCTGCCCCGATTAAATCATAGCTGTTTGCTTCATTCCTGCCCCTTACTTCCAGCGCCTGGTTGACGCCCTGGGCAATGTCCGGCGATTGTTCATCAATTGAGCTGAGCACGGCACAGGTATCACCATCGAAACCATACTTGGCCCGCGTGTAGCCGATTTCCTTGATCTTGCTGCGCACGATCTTCGGGATATCGACATAACATGAAGTTGTAATTTCTCCGCAGACCAGAACCAACCCCGTGGTCACCATTGTTTCCGCCGCCACCCTCGCCTGGGGATCACACTCCATAATTGCATCGAGGATCGCATCGGAAACCTGGTCGGCCAGCTTATCGGGATGACCCTCCGTTACCGATTCTGATGTAAAAAGATAGTTTTGCTGATGCATCGTTTATTCCTCCTTGGTCTTGAGCCTCTGTCACTGCAAATAAACACAAAAAAACCTCTTTCGATTTAAGAGGTCTTTCCAGCACCTCTCATCTCCCGGGACCTGGTGACCGTCCCGCAGCAATTAGCACCTTGGTCAAATGACCTGGTTGCCGGGATTCATCGGGGCTGTCCCTCCTCCGCTCTGGATAAGAGTAAAGCATATTCAGTTATGAAAAGATAATATCGTTAATCAAAGCATGTGTCAACTAGACTAAAGAACATCAGGAGGACTACTGTTTTCCCTCCATCCCCGGATTATTTAAAATCCGGATCACTTCCTCGTCACTGACCTGGCTAAAATTTTGGTAAAACTGCCCAACGGCAGAAAAAAAATCAGGCGCTTGCAGGTAAACCAGTTGATCGACTTCCCGTTCCAGGGTTTTTAAGGTTTCCGGCGGGCCGACCGGCACGGCAAGAACCAATTCGGCCGGGTTCAGCTTCTGCAGACTCTTGATCGCCATCAGCAGGGTATAACCGGTAGCTACTCCATCATCAACCAGGATCACCAGGCGATTCTCAATTTTCGGCAGCGGGCGATCACCCCGGTAAAGCCTTAAACGACGTCCGATCTCTGCTTTTTCCCTGGCAATAGCCTGGTTGATATAATCCTGATCAATTCCTATTTTCGCTACCAGGACATCGTTTAAGAGGGCAGCGCCGTCAGCGGTTACCGCGCCAATGGCCAGTTCCGGCTGGTTGGGAGCCCCGATTTTACGGGTAATCATCAGGTCCAGCTCACCACCCAGCTGTTCAAAGATTGGGGCGGCTACATCGACTCCCCCCCTGGGCACGGCAAGGATCAAGGGATCCTGGCCCCGATAGGCATAAAGTTTTTCCGCTAGCCTTTCACCGGCTTCCCGGCGATTTCTAAAAAACATCTTTAACACCGCCTGCAGAGATCACTAAAGGTAAAAAACGCTTTTTTCGAATCGTTTCTTCATTGAAATTGATCGATGATCACAAGGCCAGGGCTTCAAAAAGCTGCTGTGAAGCCTTAACAGCCTCCGAATCCGGCGGCAGATCTATTAACGCCTTACCGTCGAGATCATAGTCCACCACCAGGGGATCATCGGGGATCTCCCCGAAAAGACTCAAACCGGTTTTTTCAACTTCCTGCTTTAACTGGGTCGAGTTACCGGCACGGCTACGACCAATTACCAAGCCCATTTTTGAAACAGCTATCTGGACATTTTCAACAATGTCCTTGATCCGCTTGGCAGAGCGCACCCCCCTGGCGCTGGCATCACTGGTTACCAGGAGTAAGTCTACCATCGGCAGCAGCCTCCGGCTTAAATGCTCCAGACCCGCTTCGTTATCGATTACCATAAAATCATAATTTTTACTGACTTTTTCCAGGTAGCGCTTCAGCAGGTCGTTTGGATAACAGTAACAACCCGGTCCCTGGGGATTACCCATCACCAAAAGGTCAAAAGAGTCTTCTTCAACTAAAGCCTGCATTAAACGAGATTCGATAAATATATCCTTGGTCATCCCGGTTGGAACGGCTTCCGGTTTCTTGGTATCTTCCAGGATTGTACCAATTGTTGAATACACTTCCAGGCCAAGCGCTTCATTCAGGTTGGCGTTGGCATCGGCATCGACAGCCAGAATACTTTTACCCGGGTGTTTTGCAATCAGGTAACGAATCAGAAGTGCCGAGAGTGTTGTTTTTCCGGTGCCGCCTTTGCCGGCAACTGCAATACGTTTTGTCATTTTGTCCTCCTTGATCCTGATTATAGCCTGCCGACCAGTACTGCTTCCAGCTGATTGATCGTGCTGCAGGGCCACATTTCCACTTGTTCTGCAAATTTAATTACCGATCGATAATCCGGCCAGCGTTCAACCGGCAACGGATTCAACCAAATGATCCGCTTGACGCGATCTTTCACCTTGCCTAGCTCCTTTAAGCTGCTCTCCAGGGCTATAGTCTTGCTATCGCTGACGATGATCATGGTGGTTTTCGCATTAATCTTATCCGGGTAATCAGCAACCATTTTTTTCAGGGCCTGCCCGATATTCGTTCCCCCGCCCCAGGCCTTACTGCGGCGAACGACCCGGTCTAGCAGGCGGGATAAACCAATCCTGCCTTTAAGATCAGCGCTGATGTTTTCCAGGTTATCTGAAAAGATGAAACAGGAAAGCTCCTTGACTGTTTCCTGCAACCCGTGCAGAAAATGGATCACGAAAGTACTGTACTGCTTCATCGAAGCCGATACATCGCAGATCAACAAGATATGCTGCCTCGATCTTCTTTTAGGCCTGTATTTAAGATGGAATATAGTTCCGCCATAGTGGAGATTTTCTCTCAGCGAGCGGCGGAAATCGAGGGTGCCGCTGCGTGGCCCGCTACGCCGGCGGCGTAGAATTTTAACGGCCAGCCTGCGGGATAGCTCGTGCAACAGGTATTCTGCAGCGGGCAGATCAGCTGCAGTAATTGTCGCGATATCGATTTCCCTTAAATACTGATCGCTGTTCTGGCCGCTGCCGGCGCCATCAGCCCTGCCGGCGGACGGATCAGCCGACTGATTCTTGCAGTTGGAACTGCGGCAGTAGCGCAGGTGACTTTTTACGATTGTCTCCAAAAGTGGCCGGAACTGCGGTTCAACATTAACCCCGTTTTCCGTTTTCTGCACAAAATCTTTAATCTGGCTGCGCTGTTCTACGGATAAGCAGCTGTACTGTTCCAGCTCATCTTTGCTAAGCTGCAGGGCTTCTCCCTTAAACTGCAGATCAAGATTGGCTTCCTCGATCTTTTTCTGCAGCTCCTGCTGCTGCCTGGTGAGCTGATCACCGCGGAAACGATGTTGGTCGGGAGAAATGAAAAAAGAATTGAAAATTCGATTGAAAATAAGCTGATCGCGCTTGCTCTTGACCATGGTTGCCTGCAGGGCTGCCTTGAAGCTTTCCCGTGAAGAGAGATCGATTTTAGGCAGAGCATTAAGGGCGTCGATCATCTCTGCCGTGCCAACGTTCAGGCCTTCACGGCGCAGTAATCCGGTGAAAATAGTCAGGTTCTCTTCAAAATGTTGTTCGTGCTGTTTTAATGTCAACTGCACCCGCAGATTTCACCGCCATTTCGTTTATCGGTTAAAGCCTGCTCGACTCCCTCACAGCCAATCTGACTGGTAAAAAGCTGCTGATCAGCCCTGGTTTTTAACAAGAGGTTGAGAGTATCGGCCACTATTTTAGCATCCAGGCGCGTCTGGTTCAGGGCCAGCAGGGCCCTGGTCCAATCCAGGGTTTCGGCGATCGATGGTTTTTTACGCATCTCCGGCTGACGGCGTAGCCTGGCCACTACCCGGGCAATTTCCCAGGCTAAACGATCGGCTACCCCGGGGATCCTGGCCCGGATAATCTCTACCTCTTTTTCAATCGCCGGAAAATCCAGATAGAGATAAAGACAGCGGCGCTTCAGCCCATCGGAAAGCTCTCTTTCGTTATTGCTGGTCAGCACCACAACCGGAATATTATTGGCCCTGATGGTGCCCAGCTCCGGAATCGAAACCTGAAAATCTGAAAGCACCTCAAAAAGAAAGGCCTCAAACTCGGGATCGCACTTGTCAACCTCATCAATTAAAAGCACTGCCTGCTTATCGGCCCTAATAGCCTTTAATAATGGTCTTTCCAGCAGGTAACGATTGGAAAAAAGATCCTCCTCCCTGATTTCACCCTCTTCAAGATCACGGTTCATCTGGATCCGCAATAACTGCCGTTGGTAGTTCCATTCGTACAGCGCCTTGGTTTCGTCCAGACCCTCGTAGCACTGCAAGCGGATTAGCTCTGTGCCAAGGATTGAAGCCAGGACCTTGCCCATTTCAGTTTTTCCGACCCCTGGGGCTCCTTCAATTAGAAGCGGTTTTTTTAAATCAAGAGCCAGGAAAACAGTCAGCGCTGTAGTGTCTTCACAAATATAGCCATGCTGCTCAAAACAGGTTTTCAGTTCTGCTAATGATAAGCTCATCAGATTAGTCATTCCTTTAAAGATAACTTTTGGCATTAAAAATCCAGGTTAAACCGGTTGAGATTCACTGCTCATCAACTTGATCGTTGTTATACAATTTAAACTAACTCCGATAATCCCGCTAATATGATACTACAAACAGTAGGGACGGGCAAACAGTCACTCTTCAAGACCGGCAGACAAAGAGGGCTGGAAATATGATAAAATACAAGCGGTTTATAAGAATCATAACTAACGGAGGTTAAACCATGAACTACAACGGTCAGTCTGAAACCGGCAAAATTGAAGTAATCCTGATGAAAAAACCGGAAACGGCCTGGAAAAATCAGCAAAATGTAGACCATCAGTGGCAGCAGCTGCATTATCCTTCAGCTCCGGATTACGAAAAAGTCCTTGACGAATATGGCAAATTTAAAACAATTATTGAAGAACACGTCAAAGAAATTCACTACCTGCCCGAAGACGACAGCGTTGGGCTTGATTCAATCTACACTCACGATCCGGTAATTATCACGCGTAAAGGAGCCATCCTCTGCAACATGGGTAAAAAAGAGCGGAAACCGGAGCCGCAGGCTGCCGCTAAATATTTGCAGAGCATCGGTATGCCGATTATCGGTGAGATCAAGGCTCCCGGTAAAATCGAAGGTGGCGATATTGTCTGGTTTGATGACAACACCGTAGCAGTGGGCATCGGATACCGCACCAACCACGAAGGAATCGCCCAGCTGCGGCAGCTGACCGAGGGCCTGGTCAAAGAGGTAATCGAGGTGCCGCTGCCGCACGGTAACGGGCCTGATGAATGCCTGCACCTGATGTCGATGATCAGCCCGGTAGACCGCGACCTGGCTGTCGTTTACTCCTCCCTGATGGTGGTCCCTTTCCGCGAGCTGTTGATTGAAAAGGGCATTAAGTTTGTCGAAGTCCCTGCTGAAGAATATGATTCTTTTGGCTGTAATGTTTTAGCCCTGTCCCCGCGTAAATGTGTAATGATTGCCGGTAATCCGCAGACCAAAGCAGGGCTGGAGAAAGCCGGTGCTACGGTTTACGAATACCCGGGCGAGGACGTTTCGATTAAGGGTGGCGGCGGCCCAACCTGTTTGACCCGCCCGCTGCTGCGCATCTAAGCGCTGACGTCTGGCAGCTTTTTAGTTGAAGCCAAAGCTCAGGAGCGCTAAAGATCCCCCTCACCCAACCCTCTCCCCCCAGGGGAGAGGGGATTAAAAAAACTCTACTTCCCTCCAAGATACAGGGGATTAATAAACTCCATTTTCCTCCAAAGAAACAGGGGATTAAGAAAACT
>CAZAKI010000016.1:0-3769 GCA_964485855.1 uncultured Syntrophomonadaceae bacterium | reverse complement strand
CCCTCCCCCTTGAGGGGGGAGGGTCGGGGTGGGGGTGAAAAAGTTTCAATACTCGGCCCGCCCTTCAAATTAACTGGTAGTATTAACCATCTTTTTGAAGGCCGGGGTCTGCTACGCCCCTTGTCTTGACGCTAATTCTATCTCACTCGCTCTATGTTCGCTTTCGGTTTTCAACAACTGCGCCTCTAGATCTGCGTTTTTATACAAAAGGGTAATCAGAACTTGTGCGTTTCACCGGGCGGCAGGATCACACACTTGCTGCCTGTTTTTGCTTCCACCTTCTGCTTAAACTCCTGAGGGTCAACTTCAATTAACGGCCAGGTGTTGTAATGGTAAGGAATCACCGTTTTAGCTTTCAGGAAAGTGACTGCCAGCACCGCATCATCGATGCCCATGGTAAAATTGTCGCCGATCGGCAGCAGGGCATAATCGAGGGCATCGAGTTCGCCGATCAGCTTCATATCGCCAAAAAGTCCTGTATCACCGGCAAAATAGATTACTTTACCATAGTAATCAACGATGAAACCGCAGGCGTGACCGCCGGGGATGCCTGACCCGTGGAAGGCCAGGGTCAGCTTCACCGAGCCGAAGGGAAACCGGTGCCGCCCGCCAATATGCTGGGCATGGGCCTTAAGCCCCTTTTCACCGGCCTGCTTAGCGATTTCAGCCGTAGAAATAATGGTAGCTTCACTTTTCTCGGCGATCTTGTAAGCATCGCCTAAGTGATCGAAATGGCCATGCGAAACCAGGATATAGTCGGCCTTAATCTCTTCCAGCTTTAATGGGGCCAGCGGATTTCCGGTCACAAAAGGATCAAAAATCAAAGTTTCCTTACCCTCCTCTTGCAGACGGAAAGCAGCATGTCCCAGAAAAGTAATCTCGGCCATCACGTATACCTCCTTTAGGAACCTAAACCATCTTGGCTCTGAAATATTGGTTAATACTTCGTCCTGATCCCCAATTCTTCCTCCCTGACCGCGATAATGGCCAGAAGTTGATCATGGACCCCCTCAGGCAGTGGGTCTGGCCGGTGGGTCTCAAGAATCTCCCTGGCCTTCTCGTCACAAACTGTAGTCAAGTCTTTCGACCCTCTCTGGTTCCAGAACTGGCGCATCCGCCGGTCGATATACTGTGGACTGGAGAGTTTGCGCATATTATGAAAAGTGTGATCCTCAGCCAGGAAGTGACCACGCGCACCTACGCTTTTGATCACGTCTACGGCCAGAGTATCATCGTTAACCGGAATTCCCTCCAGCACCTTTCTGGTCATGGCGATAATCTCATTATCCATCACCAGCTGACCGAAACTCATGGTCAGGCCCATCTCCAGCATCCCCCCGCCGTAAATCATATTGGCACCTGCCAAGGCCGGCAACAGGGTAGTGAGGGTTTTTTCATGGCCTGACTGAGCGTCGGATAGTTTTGAATCGCCCTACGTGCCTGCTACATAACTGGGCAGCAGGTACATCTGGGCCAGTTTGGCCACCGCGGCGCTGATCAGTCCCAGCTCAGGGCAGCCGACGGTTGCAGTGGTCAACTTCAAATCGATCATCGAAGTCGAGCTGCCATACATCACCGGGGCCCCTTTCCTGGCCAACTGGGCGAGTACAATACCGCCAAGCACTTCAGCATTGTGAGTAACCAGCGTGCCCGCCAGGGTGACCGGCGATGTAGCGCCGGCCAGAGCCATGGATAAGATATTCTGGGGCAGGTTAGCCCGGGCGTATTCAATAATCGGATCAGCACAACCTTCTGAAATCGTCAGCGGGCTTTGCGGACAGGTACAGCCGGAGACGATCGGCCGATCCTTTAGCTTATCTTTTCCCCCGGCCACTGCGGCCGCCATTTCAATTAACAGCTGAGCCGATCGCTTATCGTGACAAGGCTGGGGCACATGCTTGGTGGTATTCGATACCGTCACTTCGTAGTTGTGCAAACTTTCCATCTCGGGATGCACATCGCGGGGGGCCACTGTATTTTCTAACATGTCGTACTGATCGAGAGCATCGACTAAGCGGGCCACATCACCCTTATCTTTCTTGGTTGATTTGCGGTATTCGCCGGTGTAGGGATCAATTACCATTACTCCTTCACCGAAGGGACAGAAGTTGACCCGGCCGCTTTCCAGCACAATATCGTGCTGCGGATCGCGACCGGCGAGGAAAACCTTTTTCGGTGAGCTGACTATTGCTTCTTCGACGATATGGGCCGGAATTTTGACAGTCTGCTTTTCCCGATCCACTGCACAGCCGCCACCTTCAAAAATATCGATGGCGTCGTTGCTCTGGACATAAAGACCGGTGTACTCCAGGACCTCCAGGGTTGCATCATGGATCATCTCTAAATCCGAATCGGAAAAGAGACTGAGGCTGCACCCCAGGAAAGAACTTCTACCGGCAATCCTGTTGCGTTTCAAAACTAACCACCTACCTTAATCTGATTATTTTAAACCCGTTCTTTCCTTGAATCGATCTACTGAATTAATCCTCATCCCCAGCAAGGCAGCGATTTTAATTTTCGCCTCGATCCCCTTGGCCGCCCCCGGGTCGGGCATCGGGTAACCGATATCCAGGGACTGTCTTAGTTCGCGCATTACCGAACAATCACTTAAATCAAACGGTGTAACCCCTAATTTTCCGGCAACATAGTCTTTTGCCCGGTCAATCTTTAAGCCGCGGGCCAGCTGCATCCTCAAAACCAGATCTCCGGCAGTGCGGATACCGCCCATTCCCACGGCTACCTCCTGGGTAGCCTCGTTGCCGAACGGGTCACCTGAACCTACCTATAAGCCATCGGCTTTACCGATCTCGATCAGTGATTTGGCCGCCCTTGACACAGCATCAACCGGCGGCACGGGGGTCATCGGAGTTGCTCCCACCCCCATACCGACGTTGGCATGGACCGCAATGTTTGCCGCCTCGACACAGGCCTTCACAAAAGTAACCGCCCGGGCCAGGTTCCAGGGAAAAGTTTTATTGCTATTGGTGTTGACTACCGGCCCAAAGATGCTGACCCCGGCCTTTTCTGCCAGTTCCACCTGTTTATGCGGGTAGAGCCCGGCCAAGCGGATCCCCTCAAATTCAAGTTTACCGTGCATGCCAAGGATAAACTCTCCGGCCATGCCCATTTCAATCCCCAGACCCGGATAGCGGCTTTTGATCTCTTTTGCCGCTAAAAGCGCCGCCAAAATATCTGCATCGCCTGAGGCACCGCAGGTATCGAAATTAATACCGTCTGCTCCGGCTGCATACATCCCTCCGGCAATGTAGACCATATCTTTAACGGCATGCTCAACCGCCTCTTCCTGGGCGGCCCGGGCTTCTTCGATCTTACCAAGCGGCAACAGCTCCGACCAGTTCTCAACCGGTCCGTCGGGCCTGGTATATAGCCCTAAGTTGGGCATTGCGCCATAGAGAACCGGCATGACCGTGTTCATCTGCACATTTTCCATTACCTTGGCTTCATCGTGCAGAATGGCTTTTACCGATTTGTAACTGTAATCGATATTGCCCAGGTCGAGCGAGTCGGCTGAAAGCACCTTCTCGTGCACCTGGATCGCCGTGGCCCGGTCTAAGGAAATATTAGCCTGGTAATTAATCTTAAAGGCCCCTGAATCGGAAGAAGTGACAATCTCTTTGCCCCTGGTTACGCTGGTCACATTAACCGGTGAAGTCACAATCTCAAACAGGTAATCAAGCTCGTCGGATTCAAGTTCGGGGATTTTACCCCGGTCGGCAGCATCATACGTGCCGCTTTGCAACTCTTCTTT
>CAZAKI010000015.1:7651-48365 GCA_964485855.1 uncultured Syntrophomonadaceae bacterium | reverse complement strand
CTGCGCAAACGTTTAATCGATGCCCTGAATTGTTCCAGATCTGATGAAGGGTTACCATACCAAGGACCAAAAGCAGTTAAATCGATATCAACGGCAAAAACAAAACCATATTCCTCAAAAAGATATCCACAATGCCCCGGGGTATGGCCGGGCAGGTGAAGAACTTTAAAGCTTGTCTTTCCCGAACCTAGCAAATCTCCGTCTTCAAGATAAGCGCTGATCCTGGTTGGTTCAAAGTTAACTTGATTAACCATCTTCCAGTAAGCTTCAATATCGACCTGGTTCAAGCCGCTTAAGCGGTAAAAACCTTCAGCAGACTCTACTCCGGGAGCATCATCCCTGTGAATAAAAAATTTAGCATTATTAAACAAGTAATTACGGGTTACATGGTCACGGTGGTAATGACTGAGGACTACCTGGCCGGTTATTACTGAAAGTTCTTCCAGCATCTCACCCGCCCCGGTATCGATTAAGATCTTTTCTTCTCCATCGACATACAAGGAATGCGCAAAAGGATAACGCCCCCTGTTTTCACCTTCAATAAACCAGATGCCCGGTCTAATCTCCCTCACTGTTGTTTTCACCTCGTCCCGGTTATGACAGCGAGTTGATCGCTTTCGATTTTAATGTAAAGCAAAAACCCGCTTTCGGTTGATTATTAAATCCCCGAAGCGGGCCTGTTTCATGAAAATAGAAATAGCTGATTTATCTCTTCGAAAATTGCGGTGCACGACGGGCCTTTTTCAGACCGTACTTCTTGCGCTCCTTCATCCGCGGATCTCTGGTTAGAAAACCATTTTTCTTCAGGGCAGGACGGTATTCACCGTCTGCCTGCAGCAAAGCGCGAGCAATTCCATGCCTGATTGCCCCGGCCTGGCCAGAAAAACCACCACCCTCAACTTTTGCAAATACATCAAAGCGGTTTTCGGTTTCTGTAGTAACCAGCGGTTGCCGGACAATCAGTTTCAGGGTATCAAGACCAAAATAATGGTCCATCTCCTTGCCGTTAATGACAATGCGGCCGCTTCCAGGAAACAGGCGAACTCTGGCTACCGATTCTTTACGACGTCCTGTACCCAAATACTGTGCTTCACTCAAGCTTCAGGGCCTCCTTCCATCTGAGGATTCGCCCCTGCTCTCCATGGTTCCGGATTCTGTGCATGGTGAGTGTGCTGGTCATCTTTGTATACTCTAAGCTTCTTAAGCATCGCATTTCCTAACTTGGTGTGTGGAAGCATCCCCCGAACAGCCAGGAAAACCGCTTGTTCAGGTTTTCTTTCCATAATTGTTGCATAGTTAACTTTTTTTAAACCACCGGGATAGCCTGAATGTCTATAATAGAACTTTTGCTCCAACTTTTTACCCGTCAAAACAACCTGGCCGGCATTAATGATGACCACATGGTCTCCCGTGTCCAGATGAGGAGTAAATTCCGGCTTATGCTTTCCCCTTAGCAAACGAGCAGCATCAGTTGCAACCCTTCCCAGGGAACGGCCCGCGGCATCAATAATATACCAGCGGCGTTTTATTTCGTGGGGTTTAGCCATGTATGTAGTCCGCATTAATACCCTCTCCTTTAGTCTCTTCCGATAAAGCCACAACCTACATTTTAATATACTGATTTAGGCCTGTCAAGCAGTGCGAAGCCTTTTTTTACCCCTTTTATACCCCTTTTTTTATTTAAATCAAGTTTTTAACGAATCGAGAAAGCTAATATTTTTCAGTATAAAACCTTTTCGAGACATAAACCGTGAGCAGGAGCTGTCGGGCCAACAGCTGTGCGGTCTTTTAACTGGAGAGCTGCTTCAACTTGCTTTTCAGTCAGATCGCCTTTCCCAACCCGAACTAAAGAACCGGTGATCAATCGAACCATCCGGTAAAGAAAACCGTTACCTTCAAAAATGATCCGCAACAACTTTTCCGCCGGCAGACAAATCAATTTAAGCTGGTAAATAGTCCTGACCGTATCGGTAACTGTGCTTCCGGATGCCTGGAATAAAGAAAAATCATGAGTGCCCTGAAAAGATTTAGCTACCCGGTTCATTGCTTCCAGGTCTAGAAACCCGGGCAGGTGCCAGCTGTACAAGCGTTTTTGAATCTGAGGATATTCCGATTGATCCAAAGTATAGCTGTAAATCTTACCTTTTGCATCAAACCGAGCATGAAAACCTGGCGCGACGGCGGATGCCCCGTGCACCACTATGGAATCAGGCAGTAAACAGTTTAAAGCATGAGGGATTTTGTTAAGATCGATGTCGAAAGGAGCTTGGTAATTGGCAACCATTTCGCGGGCGTGAACACCAGCATCTGTCCTGCCTGCACCATTTAAACGCAGCGTTTCTTTATAGATTACTGCTAAGGCCTTTTCGATTTCTCCCTGGATAGTAGGAGCATTTTCCTGAATCTGAAAACCGCTGTAAGCAGTTCCATCATAACCGATTTTTATCAATACATTAAACATTAAGCATCTTGCTCCATTTAAATTTTTACTACGATCACCAAGCCAAGGACCAGGCAGAGGGCAAATAGGATTATGAGATCAGAAAAACCAATTGGCTCATCATTAAGCCTTGATCTTTTAGCCCCAATCCGGTAACCGCGGGATTCCATGGCCAGGGCCAGTTCATCAGCTCTTCTGAATGCGCTGATAAACAAGGGAACAATCAACGGAATCATATTCTTTGTTTTACGAAAGATCGAACCGCTTTCAAAGTCAGCCCCGCGGGAAACCTGGGCCCGCATTAAGCGTTGACTTTCCTCGAGCAAAGTCGGGATAAAACGCAAAGCAATAGCCATAATCATTACCACTTCTTCGGTAGGCAGGCCAATCCGGCTGAACGGCCTCAAAAAATAACCAAGCCCGTAGGTAAGTGATAGTGGCGTAGTGGTCAGGGTCAGAAGCAGTGAAAATAGAACCAGGGTCACCAGACGAATGATTACAAATATCCCTTCTGTAACCCCGTCTGATTCAATTGTTAGCGGGCCAAGGCGAAACAGCACAACCCCACCCTTGGTAAACAAGAAAAAGATAATCATCGCGAAGAATGAAATGTAAAGGATCGGACGTAAACCTTTGATCAGGTAACGAAAAGGAACTTTGGCCGAGTAGAATAAGAATAGCGCCACCACAAGCATTGTCAACAACCCTGCATAGGTTTTAATCATGAATAAAATAATCAAAAAGATTATCAAGGCCGGTACTTTGATGCGCGGATTAAGCTTGTGAACCAAGCTGCTACCAGGAAGGTAATGCCCCAGGGTCAGGCTGCGGCTCATCTGATATACTCCTTTAGCTTACTGATCTCCTGACGAGCAGCAGCCAGGGAATAACAGCAGGTACTAAGCGGTAATCCTGCAGCCTGAAGTTGGTGGATTATTTCAGTTATTTCCGGTAACGCAAGCCCGATATCAATTAGCTCCTGTCTCTTGTCACACAAGATTTGCTCTGTATTTCCGTAAAAAATAAGTTTGCCACGGTATAAAACAACAACTTTTTCCGCTAGTGCAGCAATTTCTTCCAGGTGGTGAGTAGAGATAATTAAGGTTAGATGCTCTTCTTCTTTGAGCTTCTTCATTAGAGCAATTAGATTATTCTGCCCGGCATAATCTAAACCGGCTAGCGGTTCATCGAGGATCAGCAATTCAGGCTCAAGAGCGAGAACTGCAGCTATCGCTACCAGTCTCTTTTGGCCGGAGCTGAGGTGAAAGGGATGTCTCGTTAAGAATTTTCCTGCTTCCAAGCCTACTTTTGCTAAAGCCCCAAGAACCCTTTTTTGGACATCAGTCTCTGACAAACCAAGATTGCGTGGTGCAAAAGCAATTTCATCAAAAACTGATTCGGAAAAGAAGAGCTCCTCAGGCATCTGAAAGACCAGACCGATTCTTTTACGCAGGTTTGCAAGGCTCTGATCACCAGCTTCAAGCGGTTTGCCGTCAAAGATGACCCTGCCTGCATCTGGCTTTAGCAAACCATTTAGATGTTGGATCAGGGTTGTTTTTCCAGAACCACTGGGACCGATAAGCAGTGCTGCCTCTCCCTTTTCAAGACCAAAGCTAACCCTTTGCAGAGACTCACAAGCAAAGGGAGTCCCTGGTGAGTAGATATGGGTCAGCTCTTCTGTACCAATGAACATAAGCTTTCAACCAGCTCCCGGCTCAAAAATATATTCGGAGGTAATAAGAAACCGTCTTGCCTGATTAGTGCAGTCAATTCAGCAGCAACTGTACCCCTTAAACCTAATTGGTGCAATAAAGCAAGATTAGAAAGAATTTTTTGCGGGGGACCTTCAGCAGCTATCCTGCCTTGATCCAACACAACCAGACGGTCAGCTTCTGCTGCTTCTTCAGGCACATGAGTGACATGAATCAGCGCGATCTGTTCTTCCTGATTTAAGAGGCGAATTGCATCGAGAACGTCGCGCCGGCCAGTTGGATCTAACATTGCTGTCGGCTCGTCCAGCAGAATACATTCAGGACGCATCGCCAGGATGCCGGCAATAGCCGTTTTTTGCTTTTCTCCTCCCGACAATAGATGTGGCGGATGTTTCAGCAGTGCTGTTAGTCCAAGCAGTTCGGCAACAGTATCAACCCTGTTTCTTATTTCTGATGGGGGTAAAGCCATGTTTTCCAAACCGAAAGCAATATCTTCTTCAACTGTGGTCGCTACTATCTGGTTGTCCGGGTTTTGAAAGATCATTCCACAGGTTCGCCTGATAGTGAATAAATGATCAGCCGCAAAGGTTGAAATGCCCTTGACCAAGACCTCTCCTGCGGAGGGAATTAGCAGGGCATTAAATAGCTTTAATAAAGTTGTTTTACCCGATCCATTCGGACCTAACAGGGCAAGATACTCACCCCGGCCAACTTCAAGGTTAACTCCATCCAGGGCAGGATAAATCTTATCATTTTGATCTGTGTAATTAAAGCTGGCAGCCCTGGCACTGATTAGTATTTCCGGTTCGGCAGACATCGGCAATTATTCGGACAATAATTCCAGGATAACCATCAGTGCACTGTCACCCCGACGGTTACCAACCGGTATGGTGCGAGTATAGCCTCCAGCGCGACCTTCCAATTTAGGAGCAATCTTCTCAAATAATTTCGTGACCACATCTTCATCAAGTAAGTAGGCAAGAGCCTGGCGACGGGAATGCAAGTCACCCCTTTTACCCAGGGTAATCATTTTTTCGGCCAAAGGTCTGATTGCTGCCGCTCTCGACGCAGTTGTTTCAATTTTTCCAGCCTTTAAAAATGAAGTCACCAGGCCGCGCAGCAGGGCTCTTCTGGGTCCGCTCTTTCGACTAAGCTTCTGGTATGGCATGCTGTTTATCCTCCTTGCAGGCTACTCCCCGCTTTTATCAAAGTTAAAGCCTAGCTCTACGAGCTTTTGCTCAACTTCTTCAAGCGATTTTTTGCCCAAGTTGCGAACTTTCATCATTTCCTCTTCAGACTTGCGAACCAGTTCTCCGACCGTATTGATCCCTGCCCGCTTTAGACAATTATAGGAACGAACGGAGAGATCAAGTTCTTCAATGGTTAGGTCTAAAATTCTTTCACGATCTTCTTCATTACTGTCCGCTGTAATTTCGACATCATCAACCTGTTCGGTTAAATTGACAAACAGCGCAATGTGAGTATTTAAAATTTTAGCTGACAGACTAATGGCCTCATCCGGTCGGATGCTACCATCGGTCCACACTTCCAGGGTCAGTTTGTCATAGTCTGTCTTCATTCCGACACGCGTATTCTCAACTTGGTAGTTTACCTTGCGAATCGGTGAAAACATCGAATCGACCGGGATAACCCCGATAGGTTGCTGAGGTTGCTTGTTCCGCTCTGCAGGTACATAGCCTCTCCCGTTTACAGCAGTCATTTCCATGTATATCCGTCCGTTTTCGTCCAGGGTACAGATATGCTGTTCACCATTGAGAATATCAACATCAGCAGGGGCTTTGATATCTTTTGCCTTGATCGATCCAGCCTGATCGGTCTCAATAATCAGGGTCTGCGGTTCTTCACCATGAATCTTCAGCGACACAGCTTTCAAATTGAGAATAATCTCAATGGTATCTTCCAGGATCCCCGGCAAATTAGAAAATTCGTGCAGAGCTCCGTCAAATTTTACATTGGTGATCGCTGCTCCAGGTAAAGATGAAAGTAGAATTCTACGCAGGGCATTACCCAACGTAGTCCCGTAACCCCTTTCCAGTGGCTCTACAACAAAACGTCCGTAATTATTCTGCTCGTCTTTCTCTTCAATTTCGATCTTTGGTTTTTCAATTTCAATCATTATTTTTTTAATTTACCCTCCTCGCTTAATGTATTGAGGGTTAACATGGTTCTTACCGCGAATAAAGTTCAACGATCAGGTGTTCGGTCACCGGCACGTCGATTTCTTCACGCTGCGGGACTCTGACGACTTTTCCCTCGAATTTCTCGTGATCGACATCCAGCCAGTCGACTATGTTACTCTGATCACGTTCTTCAGCAATCTGTTTAAAAACTGGCTTACTCTTGCTCTTTTCACTCACGGTAACCAAATCACCAACACGGGTCAGATAAGAGGCAATATCAACTTTGCGTCCGTTAACCTTAAAATGACCATGGTTAATCAACTGCCTGGCCTCTGAGCGTGAACGGGCTAATCCCATCCGGAAAATAACATTATCGAGTCGGCTTTCCAGAAGCTGCAGTAAAATTTCCCCGGTTACTCCCCGACGGCGGTCGGCTTCTTTAAAATAACGGCGAAATTGTCTTTCGAACACCCCATATATGCGGCGCGCTTTCTGTTTTTCACGAAGCTGTTGACCGTACTCTGAAAATTTCTGACGTCCCTGACCATGCTCTCCAGGCGGATAAGCATGGCGAACTACGGCACATTTATCAGTAAAACAGCGATCCCCTTTCAGGTAAAGCTTATCTTTTTCTCTGCGGCATAAACGACAAACTGCTCCAGTATGGCGTCCCATTTTATTTAAATGTTACACCTCCTTCTATCGTAAAGTTATACTCTCCGTCTCTTCGGCGGACGGCAGCCATTGTGTGGTATTGGTGTTACATCTTTAATTGCATTAACTTCAAGGCCGGTAGCCTGTAGCGAACGAATCGCTGCTTCCCGTCCTGCGCCCGGTCCCTTAACATAAACTTCAACCTGCCTCATCCCATGATCCATGGCTACTTTGGCGGCAGCTTCGGCAGCCAATTGAGCAGCAAAGGGCGTCGATTTACGGGAACCCTTGTAACCTACATTACCAGCACTTGACCAGGAAATAGCATTACCATCAACATCGGTAATACTGATAAAAGTATTATTAAAGGTTGACTTGATATGCGCAACACCACGCTCGATATTTTTTCTTTCACGCCTTTTAGTCCGGGTAACTTTTTTCTTAACCAATTTTCGTTGTTTCCTCCCTTCTCGACATTAGCCTATTTCTTGCGGCGAACACCGACAGTTTTACGGGGACCCTTACGAGTGCGGGCATTATTTTTCGTTTTTTGCCCCCGTACCGGCATCCCGCGACGGTGCCTGATACCGCGATAGCAGCCAATTTCAACCAGACGTTTGATGTTAAGGGCTACTTCACGGCGCAGATCACCTTCGACAGAATAATTTTTATCAATATATTCACGCAGCCGGCCAAGTTCATCCTCCGTTAAATCCTTCACCCTGGTATCGGGATTTACTCCGGTATGCTCAAGGATATCCGAAGCCCGGTTTTTACCAACACCGTAGATATAACTCAGCGCCACTTCCACTCTTTTGTCGCGTGGTAAGTCTACACCTGCAATTCTGGCCAATCGAGTAACACCTCCTTTAAATTAATCCTTTCTACAGCGCTAACCCTGTCTTTGTTTATGCTTAGGGTTCTGGCAGATAATAACCACCCTGCCCTTGCGCCGGATGATCTTACATTTTTCACACATTTTTTTTACTGAGGGCCTCACCTTCATAAAACCCAACCTCCTTACTTATAACGGTAGGTAATGCGCCCCCGAGTTAGATCGTAAGGCGATAATTCAACTAAAACACGATCCCCCGGCAGAATACGAATAAAGTTCATCCTGATTTTTCCGGATACATGAGCGAGAACCCTATGCCCGTTCTTTAACTCTACTCTGAACATGGCATTCGGTAAGGGTTCTACTACCGTACCTTCAACTTCAACTACATCTTTTTTCTTGCTCATGTTGTTCTTAAACCTCCTTGTCGGAAGTCCCGCTTGCCGGCGGAGCCATCTTTTTAATCAGCCACACTATCTGGCTGTCGCTCAGCGTTTCGGTCGATAAAGGGCCTTCCTGTTCGGCCAGGCGATCATAGTGCTGTAGATGCGCCTTATTTTTCTTCTTCGGTTTGGCCAACGGGCGACTACGCCCATCAACCAGGAGAACATATTGTTGATCGATCTCACTCAGGACAAGGTAATGCTTACCCTGATCCCGTCCAGCTAGAGAACGAACCAGCTGCCCCGGTTTTAGTTCAACCATTACTTCGCCCCCTTTATCCAAGGTTGGAAGAGGTCAGTACCTCGGGTCCGTTTTCACCAAGCGCCACTGTGTGCTCAAAATGAGCAGATAAACTATTATCAGCTGTTACTACCGTCCACTGATCTTTAAGCACTTTAACTTCCCAAGTTCCAACGTTCACCATTGGCTCAATAGCAAGGACAATACCTGGCTGCAAGACAGGACCGCGACCCGGCAGGCCGAAATTCGGGACTTGCGGTTCTTCATGCATCTCCTGTCCGATTCCATGACCAACATAGTTACGGACCACTGAAAAAGAATGATTCTCAACGTAGTCCTGCACTGCATGTGAAAGATCTGAAAGCCTGGCCCCCGACTGCATTGCATCAATCGCCTTATGCAAAGAGGAGCGGGTAACTTCCATCAGCTTTTTTGCCTTTTCGCTAACTGTTCCCACTGCAAAGGTTGCTGCAGCATCACCATAATAACCTTTGAGCCTTGCGCCCACATCAATGCTGATTATATCGCCCTCTTTAAGCCTACGCAAGCCGGGGATGCCATGTACCACCTGCTCATTGATCGAAGTGCAAATCGATGCAGGAAAATTATGATAACCGAGAAAAGCCGGTTCAGCGCCATATCTGCGAATTTCTTTTTCGGCAATTTTATCGAGCATTGCGGTGGTAATGCCTACTTTAATTGCCTTTTCCATTTCGACAAGAACAGCGGCTACAATCTTACCTGCCTCTCGCATTAACCTGATTTCACGCTTCGATTTTAACTTAATCATCGTTTCGCTCTATTTCATAAAACCACGATAGCTGCGCATCAGCATATGGCTTTCAATTTGCTTAAATGTTTCTAAAACCACACCGACCACAATAATTAAACCTGTTCCGCTAAAAACAATACTCATACCGGTCAGTCTTTCTAAGACTATCGGGAAAACAGCAATAAAAGCCAGAGCAAAAGCACCGGCAGTTGTTAGGCGGGATGTTACCCGGGCCAGATACTCAGCAGTCGGTCTCCCCGGTCGTAAGCCGGGGATAAAACCACCATACTTTTTAATATTGCCGGCCACCTGAAACGGATCGAACTGAACCGCCGTATAGAAATAGGTAAACAGGATAATTAAGGTTATATATAATACCAGGTTCAGGTTGCTACCCCAGCTCAGCATATCTGCCAATCGCTGGGCAATCGGATGCTGAATAAAGCTGACCATTGTCTGCGGAAAACTTAATAACACCGAGGCAAAAATCACCGGGATAACTCCGGCCTGGTTTACTTTCATCGGAATATGCGTTGCCTGGCCACCGTACATTTTACGGCCAACCACTCGCTTACTATACTGAACATTAATCCTGCGCTGCCCTTGATCAAGACCAATAATCCCGACAATTAAGCCCAGCAGCACTACAAGAACCATACCGATGATCAGCAGATTGATCTGACCAAAACGATACTGCTCAGCGGCCATGGCTACACCAATCGGGAAACCAGCAACAATACCGGCAAAAATGATCAATGAAATGCCGTTACCAATACCTTTATCAGTAATTAGTTCGCCCATCCACATCAGGAAAGCAGTACCCGCCGTCATCGAGATGATAATCGTTACATAAGAGAGAACGGATCTGTCTACAACTGCTTCGCCGGCAATCAGGGTGGATAGACCCAGGGCCTGGATTACTGCAATAACTACCGTTCCGTAGCGAGTAATTTGCGATATTTTTTTACGCCCCTCCGGACCTTCCTGACTCCATTCCTTAAGCTTTGGAATAACAATGGTCAGCAGGTTCATAATAATGGATGCATTAATATAGGGCATAATCCCCAAAGCAAATATGGTAAAGTTTTCTAAGTTACCGCCACCAATAATGTTAACAAAGCCAAAGATTGTATCCGACTGAAAAAACTCAGCTAATCGTGACGGATCGACACCGGGAACCGGTATAGCCGAACCGACTCGAAATACTACAAACATGGCCAAGGTAAAAAGGATTCTTTGCCTAAGCTCTTTAATCCGCCATGCTGTGCGAACGGTTTCCAGCAATTTAAATCACCTCTGCCTTTCCACCGGCTGCTTCAATCTTCTCCCGGGCCTGTTTACTGAAACGTTGAGCCTGTACCTCCAGTTTACGATCAAGCTCCCCGTTTCCGAGCACTTTTAGCGGATCCCGCAGATTTCGGATCAAACCAGCTTCCATAAGCATTTCCTGGGTAATAACTGTTCCCTGATCAAACGCAGCCAGGTCACTTACATTGATAATGTTCCATTTCTGCTTAAAAATATTGGTAAAGCCCCGTTTTGGCAAACGCTGGAAATAAGGCATTTGGCCGCCTTCAAATCCACGACGAATGCCAGAACCAGTTCGAGACTTCTGACCTTTCTGGCCTCTTCCGGATGTTTTGCCTAAACCAGAAGCCATTCCTCTCCCTTTACGTTTAGCTGTTTTCCTGGCTCCCTCAGGAGGCCTTAATTCGTGTAAACGCATTGGCTACACCTCCCTTAATGCCGCTTCTCAAATTACTAAATCTCTTCAACATTCACTAAATAATTAATCGTATTTGCCATACCCTTGATCGGCTCTGTCGCATCATGAATAACCGTCTGCCCAATTTTTTTCAAGCCCAGGGCCCGCACTGTGCGGCGGTGACTCGGCTTACAGGTTAGTGGACTGCGAACAAGGGTTATTGATAATTTCTTCTTTGCCATTTAATAACTCTCCTTAACCAAGCAGCTTCTCAATTTCAATCCCGCGTAAAGAGCTCACCTGATCAACCTGCTTGAGCGATTTTAAGCCATCCATTGTTGCACCGACTATGTTGATCGCGTTTGATGAACCGAGAGACTTGGTAAGTATATCACGGACACCGGCCAGTTCAAGGACTGCCCGAACCGGACCGCCGGCAATAACACCGGTACCTTCGGAGGCAGGCTTAAGTAAAACCCGGCCTGCACCATAACGACCGTTGATCGGATGTGGTATCGTCGTCCCGGACATCGGTACCCGAATCAAATTCTTTTTAGCTTCTTCCACCCCTTTGCGTATTGCCTCCGGTACTTCGCCGGCCTTGCCCATTCCGGATCCGACTACTCCATTCTGGTCGCCTACAACCACCAGGGCACTGAAACTAAAACGACGTCCGCCTTTAACAACTTTAGCAACACGGTTGACCTGTACTACTTTTTCAATTAATTCCTGTGATGGCTCGACTTTCGACACTCCTGCCATTCCCCCTTTCTAAAAAATTAATCCTTTTTCACGCGCACCTTCCGCCAGTTCTTTAACCCGCCCGTGATACAGATATCCGCCGCGGTCAAATACAACCTCTTTGATTCCCTGATCAACAGCACGGTCAGCTACTAACGCTCCAACTTTTCTTGCCGCTTCTTTATTACCACCGTGGGCAATTTCTTTGCGCAGTGTTGGATCGAGACTGGAGGCGGCAGCTAGTGTTCTGCCGGAAAGATCATCGACCACCTGGGCATAGATATGTTTACTACTCCGGAAAACATTGAGACGCGGGCGTTCCGGCGTTCCGCTAACCCTGGTGCGAACTCTTTGATGACGCTTTTTGCGGCTGATTAAACGCGATTTTGCCTTAAGCACTAAAAATACACCTCCAGGCGACTATTTGCCCGCCTTACCAACTTTTTGGCGAACTTTTTCATTTTCATAGCGTATACCCTTACCCTTGTAAGGCTCGGGCGGGAAAGTCCTGCGAATTACTGCTGCAAGGTTTCCTACTTTTTGTTTATCAATACCCCTAACAGTAATCTTGGTCGGTGCAGGCACCTCAATCTCCATATCATCACCGGGATCAAACTCCACCGGATGTGAATACCCGACATTTAAGACCAGTTTTTTACCCTGCAGGGCAGCCTTGTAACCGACCCCAACCAGTTCCAGGTTGCGGCTATATCCTTCGGTAACCCCAACAACCATATTGTCAATCAGGGTCCTGGTTAGACCATGTAACGCCCGATGTTCGGGGCTGTCAGTTGGACGCTTCACTACTATTTGGTTTTCTTCCCGTTCAATTTTCATTTCCCGGGGTAAATCCCGGGACAACAGCCCTTTCGGGCCTTTTACGGTAATTATATTGCCATTCAGCTGTACCTCGACCTTATCAGGCACAAGGACAGGCTTTTTACCGGTTCGTGACATCGGTAAACCTCCTCGCTATGCTACCAGATATAGCATATAACTTCTCCGCCGCTTCCGACTTCCCGGGCTTGGCGATCGCTCATCAGTCCCTGGGAAGTTGAAATAACTGCTATTCCCAGGCCACCTAAGACCTTGGGCAAATCATCTTTACCAACATAAACCCTCAGTCCGGGTTTACTGATCCTTTTCAGACCGCTGATGATTTTTTCCTGGTTAGGTCCGTACTTTAGATGGACTCGCAGGATACCCTGCTTGCTATCTTTAATCATTTCATAATCTTTAATAAAACCTTCCTGCTTCATGATCGCCGCTATTGAACGCTTAACGTTCGAAGCAGGAATTTCGACTGATTTATGTCTGACATTATTGGCATTGCGCACCCTCGTCAGCATATCGGCAATCGGATCTGTCATCATTGGCAATCACAACCTCCTCTCCATTCTTTCATCATCTACCAGCTGGCTTTTTTAATTCCAGGTATTTTTCCCTCGTTGGCCAGATGACGAAAGCAAAGGCGGCACAGGCCGAACTTACGCAAATAAGCTCTCGGCCGACCGCAGATATGGCAGCGATTGTAACGGCGGACCGAGAATTTCGGCTCTCTCTTGGCCTTGGCAATTAATGATTTCTTGGCCATCCTTTCCCTCCTTAAACTTGCGCGAGTGCTTCCTTTATGCAGCCCGGAAGGGCAGCCCCATCAGGGTTAGAAGTTCGCGTGCTTCTTCATCAGTCCCGGCTGAAGTAACAATAGTGATATCCATACCGAGGACTCGTTCCACTTGGCTGTATTCAATTTCGGGAAAAATCAGTTGTTCCTTAATCCCGATGGTAAAGTTGCCCCGCCCATCAAACGAGTGAGGCGAAATACCCCGGAAATCTCTGACCCTGGGCAGAGCAATATTAAAAAATTTGTCCAGAAAATCATACATCCGAATCCCGCGTAGAGTCAGCTTACAGCCTATTGGCATTCCCTCACGAACCTTAAAGCTGGCTACCGAACGACGAGCCCTGGTTATTACCGGTTTTTGTCCGGTAATAATTGAAAGATCGTTTACGGCCGCATCCAGTATTTTAGGGTTTTCCTTCCCCTCGCCCAAACCCATGTTGATCACAACTTTTTCGATTCGCGGAGCCTGTAAAATACTCTTATAGGCAAACCGCTTGACAAGGGCGGGTCTTACTTCATCTAAATACTTCTTTTTCATACGTGACATAGCTATTTTTAACCCTCCTTACTTATCCAGCGATTCGTCGCATTTTTTACAGATGCGAACCCGGCGCTCGTCAGGAAGAATCTTCTTGGCAATACGAGAAGGTTTATTGCAGGCTGGGCAAATAACCATCACCTTTGACGCCGGAAAAGCTGCTTCCATCTCCCTGATTCCACCCTGTGGGACTTTACGGGTTGGTTTGGCGTGTTTCTTAATCATATTAATTCCTTCCACTTTAACCCGACCCAGGCGGGGATAAGTGGCAATCACCTTGCCTTTTTTACCTTTGTCCTTGCCGGAGAGAACTAAGACTTTATCTCCCCTGCGGACAGCAATTTTTTTTACTTCCACCGGCATTTCGCCACCTCCAAAATGAACCACTAAATCACTTCCGGAGCCAGGGAAACAATTTTCATAAATTCCTTTTCCCGCAGCTCACGGGCAACAGGACCGAATATACGGGTCCCCCGCGGATTATTTTGTTCATTGATAATCACTGCCGCATTCTCATCAAAGTGGATATGCGACCCATCTTTACGGTTCAGCTGACTTTTGGTCCGTACAATTACAGCCCGGACCACTTCACCTTTTTTTACTACGCCACCCGGAGTAGCTTCCTTAACCGAAGCAACAATAATATCACCGATGCGGCCTGATTTGCGCTTCGATCCACCCAAAACCCTAATACAAAGGATCTTCTTGGCTCCTGAGTTATCAGCTACATTTAAGATTGTTTCGCTTTGAATCATCCTTGCCTCTCCTTTCATTCCCTGTCCGGCAGGCTATCCGGAAAGAGAATCTACAGCTTCGACCGCTGAACAATCTCCACCAGGCGCCACCTTTTATCCTTGCTTAACGGCCTGGTTTCCATGATTTTTACAACATCGCCTACTCGGGATTCATTTGCTTCGTCATGAAACTTGTACTTCTTTGAACGACGGATGATCTTACCATATAGAGGATGTTTGGTAGTTCTTTCCACCAACACCACCCTCGTTTTATCCATTTTATCGCTGACCACCCGGCCGCTCCTGACTTTTCTTTTTAAAGTTTTCAAACCGATGGGCCTCCCTTCATCAAGTTCAGCTAAGGGCCCGTTCCCTGAGCACGGTTTTTACCCGGGCAATCCCGCGGCGGACCTCTTTAATGCGCATAACATTTTCCAACTGACCGGTGGCTTCCTGAAAACGCAGGTTAAAAAGCTCTTCTTTTAAAGCTTTTTCTTTTTCTTCCAGTTCATGTTCATTCAGCTCACGAACCTCTGTTATTTTCATTCTGACCCACCACCCGTTTCAGTTCTCTTTACAAACTTGGTTTTAATTGGCAGTTTATTCGCTGCCAGGCGCAGAGCCTCTTTTGCGATATCTTCTTCTACACCAGCCAGTTCAAACATAATCCGGCCAGGTTTCACCACCGCTACCCAATACTCTGGAGAACCTTTACCTTTACCCATCCTTGTTTCGGCAGGTTTTTCGGTAACCGGCTTATCGGGAAATATGCGAATCCACACTTTCCCGCCACGTTTAATATACCTGGTCATAGCAATACGGGCTGCTTCGATTTGCTGGCTGCTGATCCAGGAAGGTTCTAAGGCCATCATGCCGTATTCGCCAAACTGAACTACGGTGCCACCCTTTGCTTTTCCCTTCATCCGCCCGCGGTGCTGACGGCGAAATTTAACCCGCTTAGGCATTAACATTAGCATCTACCTCCTCCGCAGGTTTTTCTACAGCCGGCTTGGAAGGCAATATTTCACCTTTATAAATCCAAACCTTAACACCGATTCGACCGTAAGTTGTTTTTGCTTCGGTAAATCCATAGTCAATATCGGCTCGTAAAGTATGCAAAGGGACAGTACCTTCGTGATAACTTTCATTCCGAGCCATTTCCGAGCCACCCAATCTACCGCTACAGGCAACTTTAATGCCCTCAGCTCCATTACGCATCGTGCGAAAAACAGCCTGTTTCATGGCTCTTCGAAACGCAATCCTTCTTTCAAGCTGTTGTGCAACACTCTCGGCAACTAGAAATGCATCAAGTTCGGGCTTTTTAATTTCAATAATATTCAAATGCACCTTTTTTTCAGTCATCTCTTCGAGTGTTTTACGCAGATTTTCAACTCCAGTCCCCCCGCGACCAATAACCATACCTGGCTTGGCAGTATGGATATTAATCCGCAGATTATTTGCCGCCCGTTCTATTTCAACGCGAGATAACGAGGCGATCGCCAGATTCTTCTGCAGGTAGTCTCTAATCTGCAAATCCTCGTGCAGCAGATCTTTATAATTTTTCCCGGCAAACCACCGGGCATCCCAGTCACGAATAATACCAATTCGAAATCCGATGGGGCTAACTTTTTGTCCCACTACTGGACCCCCTTTCTTTCTTTGACTACAACCGTGATATGACTCGTCCGCTTTAGGATTAAAAAACGTCTGCCCCTGGCTCGCGGCTGAACTCTTTTCATGGTTGGTCCTTCGTCAACATAGGCCTGATCAATATACAAAAGGCCGCGTTTCATTTCCAGATTATTTTCAGCATTAGCTGCCGCTGACTGGACCACTTTTTTCACAGTCTCTGCGGCGCGGCGCGGTGTATAGCGCAAGATGCTGATGGCCTCATCCAGGTCCTTGTTGCGAATTAAGTTAACGACATCTCTCACTTTTCGTGGTGCCAAACGCACGAAGCGAGCATGTGCCCTTGCTTCCATTAATATCGTGCCTCCTTAAGCCCTACTTTAATGTAGTAGAGCGTTCGGTATGGTGTCCATGCCCCCTGAAGGTGCGAGTTGGAGCAAACTCTCCAAGCTTATGCCCAACCATATCTTCACTGATGAATATTGGCACATGCCTGCGGCCATCGTGAACAGCAATGGTATGACCAACCATATCAGGAAAAATGGTCGAACGACGGGACCAGGTCTTGATAACCTTTTTATCTCCCTTATCGTTCATCTGCTCAATCTTCTTCATTAAGCTGGCCTCAACATAGGGGCCCTTTTTCAGTGAACGCGACAATTTAAGACTACCTCCCTTTCAGGCGGAATCCGGACCGGCTGCCTTTCCGGACAGCATCGATCACCAAACCACCTACTTCTTGCGACGGCGGACAATAAGCTTATCCGAATCCTTGTTTTTCTTGCGGGTCTTATAACCCAGAGTCGGCTTACCCCAGGGGGTAACCGGCCTTTTTAACCCGATTGGTGCCCGTCCTTCGCCACCACCATGCGGGTGATCGCAGGGGTTCATTACAGAACCGCGAACGGTTGGGCGTTTTCCCAGCCAACGGTTACGACCGGCTTTGCCGATGGTCAAATTCTCATGTTCAATATTGCCAATCTGACCAACCGTTGCCCGACAATCAAGCGGTACCAGGCGAACCTCCCCGGAAGGCAAACGAAGGAATGCAGTTTTTCCTTCCTTGGCAGCAAGTTGGGCTGCTGCTCCTGCTGAACGAGCAAGCTGTCCGCCATGACCGACTTTCATTTCAATATTATGAACGAAGGTGCCGGCCGGTATTGATCGCAGGGGCATGGCATTGCCCGGTCTAACTTCGACTTTTTGCCCGGAAACAACACTTTGCCCAACACGTAATCCAAGTGGTGCCAGGATATAACGTTTTTCGCCATCCTGATAATGCAGCAAAGCAATATTTGCCGATCGGTTCGGATCGTATTCAATCCCTGCTACTTTCGCCGGGATATCATCTTTATTCCGCTTAAAATCAATAATCCGATAAGACCTTTTGTGCCCTCCACCCCGATGGCGGACCGTGATCCGGCCATAACTATTGCGGCCTGCTTTTTTATACAATGGTGCCAGGAGTGACTTCTCAGGCTCCGTCTTGGTTATCTCTTCAAAAGTTGATACAGTGACAAACCGCCGCCCCGGCGAAGTAGGTTTATATCTTTTAACAGCCATTTATTTTCCCTCCTTCTCTTAGCGACTTTCGAACAGCTCAATCGGCTTGCTGCCTTCGGCCAGTGTAATAACCGCCTTTTTCCAGCTAGGTTGCTTACCCATCGGATAACGGCCCAAACGCTTTCTTTTACCCTTGAAGTTTGCGGTATTAACCGCTTTTACTTTAACATCAAAGATTTCTTCCAAGGCGCGCTTAATCTCAATTTTATTCGCTTTTTTCGATACCATAAAGGTGTACTTCATCTCTTCCATCAGGTCGGAAGATTTCTCGCTGATCAGGGGACGAATAACAATGTCTCTTGCATTTTTCATCCACCGAACACCTCCTCAACCTGTTTCAGCGCCGCTTTACTAATAACCAGGTAATTGTAAGTAAGAATATCCAGAACATTAAGCTGTTGGGCTAAAATAGTCTTGACCCGCGGTAGGTTGCGGGCTGCCTTAATCAGGTTAAAATCGGGGCGATCATTAATGATCAGAGCGCCGTTATTCACCTGCAGCTTATTGAGCAGAGCGGCAACGTTTTTAGTTTGCGGTGTTTCAATAGCAAACTCATCGACAATAATCAGTTTGCCTTCATTAACCTTATCGCTCAAGGCTGATTTTAATGCTACCCGCCGCATTTTTTTTGGTGTCTTCGGATTGTAATCCCGCGGTCGCGGGCCGAAAGCGACACCACCACCGGTCCAGATTGGTGAATTCATACTGCCATGACGGGAACGGCCGGTCCCTTTTTGCGGCCAGGGTTTACTGCTGCCGCCCCTGATTTCACCACGATCCCTGGTGGAAGCGGTGCCAAGACGCCTTCTGGCAGCCTGATTGACAACTGCCTGATGCAAGGCTCCCTTTTTGATCGGAACAGCGAATATCGAATCCTGAAGATCGATCTGATCGACCTGCTCACCGTCTTTGTTATAGAGCGAAAGTTTAGGCATTTCTCGGTTTCTCCTTTCTATCGGCTTTCCGTTTACCGGCTTTTTACCGCCTCTTTAATTTCAACCAGGCCGCCTTTCGGTCCGGGTACGGAACCTTTTACCAAAAGAAGATTTTTCGCGGCATCGCTTTCGACGACTTGCAGGCTCTGAACAGTTCTTCTCCAGCCGCCCATGCGACCCGGCAACCTGCGACCTTTAAAGACTCGAGCCGGATCAACAGAGCCCAGAGAACCCGGGCCACGATGGTAATGTGAACCGTGAGTTTTCGGCCCCCTGCTGAAACCCATTTTTTTGATCGAACCGGCAAAACCTTTTCCCCGGGAAATAGCGCATACATCGACATATTCTCCGGCTGAAAAACAATCTGCCTTTATTTCCTGCCCGGGTTTTAACCCGTCGGCGTTATCGACCCTAAATTCACGCAGGTAACGCAGCGGCATGACTTTAGCTTTCTGAAAATGTCCCTTCATCGGTCGATTCACAAGCTGTTCCTTTTTGATGATAAAACCAAGTTGGATGCTGTTGTATCCATCATTTGCCGATGTTTTTACCTGCACAATGCTGCAAGGTCCGGCTTCCAAAACAGTTACCGGTGTTACTTTTCCCTGCTCATCATAGACCTGGGTCATCCCGACTTTTCGCGCCAATATTGCTTTTGTCATCTTTATATCCACCTCCCGCCCATCAACTAGAGCTTAATCTCAATGTCAACACCGGCAGGCAAATCAAGCCTCATCAGAGCATCAATAGTTTTCGGTGTCGGTTCAAGAATATCAATCAGACGCTTATGAGTGCGCATTTCGAATTGCTCCCGGGAGTCTTTATATTTGTGCGGCGCTTTGATAACTGTGTAAAGACTTCTCTCTGTCGGCAATGGAACCGGTCCGGAAACATCAGCCCCGGTCCGCCGCGCTGTTTCAACAATTTTGCCGGCAGACTGATCCAGCAGATGATGATCGAATGCTCTCAACCTGATCCTGATTTTTTGATTGGCCATAAAAAAATCCTCCTATTCGCCTGATTCAATCAGAGCTGCTCCATAAAAATTCCCCGGATCTTAGACCGGCAACCTTTTACTTCATCGCTTGATCAATATTATTCATTAATGGCTGTAACTACACCGGCGCCGACAGTCCGGCCGCCTTCACGAATCGCGAAGCGTACTCCTTCTTCGATCGCGATCGGGGTGATCAGCTCGATATCCATGTTCACGTTGTCGCCGGGCATCACCATCTCCATGCCTTCGGGCAGGGTAATGTTGCCGGTCACATCGGTGGTGCGGAAGTAGAACTGCGGACGGTATCCCTGGAAAAACGGGGTATGACGGCCGCCTTCTTCTTTCTTCAGCACGTAAACTTCGGCTTTAAACTTGGTATGCGGTTTGATCGAACCGGGCTTGGCCAGGACCTGGCCGCGCTCCACTTCGTCACGGTCTACTCCGCGTAACAAAACGCCAATATTGTCACCCGCTTCAGCGTAGTCCATCAGCTTGCGGAACATCTCTACTCCGGTCGCTACGGTCTTGCGGGGCTTTTCTTCAAAGCCGACGATTTCTACTTCGTCGCCAACTTTGATCTGGCCTCTTTCGACTCTGCCGGTCACTACGGTGCCGCGGCCGGTAATCGAGAAGACGTCTTCAATCGGCATCGAGAAGGGCTTGTCTTTTTCCCGCTCGGGCATCGGAATGTAGGTGTCCAAGGCTTCAACGAGTTCCCAGATCGCTTTGCAGCATTCGCAGTCTTTTGAACCACAGCCGCATTCGCCTGATTTTAAGGCTGAACCGACGATCACCGGGGTGTCGTCTCCGGGAAATTCGTACTCGCTTAATAGGTCTCTTACTTCCATCTCTACGAGTTCCAGCAGTTCCGGGTCGTCTACCATGTCGGCTTTGTTTAAAAAGACAATAATGTAGGGCACGCCAACCTGGCGGGAAAGTAAAATGTGTTCCCTGGTCTGCGGCATCGGTCCGTCTGCTGCCGATACAACCAGAATCGCTCCGTCCATCTGCGCCGCTCCGGTGATCATGTTCTTGACGTAGTCGGCATGTCCTGGACAGTCTACGTGCGCGTAGTGACGGTTCTCGCTCTCGTATTCGACGTGCGCCGTCGCAATGGTAATGCCTCTTTCTTTTTCTTCCGGCGCCTTGTCAATCTCGTCAAACGTAGTCGCCTTCGCTAATCCCACACTCGATAAACACTTGGTCATCGCCGCCGTTAAGGTGGTCTTGCCGTGGTCCACGTGACCAATCGTCCCGACGTTCACATGCGGCTTCGTCCGCTCAAACTTCTGCTTTGCCATTAAATTTACACCTCCAAAATTAATAAACAACACTCTGTGTGATTATTTTTTGAGCAATGCTCTGTGGAACCTCTTCGTAACGGTAAAATTCCATGTTGTAAACTCCACGTCCCTGGGTATGAGAACGCAGCTCTGTAGCATAACCAAAAATCTCGGAAAGAGGAACTACTCCCCTGATGATCTGCTGACCACTTTTGCCCTCGGTACCTAAAATGCGTCCACGCCGACCCGTAAAATCGCCGATGATGTCGCCCAAGTATTCCTCGGGGGCCGATACTTCAATTTTCATCACCGGTTCCAGAAGCACTGGTTTTGCCTTGGACAATGCCGCTTTCAAACCTTTTGAGGCGGCAATCTTGAAGGCCAGCTCTGACGAATCTACCTCGTGGAAGGATCCGTCAACCAGGGCAACCTTAATATCCACAATCGGGTATCCGGCCAATGTTCCATTGAGCATCGCTTCTTTGATGCCGGTTTCAACCGCTGGAATAAATTCCTTGGGAATAGCCCCGCCAACAATTTTATTATCAAAGACAAAGCCACCACCCGGCTCAAGGGGGGCAAGCTCCAGCACAACATGACCATACTGACCCCGTCCACCGGACTGCCGGACAAATCGCCCTTCAGCCTTAGCTTCACCGAGAACTGTTTCCTTGTAAGCAACCTGAGGTTTACCGACATTCGCCTGCACTTTAAATTCGCGCAAAAGACGATCAACAATAATTTCTAAATGCAGTTCACCCATACCGGAAATGATTGTCTGTCCCGTTTCGTGATCAGTGTGGACCTGAAAAGTAGGGTCTTCCTCTGCCAGTTGTTGCATAGAAACGGTCATCTTGTCCTGATCCGCTTTTGTTTTAGGCTCGATCGCCACCGAGATAACCGGCTCTGGAAACTGAATGTTTTCCAGAATAATCGGCCGGTCAAGTGCACAGAGAGTATCACCGGTGCTGATCTCTTTCGGACCAATGATCGCAAGAATATCCCCAGTTGCAGCCCGGTCTATCTCTTCCCTGAAATTTGCATGCATCCGAATCAACCGACCAATCCGCTGCCTTTTCTGCCGAGTTGCATTAAGCAAAACGGAACCTTTTTCAAGCGTACCGGAATAAACCCTGGCAAAAGCAAGTTTTCCGACGAAGGGATCAACCATGATCTTAAAAACCAGGGCAGAAAAAGGTGCATCAGAGGCAGGAAGACGAAAATCTTCCTCACCACTTACCGGATTATAGCCTTTGACCGCTCCAACATCTACCGGAGAGGGCAAGCAATTAATCACCGCATCCAATAAAAGCTGGACACCTTTATTTTTATAAGAAGATCCGCAGAGCACCGGAACCAGGTTATGGTGGATGGTCGCTTTGCGCAGAGCACTATAGCACTCTTCGGGACTGATTGTTTCTCCGTTAAAATATTTTTCCATTAAAACATCATCGTATTCGGCAACAGTTTCAAGAATCTTTTCGCGGTAGTCGGCAACCTGTTCCTTCATCTCTTCAGGAATGTCATTTTCAGTGCTCTTGGTACCGAGATCATCACTGTAAATAATCGCCCGTTCAGTAATTAAATCAACTATTCCGGAAAAACCGCTTTCTACACCGATTGGCAGCTGTAAAGGCAGGGCATGAGCATGAAGTCTCTCCTGGAGCTGACGTAAGACATTAAAGAAATCTGCCCCAACTGTATCCATTTTATTGACATAAGCAAGACGAGGAACATGATAACGATCAGCTTGACGCCAAACTGTTTCGGACTGTGGTTCAACCCCACCTTTGGCGCAGAATATGGCTACCATTCCGTCAAGCACCCGCAGTGATCGTTCAACCTCTACAGTAAAGTCCACGTGTCCGGGCGTATCGATAATGTTAATTAAACAATCGCGCCATCGACATGATGTTGCAGCACTGGTGATCGTAATGCCCCGCTCCTGCTCCTGAACCATCCAGTCCATTGTTGCATTTCCATCGTGGACTTCGCCGAGTTTGTGCAAACGGCCAGTGTAAAATAATATTCTTTCGGTAGTAGTGGTCTTGCCGGCATCAATATGAGCCGCAATACCAATATTTCTAATTTGACTTAACTGTGCTTCTTTGCTCATTTCTTCCCTCCTTTCAGAGACAGAAGCCAGAGGCCAGGTAACCGGAGGACCGGATTAATCTGAACCCTGACTTGCCTGGTTAGTAATCTAAAACCCTAGTAAATTTATCCTCTTCTACCAGCGATAATGGGCAAATGCTTTGTTTGATTCGGCCATCTTATGGGTATCTTCTTTTTTCTTGATTGAAGCACCGGTATTATTGGCCGCATCCATCAATTCACCAGCCAACCTCTGGGCCATTGTTTTTTCTCCACGGTTGCGGGCAAAACTAATGATCCAGCGGATCGCTAAAATATTTTTACGGTTGATATTTACTTCAACCGGCACCTGGTAAGTTGCTCCTCCGACCCGGCGAGGTTTAACCTCTAGGACCGGAGAAACATTGCGGATTGCTGTTTCAAAAACTTCATGCGGATCCTTGCCGGTTTTTTCACGGATAATATCAAATGCATCATAGATGATTTCCTGAGCTGTACCGCGTTGTCCGTCAAACATCAACTTGTTTACAAACCTGGTAACCATTTTACTGCTATAGACCGGATCTGGCAAAATATCCCTTTTTGCTACAGGGCCTTTACGTGGCATCTTTCCCATCCACTCCTTACTTATTTACTGCTTTTTCGGCTTCTTAGTACCGTATTTGGAACGTCCCTGCGAACGGCTTTCCACCCCAACCGAGTCGAGGGCACCCCTAACCAGGTGATAGCGAACCCCTGGCAGGTCCTTGACTCTTCCACCCCTGACCAGGACTACAGAGTGTTCCTGTAGGTTATGCCCGATTCCGGGAATATAGGCTGTAACTTCAATACCATTTGTCAGGCGGACTCTGGCAATTTTTCTCAGGGCAGAGTTTGGCTTCTTCGGAGTTGTCGTAGAAACCCTTGTGCAAACTCCCCTTTTCTGCGGAGAACCTTCAAGTGCCGGCGCAGATGATTTTTTCGTGATCTGCCTGCGGCCTTTTCGGACTAATTGATTAATTGTCGGCATCAGTCCACCTCCTTTATTCTTCAGTAATAGCGGCTACTGCCGCTTTAACTTTAATGCCACACATTTTACCGAGCTTTTGCATTGTCTCGATATAATGAGGCTCAATACCGTTTGTTTCGCAAACAGCTAGTAATGGCTTTACTACTTTCGCTTCGGCATCTTCGGCTACGAAAACATGGAGAGCTTCTCCTTTTTCGATGGCCTTTAATGTTTGCTTTGCTCCGACTACTTTACATCGGGCACTGCTGATCAACTCTTCCAAGTGGAAGACCCACCATCCTTTAAAACCCTACAACTGAGCGCTTCTTTGAGGCGCACCTTAAGATTCTATCACCGTATGATCGGCTTGTCAATCAAAATTTCCCTTTAATCCTCAAAGATTTCCGGATCTTCTTCAATGCGTTCCGGCCTCTGATCACCCGTAGCGGTAATCGCCGTTTCATCGGTATCGAGTCCGAGATCAACTTCGAGCGCTTTTTCCACTTCTTCCTCCTGTGCGCTTCCTTCAGGATAAACATTAATATTACGATAACGGTTCATACCGGTTCCGGCGGGAATCAGCTTGCCAATAATTACATTTTCCTTCAAACCAAGCAGATGGTCCTTGCGTCCTTTAATTGATGCTTCGGTAAGCACCCTGGTTGTTTCCTGGAAAGAAGCAGCCGATAAGAAAGATTCGGTGGCCAGGGAAGTTTTGGTTATGCCAAGCAGAAGTGGACGGGCCAGGGCCGGTTGACCACCGGCTTCAACCATCTCGGCATTAATCTCTTCAAAAAGATAACTGTCAAGCATACCGCCTGGCAAGAGCTCAGTATCACCCGGATCTTCAACTTTTACTTTTTTTAGCATCTGGCGAACAATTATTTCGATATGTTTATCGTTAATATCAACGCCCTGCATCTTATATACCCATTGAACTTCTTTCAGGAGGTAAAGCTGAACACCGCGTACCCCCTTGACCTTAAGCAGTTCATGGGGGTTAATTGAACCTTCTGTCATCTCATCGCCGGCATTTAATTGTTCACCGTTTTCAATCTTAATTCTGGCGCCATAAGGAATGGGGTAAACTCGTTTTTCATCTTGGGCTGAAGTGATAGTTATTTCCCGTTTGTAGCGGGTTTCCACAACTTCCGCTTCACCGGCAATTTCAGCGATTAGCGATTGCCCTTTTGGTTTGCGGGCTTCAAATAGCTCTTCAACCCTTGGCAAACCCTGGGTAATATCATCTCCGGCTACACCCCCGGTATGGAAGGTTCGCATTGTTAACTGGGTACCCGGCTCGCCAATAGACTGAGCAGCAATAATGCCAACTGCTTCACCGACATTGACTATCTTTCCATTGGCCAGATCCCGGCCGTAACACTTGACACAAACCCCGTGCCTGGTTTTGCAGGTCAAAGCAGAACGGAAGCGCACTTCGGTAATACCTAACTCCGCTACCATGGCTGCCATCTCTTCGCTAATCAGGGTATCGGCTTCAATGATAACCTCCCCGGTTTCAGGATGATAAACCGGCTCCATGGTATAGCGGCCCACCAAACGCAAAACAGCTTCTTCCAGGTTTTCCTCCTTGTCCAGAAACTCACTTAGACCAATTGATTGTCCGGTACCGCAGTCTTCCTCGCGGATGATCACATCCTGAACAACGTCAACCAGACGGCGGGTTAGGTAACCGGAGTTTGCCGTTTTAAGGGCAGTATCGGCCAGACCCTTGCGAGCGCCATGGGTGGAGATAAAAAACTCAATAACAGTAAGCCCCTCGCGGAAATTTGCCTTGATTGGAATATCCATAATTCTTCCCGTTGGATCGGCCATCAAGCCCCGCATACCACCCAGCTGGGTGATTTGTGATTCGTTACCCCGGGCTCCGGAATGAGCCATCATGAAAATCGGGTTAAGTTCATCAAGGCCATTCATCAAGGCTTTTGTCACCTCATCTTTAGCCTGACCCCAAATTTCAATCACCCGGTCGTAACGTTCTTTTTCCGTAATTAAACCATGAGTGTATTGCTGTTCGGTATTCTCTACCTTTTCTTCGGCTATCCCCAAGATTTCCGCTTTTTCCGGCGGAATGACAATATCGTCAACCGCAACGGTTACACCGGCTTTTGTTGCATAGCGGTAACCCAGTTTTTTGACCTGATCAAGTATTTCAGCCGTCTTGGTATTGCCGTACATCCGATAGCAACGGGCAATCAGCTCGGCCAAAAAATCTTTCTTGATTGCCTTGTTTCGTGGCCTTGACTTGAGTAATTGCTGAGGATCAAGGCCCTTATAGGGAATAAAACTTTCTTCAGGAAGCGAATTAGAAAAATCGGCATTGTTCATATATGGAAAATCTTTTGGAAAGACTTCGTTAAAGATCACCTTCCCGATTGTTGTAAAAAGATATTTTTTCCGCCGGACAAAATCACGGCCTTTAAATCCGGAGGCCCGGATAAAAATACGGGCATGCAGGTCAAGGTAACCAAGTTCATAGGCGGTTATGGCCTCTTCCGGTTCGGCAAATACTTTGCCTTCACCTAAAGCGTTATCTTTCTCCAACGTCAGGTAATAACAGCCGAGAACCATATCCTGGGTCGGTGTTGTCACCGGCCTGCCGTCTTTCGGGTTGAGAATGTTATGAGCCGATAGCATCAGCAATCGTGCTTCAGCTTGTGCCTCAGCTGAAAGCGGCACATGGACGGCCATCTGGTCGCCGTCAAAATCAGCATTATAAGCGGCGCAAACCAGAGGATGGATTTGAATTGCCCTGCCTTCAACCAGAACCGGTTCAAAAGCCTGGATACCCAAACGGTGCAGGGTTGGCGCCCGGTTAAGCAATACCGGGTGATCCCTGATCACATCTTCCAACACATCCCAGACCTCGGGACGTACTTTTTCAACCATTCGTTTCGCGCTCTTAATGTTATGGGCTAGCCCCTCCTGAACCAGGCGTTTCATAACAAATGGCTTAAACAGCTCGAGAGCCATTTCCTTCGGCAGACCACACTGGTAGAGCTTTAATTCGGGACCAACCACAATAACAGAACGGCCTGAATAGTCAACCCTCTTGCCAAGCAGGTTCTGACGGAATCGCCCCTGCTTCCCTTTAAGCATGTCACTTAAAGATTTCAGCGGCCGGTTTCCCGGGCCGGTAACCGGACGACCACGGCGGCCATTATCGATCAGGGCATCGACAGCCTCCTGCAGCATCCGTTTTTCATTACGGACAATAATATCGGGAGCGCCAAGATCAAGCAGCCGTTTCAAGCGATTATTCCGGTTGATCACTCGGCGGTAAAGATCGTTCAGATCAGATGTGGCAAAACGGCCGCCATCAAGCTGGACCATGGGACGCAAATCGGGCGGGATAACAGGGATAGCGTCAAGAATCATCCATGAAGGGTTGTTACCTGACTGACGAAAAGCCTCAACCACCTCAAGGCGGCGAATTGCCCTGATTTTCTTCTGACCACTGGAACTAAGCAGCTCTTCGCGCAGCTCTTCGGCAATAGTATCGAGATCTAAGCCGGACAATAGTTTCTTAATCGCTTCGGCTCCCATTTCGGCTTTGAAGCCCTTACCGCTTTTAAACAGAGCCTGGTACTTTTCAAAATACTCACGGTATTCGATTTCAGTTAAAAGCTGCTTCTGACTAAGGTAGGTATCACCGGGATCAATCACCACGTAAGCAGCGAAGTAAAGAACCTTTTCGAGAGCACGGGGAGACATATCCAGGAGCAGCCCCATCCGGCTTGGGATACCCTTGAAATACCAGATATGTGAGACGGGGGCCGCCAGTTCTATATGACCCATTCTTTCACGGCGCACCTTGGCCCTGGTTACCTCCACGCCACAGCGGTCACAGACAATTCCGCGATAACGGACCCGCTTGTATTTGCCGCAATGACATTCCCAGTCTTTTTGCGGACCAAAAATTTTCTCACAAAAGAGCCCTTCACGTTCCGGTTTTAGGGTCCGATAGTTAATTGTTTCCGGTTTTTTAACCTCTCCCCGGGACCAGGCTCTTATCTGTTCAGATGATGCAAGCCCTATTTTCAAGGCATCAAAATTATTAACATCCAACAAAAAGATCTCTCTCCTTTCGCCAAGGGCTACCCTGTGCTACTAGTAGATATTTTCTTCATTTTCTTCGTTTTCTTCATCGAGATCGTCAAAATCCTCGTATTCTTCTTCCCGGACCTTTTTAGGAACCTTTTTCTTGGTCGGTCGTTTTGGCTTCAGCTCAAGGTCTTCTTCGTCTTCGTCAGCTGCTTGCTCTTCTTCTTCAAGCTGGTCTAGTGATACTTCTTCGATTTCATCTTCTTTGATCGAATCCGAGCCTGAAGCAGGGATCACTTCAACTTCCTGATTACTAACTGCTTCTTCCGAATCAACTAGTTCATCTTGGCCTTCATCTTCATCCTCTTCATCTTCATCTTCACCGAGGCATTCTTCATCATCATCATCATCTTCTTCTTCTTCCGCTGCAACTAAATCTTTTTTCTCTTCACGCCGGTAGACAAAACGATCGAGATCGTCTTCATCGGATTCCATCCCTTCAATATTTACATCGAGACGGCGGTAATCTGAATCATCATCGCCTTCCTTGATCTCCACCTCACCAGTCTCATCACTGAGCACCCGGACATCAAGACAGAGGCTCTGTAGTTCCTTGACCAAGACCTTGAATGATTCAGGAACTCCGGGTTCCGGGATATTCTCACCCTTGACAATTGCTTCGTAAGTCTTGACTCTTCCGACTACATCATCAGATTTAACGGTCAATATTTCCTGCAGGGTATAAGCGGCACCATATGCCTCAAGAGCCCATACCTCCATCTCTCCAAAACGTTGCCCGCCAAACTGGGCTTTTCCGCCGAGCGGTTGCTGGGTAACGAGAGAATAGGGACCGGTTGAACGAGCGTGAATCTTGTCATCTACCAGGTGAGCAAGCTTCAGCATGTAGGCATAACCCACTGTAATTTTTTCATCAAAAGGCACACCGGTCCGACCATCGTAGAGAACAGTTTTACCGTTTGACGACAGTTTGGCTTCAGTAAGCGCCTTAAAAACGTCTTCCTCCGTTGCTCCATCAAATACAGGAGAAGCGATTTTGATCCCCAGCGTCTTAGCCGCCCAGCCAAGGTGAGTTTCAAGCACCTGTCCGATATTCATCCGGGATGGAACGCCAAGGGGGTTTAAGACAATATCAAGAGAAGTGCCATCCGGTAGAAAAGGCATGTCTTCTTCCGGCAAAATACGAGCAATAACCCCCTTATTACCGTGGCGGCCGGCCATCTTATCTCCTTCTGATATTTTCCGTTTCTGGGCAACATAAACCCGAACCAACTGGTTAACTCCAGGGGAAAGCTCATCACCGTCTTCACGGTTGAATACTTTTACATCGACGACTATGCCTGATTCACCATGGGGAATACGTAGCGATGTATCCCTGACTTCCCTTGCTTTTTCACCAAATATTGCTCTCAGCAGGCGTTCTTCAGCCGTCAGTTCTGTCTCACCCTTGGGGGTTACCTTGCCAACCAGGATATCACCGGCTCTTACTTCGGCCCCGATCCGAATAATTCCCCGTCCATCAAGATCTTTTAGCGCTTCCTCGCCAACATTTGGAATATCGCGGGTAATCTCTTCCGGACCCAGCTTGGTGTCACGAGCTTCAGATTCGTATTCTTCGATATGAATTGATGTAAATACATCGTCTTTGACCAGCTTTTCACTGATCAGAATCGCGTCTTCATAGTTATAACCTTCCCAGGGGAGAAAAGCCACCAGCACGTTTCTGCCCAAGGCCAGCTCTCCATAGCTGGTGCAGGAACCATCGGCGATAACCTCGCCTTTCTTTACCTTCTGTCCATGCCGCACGATCGGATGTTGATTAACGCAAGTGCCCTGGTTCGAGCGTTTAAATTTTTGCAGGCAGTAAATATCCAAGCCCTTTCCAGGACCATACTGCTGCTGATCCGCTTCAAAACGTTCGGTGGTGCGGCCATTAATCTGGTAATTTAGACCGTCTGAATCCTCAGTCCTCCGGATAATAATTTCATTGCTGGTTACCCGCACGACAATACCATCATTGAGGCAGACTGCAACCGCACCGGAGTCAATCGCTGCTTTTGATTCCAGGCCTGTTCCTACCAACGGCGCTTCGGTCTTTAGCAGGGGCACTGCCTGACGTTGCATGTTTGCTCCCATCAGGGCACGGTTGGCATCATCGTTTTCCAAAAAAGGAATTAAAGCTGTTGCCACGCTGACCAACTGTTTCGGGGAAACATCCATGAAGTCAACTTCATTCGGGTGACGCATAACGGTATCGTAATAATAACGACAGGTCACTCTGTTGCTGGTAAAGAAACCCTGATCATCTAATAGGGCATTGGCCTGGGCAATGACATAACGGTCTTCATCATCGGCGGTCAAGTAGACAATTTCAGAGGTTACCCGACCTTCTTTTTTATTCACCCGGCGATAGGGTGTTTCCATGAAACCAAATTCGTTAATCCGGGCATAGGTGCCAAGCGAACCGATTAGCCCAATGTTCGGGCCTTCGGGGGTTTCAATCGGACAAACCCGTCCGTAATGAGAGTGGTGAACATCACGCACTTCCGTACCGGCCCGTTCGCGGCTCAAACCACCGGGCCCCAGGGCGCTGATCCTTCTTTTATGGGTCAGCTCGGCCAGGGGATTAGTCTGATCCATAAACTGGGACAGCTGGCTGCTGCCAAAAAACTCCTTGATTGATGCGATCACCGGGCGGATGTTAATCAAGGCCTGCGGGGTAATTGCTTCCACGTCCTGGATGGTCATCCGTTCTCGCACTACCCGTTCCATCCTGGAAAGACCAATGCGAAATTGATTTTGCAATAGTTCCCCAACACTGCGCAAACGCCTGTTTCCAAGATGATCGATGTCGTCAACAAAGCCGATCCCGTCAAGCAGATTAAGGATATAGCTAATCGCCGCTACAATGTCATCCCTGACTAAATATTTTTTTGCTACATCAACAGTGCCGTTACCGATAACCAGGTAATTTCCGTCACGATGGACAATCATGGCCCGCTTGATCCCATGTTCATCGATCACCCGGGCTGCGTCTTCATCAATAAGAGTGCCTGCAGGATAAAGGACTTTCCCACTGACCGGATCAACGATTTCTTCGGCCAGCTCATGACCGTAGAGACGATTTGTAATCGAAAGCTTTTTATTAGCTTTAAATCGCCCTACATTAGCAAAGTCGTAACGTTTCCCGTCAAAAAACAAAGATTCGAAGAGAGAACGAGCATTATCTACATTTAAGGGCTCTCCTGGTCTGAGGCGTTTATATATTTCAAGTAAGGCACTTTCAACTGAGTCGGTGTGATCTTTTTCGAGCATTTCCGCCAAACGATGGTCTTTGTTGTAAAGCGCTTCAATCTCCTGATTGGTTCCATAGCCAATCGCCCTTAAAAGAACGGTTACCGGTATTTTTCGGGTTCGATCCACCCGGACAAAGAGGGCATCGGATATATCAGTTTCAAATTCGAGCCAGGTGCCCCGATTAGGAATGATTGTTGCGCTGATCAGCTCTTTACCGGTACTACCGGATGGGTCAGGCTGTTTTTTGAAGTATACTCCCGGAGAGCGAACCAGCTGACTGACAATAACTCGCTCGGCGCCATTGATGATGAATGTTCCGTTTTCAGTCATCATCGGAAAATCACCCATAAATACTTCCTGTTCCTTCACTTCTCCAGTTTCCTGGTTGATCAGGCGCACCCTGACTTTAAGGGGGACGGCATAAGTAGCGTCGCGTTCCTTGCAATCATCGACTGAATATTTCGGTTCACCCAGAGTATAGTCAAAAAACTCGAGGACCAGGTTTCCTGTAAAATCCTGAATTGGTGAAAAATCTTCAAAAATTTCTTTTAACCCTTTACTCAAAAACCATTCAAATGAAGTACGTTGAACAGCAATCAAATTAGGTAGTTCAAGAACCTCGGCAATACGGGCATACGATCGACGGCTATTCTTTACTACAGCAGTACTACTGGACATTAAAAAAAATCACTCCCCTGGTACCTGGTTTATGATTTAAATCTGGAAGAAACAAGCTGAAATCGCTGGTCAGCTGTTTAACTTCTGTTGCTCCTATTGGTATGAAGTTATTTAGTAGGCTAATCGAATCACTTCTAATAATTGCTCATAGTGGTAGTACTAGACATCTTTAAATATTATCACAAGCTTTTAACATCGTCAAGCACTTGAAAGCAATTTTTATACCAAAACTACAATTTTCTATATGTATTGATATCCGATGCTTCAGACCAAGGAAGACCAAAATCAGGAACGCCCAATAGCGCTCCTGATTTTGTTAGTTCATCTTTAGGGAAAAAATTATTTCAGTTCTACTGAACCGCCGGCTTCTTCAATCTTGGCCTTGGTTGCTTCAGCATCTTCTTTGCTAACCTTTTCCTGGACATTTCCCGGGGCTCCATCAACCAGTTCCTTCGCTTCTTTAAGGCCCAGCCCGGTGATTTCGCGCACAACCTTGATCACCTGGATTTTCTTTTCACCCGCCGAAGTCAGGACTACATCAAATTCATCTTTCTCATCTTCTTCAGGCGCAGCACCACCGGCAGCCGGAGCAGCAGCAACTGCAACCGGAGCGGCAGCCGTTACTCCAAACTCTTCTTCCATTGCTTTAACCAGTTCCGACAGTTCAAGGACAGTCATGCCCTTCACCAATTCCATAATTTCGCTAACCTTGTTATCACTCTTAGCCATAATAAATTAACTCCTTTAGATTAAAATGAATATATTGATCTAAATCGATTCAATCAAGCACTTTCTTTTTGCACGCGGACAGCATCAACTGTATAAACCAGCTGACGTAAAGTTCCCTGCAGCACATTAGCCAAGCCTGCGATCGGAGCCTGGAAACCACCAACAATTCTAGCCAGCAGCACATCACGCGGCGGAATTTCACCCAGCGCTTTGATCGCTTGAGCATCGAGCAGCTGCCCGGATAAGATCCCACCCTTAACAACCAGGGCTTCGTTTTCCTTGGCAAAATCGCTAAATACTTTTGCGGCCGCAACCGGATCTGCCTTTGAATAAGCAATTGCCGTCGGACCCTGGAAATAATCCTCCAGTTGTTCAACCCCGGCCGCTTTGCAGGCCAGTCGGTTGAGGGTATTTTTCGTAATCCGGTAAAGGCACTCTTCCTTTCTCAGACGTCCCCGCAAATCATTAATCGCTTTAACGTTTAAACCACGATAATCAGAGATAATTACTAGTTCAGCTTTCTTCAGCTCTTCTGTAATCTCGCCGAGCATACGCTCCTTCATATCTTTGGTGATCAATAAATTCACCTCCTTTGGCAAATCTTACAAAATAAAAGGAACTTTCCCGGTTAAAGAAAGTTCCTCCTGACTTGTTGTATATAGTACCCACAGGTCATTACGCTTCAGAACTTTTCCTGGACAGGTGATCCCCCGGGGATCATTAAACTTAAAGTGCCTGGCGTCTAGGGAAATGTAGCAATTTTAAATTATTTAATCTATTTTGCATCCGGTCCGGCATTGGTTCTAACTCCCGGACTCATAGTTGAACTGACTGTGACAGAACGGACATACTGCCCCTTGGCAGCAACCGGTCGTGCCTTAAGCAGCGCTTCCATAATCGTATTAAAGTTTTCAACCAGCTGATCATGACTGAACGAAACTTTGCCGATCGGCACATGAACATTGCCCGCTTTTTCAGTCCGATATTCAACTTTACCGGCCTTGATATCGCTTATTGCTTTTTCAAGATCAAAAGTTACAGTTCCGCTCTTCGGATTGGGCATCAACCCCCGAGGACCGAGCACCTTACCCAGTTTACCAACCGAACCCATCATATCGGGAGTAGCAACTGCAACATCAAAATCAAGCCACCCCTCCTGAACCTTGGCAACCAGCTCGTCTCCGCCGACAAAATCAGCTCCGGCATCCTCGGCTTCCCTGATCTTTTCGCCCTTGGCGAAGACGGCAACCCGCTGGGTCTTACCAGTGCCATGCGGCAGGACAATTGAGCCACGCACCTGTTGATCGGCATGCTTCGGATTTACTCCCAAGCGAACAGCAACCTCAACCGTTTCGTCAAAAGCCCTCTTACTCATCTCCTGCACCAGCCGTAAAGCTTCAGCCGGATCATATTTTTGATCCCGGTTGTATAGTTTTTTGGCCTCTTCGTACTTCTTACTTTTTTTTGCCATCGATTAAACCCTCCCGTGGTTAAGCGAGCCAAATGACTCTCCCACCAATTCAAAATCAATTAATCTGCGGATCAACCTTCCACTACAATACCCATGCTACGAGCGGTACCTTCTATTATTCTTCCTGCAGCCTCAACATCATAGGCATTCAGATCTTCCATCTTCTGCTTTGCAATCTCATTTACTTTCGCGCGCGAAATAGTCGCTACCTTGATACGGTTCGGTTCCCCCGAGGCTTTTTCAAGTCCTACCGCTTTCTTGAGCAAAACAGCAGCCGGCGGAGTCTTGGTAATAAAGGAATAAGAGCGATCTTCGTAAACAGTCAGGACCACAGGAATGATTAACCCGGAATCCTGAGCAGTCCGATCGTTAAATTCCTTGCAGAAAGCCATGATATTAACTCCATGCTGACCAAGAGCCGGTCCTACAGGAGGAGCAGGCGTTGCCTTGCCAGCCGGTATCTGCAGTTTGGTCATGCCAATTATTTTTTTCTTCTTCGCCATCAGTCTTACCTCCTGACTGCAAATGCTCGATTAGCAATGCAGCACTAATTAAAATTTTATAACCTGGTGAAACTCGAGTTCCACCGGGGTTTCGCGTCCAAACATTGATACCGATACTTTGACGGTGCCCTTTTCCCGATTAATCTCCTCAACTTTGCCCTCAAAGTTCTTAAAGGGACCGCTGACAACACGGACTACCTGCTGCAGATCAAACTCAATACGCGGTTTCCCTTCGACTACTCCGACCGAGCGCAAGATATGGGTCACTTCTTTTTCACTAAGCGGTACCGGCTTGGAACCGGGACCTACGAAACCGGTCACTCCCGGAGTATTGCGCACCACATACCAGGAATCATCATCCATCACCATTTCCACTAAAACATAACCGGGGAATACTTTTTTTTCAATCGTTCTCTTCTGACCGCTACGGCTGGTTATTTCCTTCTCTGTCGGCACCATGATCCTAAAGATTTTATCTTTCATATCCATCGAATCAACCCGGCGCTCCAGGTTGGTCATAACCCGTTTCTCATAACCGGCATAAGTATGGATTACATACCATTCTTTTTTGATCGAACTTTCTGCGGCTTCAGATCCGGTTTCATTTCCGTTTTCAACAGCCGGTTCAAGCCCATTTTCATTTCCGGTTTCTGCTTCAGTGTTCATAATAATGGGAATGCCACAGCACCCCCGGTCACTCTCCTCGGATTAACCTAAGTTTAAATATTAGCGAATCACCAGTTGCAGGATTGCCAGGAATACCGTGTCAAGAAGCCAGAAAAATACGCCGATCACCACAACCGCTGATAAAACAATCCCGGTGAAAACGCTGAATTCGCGTTTAGTTGGCCAGTTGACTTTTTTCAGTTCGCCCCTGACTTCACTAAGAAATTTACCAATTCTTTTAAAAAACCGCATTTGCCCTGTTCTCCCGCCTTTACTGCTTGATCAATTATTTATTACGCTTTGCCATGCTGTTCCGGAGTTACTTAGTTTCCTTGTGCAAGGTATGGACCTTGCAACGGCTACAGTATTTTTTCATCTCAATCCGATCCGGGTTATTCTTCTTGTTCTTGCGGGTAGTATAATTACGCTCCCGGCACTCAGAACAGGCCATATGAACTGTTACACGCATCTTGTTTTCCCACCTAACTCATAAACTCGTAATTATCAATTTATCATAATTGCTTCAACGATGTCAATAAACCCTGCAGATCAAAGGGGCGGGGGATAAAAACCCGCCCCTTTTTCATCCTTGTGCTTTAAGTAATATTATTCATTAATGGCTGTAACCACGCCGGCGCCGACAGTCCGGCCGCCTTCACGAATCGCGAAGCGTACTCCTTCTTCGATCGCGATCGGGGTGATCAGCTCGATATCCATGTTCACGTTGTCGCCGGGCATCACCATCTCCATGCCTTCGGGCAGGGTAATGTTGCCGGTCACATCGGTGGTGCGGAAGTAGAACTGCGGACGGTATCCCTGGAAAAACGGGGTATGACGGCCGCCTTCTTCTTTCTTCAGCACGTAAACTTCGGCTTTAAACTTGGTATGCGGTTTGATCGAACCGGGCTTGGCCAGGACCTGGCCGCGCTCCACTTCGTCACGGTCTACTCCGCGTAACAAAACGCCAATATTGTCACCCGCTTCAGCGTAGTCCATCAGCTTGCGGAACATCTCTACTCCGGTCGCTACGGTCTTGCGGGGCTTTTCTTCAAAGCCGACGATTTCTACTTCGTCGCCAACTTTGATCTGGCCTCTTTCGACTCTGCCGGTCACTACGGTGCCGCGGCCGGTAATCGAGAAGACGTCTTCAATCGGCATCGAGAAGGGCTTGTCTTTTTCCCGCTCGGGCATCGGAATGTAGGTGTCCAAGGCTTCAACGAGTTCCCAGATCGCTTTGCAGCATTCGCAGTCTTTTGAACCACAGCCGCATTCGCCTGATTTTAAGGCTGAACCGACGATCACCGGGGTGTCGTCTCCGGGAAATTCGTACTCGCTTAATAGGTCTCTTACTTCCATCTCTACGAGTTCCAGCAGTTCCGGGTCGTCTACCATGTCGGCTTTGTTTAAAAAGACAATAATGTAGGGCACGCCAACCTGGCGGGAAAGTAAAATGTGTTCCCTGGTCTGCGGCATCGGTCCGTCTGCTGCCGATACAACCAGAATCGCTCCGTCCATCTGCGCCGCTCCGGTGATCATGTTCTTGACGTAGTCGGCATGTCCTGGACAGTCTACGTGCGCGTAGTGACGGTTCTCGCTCTCGTATTCGACGTGCGCCGTCGCAATGGTAATGCCTCTTTCTTTTTCTTCCGGCGCCTTGTCAATCTCGTCAAACGTAGTCGCCTTCGCTAATCCCACACTCGATAAACACTTGGTCATCGCCGCCGTTAAGGTGGTCTTGCCGTGGTCCACGTGACCAATCGTCCCGACGTTCACATGCGGCTTCGTCCGCTCAAACTTCTGCTTTGCCATTAAATTTACACCTCCAAAAAAATAGAGAAAGTGCTCAGGCGGTTTCCAACCATACCCAGCATCAGCCGGCATCTGGCCGGCTTTTAAATAGATGGTGGCGGCGCAGGGATTTGAACCCCGGACTCCGCGGGTATGAACCGCGTGCTCTAGCCAACTGAGCTACGCCGCCGTGGAGCTCACGACCGGGATTGAACCGGTGACCTTATCCTTACCAAGGATACGCTCTACCGACTGAGCTACGTGAGCAGATCACTAGATTAATCATTTTTATAAGGAAACCGCAGTTGCGATTTCCTTATCATGGTTGCGGGGGCAGGATTTGAACCTGCGACCTCCGGGTTATGAGCCCGACGAGCTACCAGACTGCTCCACCCCGCGGCGTCAATGGAGCGGGTGATGGGAATCGAACCCACGCGACTAGCTTGGGAAGCTAGGGCTCTGCCATTGAGCTACACCCGCGTTTAAGCGTTAATGATTATACACTGGCAAGATTTAAAAGTCAACAAGCAGACACAAAGCAGCAGATTATTTTTCAACTGAGATTTTATTCCTAATCTGGCGTTATCTGGTGGTTAAGTTTTGCGAACTTCGAGGTAGCGCTCAAGTTTACGCTTGACACGCTGCAGAGCATTATCAATTGACTTAACATGGCGCTCCAGATCCATGGCGATTTCCTGATATGATTTGCCCTCCAGGTAAAGGGTCAGCACTTTCCATTCCAGCTCACTTAAGATTTCTCCCATTTTATATTCAATATCGTTATATTCTTCGCGGTTGATCATCAGCTCTTCGGGATCGGTAATCTTAGTCCCGGAGAGAATGTCAAGCAGGGTACGATCAGAGTCTTCGTCGTAGATCGGTTTATTTAATGAAACATAGGAATTCAGTGGGATATGCTTCTGGCGGGTTGCCGTTTTAATGGCGGTGATAATCTGACGGGTGATACACAGCTCAGCAAAAGCGCGAAAAGAAGAAAGCTTATCATCGCGAAAATCGCGAATCGCCTTGTATAGGCCGATCATACCCTCCTGGATAATATCTTCGCGGTCGGCTCCGATTAAAAAATATGAACGTGCTTTTGCTTTAACAAAATTCTTATATTTATTGATCAAATATTCAAGGGCGATCACATCGCCGCCTTTTGCTTCCATCACAATATCTTCATCCGTGCGAAATTCAAAACTGGCATCAGTCTGGCAGCTGTACTTAATTTCATGAGCTAAAAAGCTCACAACTATCGCCTCCGTTGAATATCTGTTGGTGGGAGTATCGCAGGCTTTCGTCGCTATTATAACTTAATGCCTTAATCGGGTCAAGCATTTTACAATAATTTTATGTAACCTCCTGTTTCTATAGTTTACTTTATAACAAGAAAGAATATCAATCCATGACTATCCTGAATTTTAGGGTCGCCTCATCTTCTCAAGCCTTTCCAGAACCGATTGCTGAAGCAGATCATTTAAAAGCAGACCCCCCTTTTTATTTTTCCGGGCCAGCTTTTCACGATAAGCTTCGCGTTCAGCTTCAAGTCTTTCCCTGAGGGCTCGCGCCGATAGAACATTCGCACCCAATGCCGATACTGCACGCAGTTCAGCAAAATCGGAAGTGGCTACTTCCACCTGGAAATATAATGAAAGACCGGCAGCTAATTTTTCAATCATCGTATCGGCGCTTTCGCTGCCTTCGGTAAAAACCACTTCGACGCCGGCTGTCCGCTGCCAGTGATAACTTCGGCCATCAAACACAACGATGATTCTTTCCCAACACCAGGGATAGTATGCAGACAGGTTGGCTATCAACTGCTCGCGAGCACTGCCGAAATCGCTTTCCTTGAGCACCTTTAATTCGTCCCAGGAACCGATAATATTATAACCGTCAACAATCAAAATCGATGCTTTCACTTGAGATACCAACCCTCCCTCTGACCCAGGCTGGCATAAATCAAAATTGCCGCTGCGGCTGCGACATTCAGGGAACCTCCAGCTTCACCACCGGGCATTGGAATGCTCAAAATCTGATCGCATTTTTGACGCAGCAGCCTGGAAAGACCTTTACCTTCAGAACCGATCACCAAAACCAGCGGTCGGCGATAATCGGCAAGGTAAAATGGTAGATCACCATCAGCCTCGGCTCCATAGAGCCAGAATCCATTTTGTTTGAGGGTTTCTGCCGCTCGATTCAGGTTGGTTGTCCTGGCGAGGGAAATTCGCTCCGCTGCACCGGCGGCAACCTTGCGAACGGCAGCCGTTACCCCGGAAGCACGATCGGTAGGGATAATCAGTCCCTGGGCCCCTGCAGCATCAGCAGTGCGCACTATTGCCCCTAAGTTTTGAGGATCTTCAAGGTGATCGAGCATCAAAAGCATCGGGGATGAATTTTTTCGCAGGGAAGAAGTGATCAGCCGATCAAGGTCTTCATAGCTGTATGGTGACACCAGGGCAGCAGCTCCCTGGTTCCCGGGAATATAGCCGGCTTGCTCTCGAAAAGTACCGGAGTTCAAAATTTCCAGCGGAACTTGCCTATCCCTGGCTAAGACGATAATTTCACTGATAATTGGACCGTGTGAATCCGCGGCAAGCAGAATAGACTGCGGTTTACCGTGCAGCAGGGCTCCCCTTACCGCCTGGCGACCAACAATCAGTTCTTCTTGACCCGGTTTTTTGCCGGCGGTTTTAGGTTTGTAACGCTTACGCTCACCCATCTGTCACCTCGAGCCTCACTACATCGGCAGCCGGTTAGCACTTGTGTGCGTTCAATATGTTAACGATCGGAAAGTACTGTTCATAGATATGAGCTCCCGACGAATAAGCAGTAATTGGACCGTCTTCAACATTGAAGTTTAGCTGCATCAGAACATATTCCTTTAACAGCTGTAATCCACCAAGATTTTCAGGAAAACCGACGAAAATATCCCAGGAGCGGAAAAATACGGTCATATTCAGTTTGCCGTCTACGACCTTAAAATCAACCACCCTTAGACAGGGCGGATCTGCCAGGTCGATGTTCTCCTGACCGCCGATATTCATGCAGGCCTGATTGGTTGCACCGCTGGATCGGTTGAGGAGGTCGATCACTTTAGGCAGTTGGGGAGCCAGGTGCTGGCCATAGGTGTAATCTTCCATCTCACATTTGGTATCAGTGGCCAAATATTCATAGAAATAGTTTTGGATCCGCTCCTCTGAGGTAGGAGCGGGAATCCCACAGTTTTCCGGCAGCCAGACAGCTAACGGCCGGGTGTAAGGTTCCTCGATCACCACTGTCAGATGCGACAACTGCTTGCGCAGCTGACCCTCGTAACTACCTTTTTTTATCCGGTAACTGTAACCGTATCGGGCGCAGTTCCAGAGGACCATTCTCCAGGCTGCCTCGATCGTTCTTTCCCTGATATAAGCCATAGTCTGCCACCTCT
>CAZAKI010000015.1:5453-7551 GCA_964485855.1 uncultured Syntrophomonadaceae bacterium | reverse complement strand
TTCCAGCGGGTACCGTGGGGGGTATCTTCAAGCAGTATCCCCCGGTTTGCCAGCTCATCTCTGATTCTGTCAGATGTGATCCAATCCTTGGCCGACCGGGCCCGATCACGCTCAGCAATCAATTGGCCAATCTCCGCATCCAAAGTCTGTGGTCCGGAAAGATCCATAACTTCAAAAATGTCGTTGAAATCATGGTAAAAATTCAAGGTTTTTTGCAGCACTTCCCGATTATAGGGGTATCCTTCCTTCAGGTAAATATTGCAACTGCGGGTCAGATCGAAGACTACACCAAGAGCGTCAGCGGTATTGAAATCGTCATCCATTGCTGCCGTAAATCTCTGCCCCGCTACGGCCAGTTCAGCCAAAATCACTTCCTCTGCCTTGCCTTGCTGACTGGCCGCATCATTACTGGCCGTGATCAGGTTATCGATCATCTCCTGCAGCCTCTGCCGTCCGGAGCGACTCTGGGCAACCAGGTCGGCGCTGAAATTAAGCGGACTGCGATAGTGAGCAGACAGAATCAGAAACCGCAGATCAAGTGGATCATGCTGCTCGACCAATTCGCGCACGGTGCGGACATTGCCCAGTGATTTTGACATTTTTTGCGCCTCGATATTCAGGTAACCGGCATGCATCCAGTAACGGGCCAGCGCCCGGTTTTCAGCGCCCCAGGTTTGGGCAATTTCATTTTCATGATGGGGAAAAATCAGATCAGCCCCCCCGGCATGAATATCAAGGGTATCATTCATATAATGGGTCGACATTGCCGAGCATTCTATATGCCAGCCCGGACGGCCTTCGCCCCAGGGGCTCTGCCAGGAAGGTTCTCCCTCTTTCTTTTGTTTCCAGAGAGCAAAATCAAGCGGGCTGCGCTTTTTCTCGCCCGGCTCGACCCGTGCTCCGGCCAACAGTTCATCCTGTTTCTGATGAGAAAGCTTACCGTAATCGGCAAAGCGCGCAGTGTCGTAATAAACATCACCTGCGCTTACATAGGCATAATTATTATCTAGTAGTTTTTCGATCAGCTTGATAATCTGGGGGATATGTTCGGTGGCCCGCGGTTTGACATCAGCCGGGCGCACCCGCAGTTTTGATACATCTTCTTCATAAGCCCGGATAAACCGCTCAGCCAGCTCCGGAACGCTAATACCCTGCTCATTAGCCCGGTTGATCATCTTGTCATCAATATCAGTATAATTCTGGACCAGTTTCACTTTATAACCGCGGTATTGCAGGTAACGCCTGACCAGATCAAAGATAATAAAGACCCTGGCATTGCCAATGTGAATATAGTCGTAAACTGTGGGACCGCAGACATAAAAAGTGACCAGGGGAGGAGCTCCGGGGACAAGCTCTTCTTTACTGCGAGTCAGGGTGTTATAAATTTTTATCGCCACAATTGCACACTCCATTGTTTATTTCAGACCGCTGGCAGCGCAGCTGGTCGATCTGTTCCTGCAGACGGCTTAGCGCCTCGGCTACCGGGTCCGGCATATCGCTGTGGTTAAGATTGATCGAGGGAATTTTTTCTCCATTACAGTATACTACCCGGGCGGGAATGCCAACCACGGTGGAATTCGGCGGAGCCGGGGCGAGAACAACAGAGCCGGCGCCAATCCGGCTGTTTTCACCAATTTCAATCGGGCCGAGAACCTTAGCTCCAGTCCCGATGACCACATTGTTGCCGATGGTCGGATGCCTCTTCCCTTTTTCTTTACCGGTTCCGCCCAGGGTTACACCCTGGTAAATGGTTACGTTGGCTCCAATTTCCGTAGTCTCTCCGATTACTACCCCCATGCCGTGATCAATAAAAAAAGAAGAACCGATCGAAGCCCCGGGATGAATCTCGATTCCGGTAAAAAACCGGGAAAGATGGGAAATAATTCGCGGCAGCAGGATATAACCCCGGCGATAAAAATAATGAGCCACCCGGTGGCAGAAAAGCGCGTGCAATCCGGGATAGCAGAGCAGCACTTCCAGGGTGCTTCTGGCCGCAGGGTCCCGATCTTTAACTGCCTGGATGTCTTCTTTAATCCTACTAAACATCGATCTTTACTCCTTAAGCCTTACTTGTTTCTACCAAAGCAATCCCTACCGC
>CAZAKI010000015.1:0-5353 GCA_964485855.1 uncultured Syntrophomonadaceae bacterium | reverse complement strand
AATCCTCCTGAGAAGGCTCTCAACTCCCTCCCCCTTGAGGGGGGAGGGTCGGGGTGGGGGTGAAAACTGATAACATCCAAGCCCCTGCTCTTTATTCTGCTTCATGCCCCTTCGGGCAAGGGCTTTCTTCCTGTTCCAACAGAACAATCGCCTGGGCGGCAATCCCCTCTCCGCGACCACAAACGCCGATCCCTTCTGTGGTTGTAGCCTTTACCGCAACCCGGCAGCGCTTTAGCTGCAAAACTGCGGCGATGTTATCTCTCATCCGGTCAATATAAGGTGCAAGCTGCGGTTCCTCAGCAATGATTACCGCATCCGTGTTAACTACTTTCCATCCTCCTGCAGAGAGCAGCTCTTTGACTGTGCCGAGCAGTAGAAGGCTCGATATGTCGCGAAAGCGCTCATCACCGGACGGGAAGTGTTGTCCAATATCGCCCATTGCCGCTGCACCCAGCAAAGCATCGGCCAGGGCATGGAGCAAAACATCAGCGTCAGAAAATCCTTCCAGTCCAAAGGGATAATCAATGGTAACGCCGCCAAGGATAAGCGCTCTATCTTTAACCAGGCGATGCAAATCAAACCCCAGTCCAATTCGGTTCAATTTAATTGAACTCCTTTAGCAACCATTCTGCCAAAACAAAATCAGCAGGTGTGGTTATTTTCAGGTTGGATCGTTCTCCCTCCACCACAGCCACCTGCCCGCCAAGTCTTTCAACCAGCGAAGCATCATCGGTTGCCTCCATCTTGCTAACCGCTGCTTCCTGGTAAGCCCGTCTAATCAAATCGGCTTTAAAGACCTGGGGGGTTTGAACCAACCTTAGCTTATCGCGCGATGGTGTTGAAACAACCATTTGCTCAGCGCTAACTTCCTTCACTGTATCATGAAGGGTAGTTGCCGGCACTGCCGCCCCATATTTAACAGCGGCAGCAATTAAAGTTTCCAGAAGCGCGTTCGTGGCCAGTGGCCTGGCAGCATCGTGGATACAGATCAAATCGCTCTCAGCCGATAAATGCTGCAAACCCAGGAAAACCGATTCCTGCCTGCTCTTTCCACCAACAGCCAGCACGATATTATCAAGACAGCAGTACGGTTTGATTAAACTTAGGACCTGATCTTGCTCACCGGCTTTGACCACCAGCACAATCTTGCCAAGTCCGGGATATCCCTGAAAAAGATTAACCGATCGCGCAATTACCGGGACGCCATCAAGCAGCATAAACTGCTTGCGCGTATTACTGTTCATGCGCAGACCCAATCCGGCAGCAGCGATCACAGCTTCAATTCTTAACACTACTTAACCCCGCTCGATCTTTCCGCATCCTGCTTCGGTTTGGCAAAGATCATTCGTCCGGCAGCCGTTTGCAGCACGCTGGTTACCAAAACCTCGATCGTTTCACCGATGAAGCGGCGTCCCCCTTCAACCACGATCATTGTTCCATCATCTAGATAGGCGATACCCTGTCCGGCTTCCTTGCCGTCCTTAATAATTTGAGCAGCCATTTCTTCACCGGGAAGCACTACCGGTTTGACCGCATTAGCCAACTCGTTAATATTTAACACGGCAATCCCCTGCAGTTCGCAAACCTTGTTCAGGTTAAAATCATTGGTAATAATCTTTCCATTGATCGTTTTAGCCAACCTGACCAGTTTACTGTCAACCTCGGGAATATCTTCAAAATCCCCTTCATAAATCTGGACCGGGATGTCCATCTCTTTCTGAATCATGTTTAACACATCAAGACCACGCCGACCGCGGTTACGTTTAAGCAAATCCGGTGAATCGGCTATGTGTCTCAATTCTTCGAGGACGAACCCGGCAACGACGATTACCCCTTCTAAAAAACCGGTCTTGCAAATATCCACAATCCTGCCATCGATAATCGCGCTCGTATCGAGAATTTTAAAAACTTCATTTTCTTTCCCGCCACTGCGCACGTTGCGGTTAAACAGAGTAGATAAGAATGTAAACTCTTCTTTGCGGTTAAGAATGAAACGAACGCCGACGATGACCAGGAAAAGGGTGATGACAGGCGATAGGAATACCCCTACTACCGGCAGACGGTAGATTGGATAGCTGAGCAACAGCCCGATAAAAAGGGTAATGATCAAACTGATTACAACCAGGGCAATATCCTGGGTAGGTACTGCTTTCAGCTTGCTGTCGGCCCAGGAAATCAGGCGGTTAAAAATATAAATCAAAAGGGGAGTAAGAATATAAAATATAAGTCCAATTAATAAGCCCCCGATTGCATAATAACCAATACTGACCGGGGTAAAATAAAGCCCCGCCGGAATATCAATGAAAATTGTAACAAAGGGAAGAATCATCGCAAAAAGATAGACGCCAAAAACCACACCTAACAGCGTGCCGATCAGTCTCATAATCTTGTTCGCCATTGATCTCACCTCCTTTCATCAGTTTTACAGTCCGCTTGAGAACCAAAAAAATAAAATAAAAAAACCGGGAACTCTTCGAAACATTATAACTTAAAGCTTTCCCCGGAATCAAGGTATAATCAATGCTGTTCTGATCAAAAGTTTTCGCTTGATCTTCTACTTGGGAACCTGTTCGAAAATACTGTCAAGCACGTTAGCAATCTCGGCCTGTTCCTGTCCCTGCACCAGGATCAGCTCGCTGATCAGAATCTGGCGGGCAGTTTCAAGCATCTTGCTTTCGCCCGTGGACAGACCTTTTTCACGATCCCGGAGCATCAGGTTGCGTACAACTTCCGCTACTTCATAAATATCGCCACTCTTGATTTTTTCAAGATGGTTCCGGTAACGCCTGTTCCAGTTAGATGAAAGTTCGGGTTGATCACCTTTCAGGACCACGAAAACCTCGGAGACCTTCTCTTTTTCGATCACTCCGCGCAGTCCTACCTGTAAAACATTATCAGTAGGAATAAGCACTTTCATTTCTCCCATTGGTAATTTCATGACATAATACTGCTTGCGGGAACCGAGAATCTCTTTCTCTTCAATCGCTTCAATTACGCCTGCCCCATGCATGGGATATACCACCCTGTCACCGACACTGAACAATGTCAAGCCCCCTTATAAACACTTATAAATATAGTAACACAAGGCTTAACCCGTGTCAATTAAACAAATAGTTTAACATATCCGAATCAATATTACAATAATAAAAAATTTTTTTTAACAGGGCCTGCAATTCTGTAAATTCCTGTAAATCTTCAATCGGTCCTGCCTCAGGTTGACATCGGATGAAACTAAAAAGTATAATTGCTTCAGCGTAGTCCTCTAAATAGAAAATGGGGTGAATGTCCAATGAAAGAAAACGAGGTTGTCTGTAATTTCCAGGATATTGTCTCGGAGGTTTTAATCCGCCACCGCAGCATCCTCGATTGTTTGTCGAAATACCAGGAATCTGCGGCCCGGGTTAACCGCAGCATCATTAAAGCGGTAACCGACTGCGGTTGTGTATCGATAACAGCCAATAAAAAACAGTACCCCGCCAAAGATTCGCTAAAAGATTGCGGGAAATACATGGACTCTCACCTGAAGGGAAAATTGTGCGAAAACTGCCGCGAAGTGGTGGCTGAAGAACTGGGGAAACATCTTTTCTATCTAACCGCTCTCTGTAACACCCTGGACTTTAAGCTTGAAGATCTTTTTGGCCATGAATACGAACGAATCAGCACCCTTGGCCATTTTTTCCTATCATAGCATGATCTTTGCCGGCTAATTAGCTTACTAGAGCTGTACTCGGAACTTGCCCTTTGGATTTTTCCTACCTTAATATATAGGCATTAATATTTAGGCCTTCAATTTACCTTTAAAAATCTAGCGCTGCGCTCTTTAGAAGCAGATATTGTGAAGCGAGAGGCAAACTACGTAACTCGATCAACAATGCCCCTTGTTCTTTTTAAGGAACAGGGGGCATTAAAAATTACTTCAGCAGCGCCACCCCGATCGCTTCCTTGATATTATCGACCCCGACCAGCTGCAAACCTTTAAATTTGGCCGTCTCCTTTTTCAACTCCTGCAGGTTGGCCTGGGGCAGCACAAATCGCTTGAAACCAAGCTTGAACGCCTCGCCCAGGCGCTGGCTGATCCGGCTGACCGGGCGGATTTCACCGGTTAACCCCACTTCACCAACTGCCACCGTGTCACCGTTTAAGCTGATCCCTTTCAGGCTGGAGGTCAGGCTGAAGGCCAGGGCCAGGTCAGCCGCCGTTTCGAAGAGGCGAACCCCACCTACCACATTCACAAAGGTATCCAGGCCGAAAAAAGAGGTGCCGGCATGTTTCTCCAGCACCGCCATTACCAGGGCCACCCGGTTCGAATCGATTCCGGCAGTGGTGCGCCGCGGGGTCGGGTAGGCGCTCGGGGCCACCAGTGACTGGATTTCGACCAGGAGCGGCCGGGTGCCCTCCATGCTGGCCGTGATGACCGCTCCCGGGGCCTGCTCCTGCCGCTGGGTGATAAAGAGGTGCGAAGGATTGGCGACTTCGACCATCCCTTCCGCCTCCATCATGAAGACGCCGATCTCGTTGGTCGAACCAAAGCGATTTTTCACCCCGCGTAATATGCGGAAGCTGTGGTAGCGGTCGCCCTCCAGGTAGAGGACACAGTCCACCATATGCTCCAGCAGACGCGGTCCGGCCATCACTCCTTCTTTCGTCACGTGCCCGATCAAAAATACGGCCACATTCTGCTCTTTTGCCATCCGTACCAGCTCACCAGTTACCTCGCGCACCTGGCTGACACTGCCGGGAACACTGTCCAAATCGCTGCGGTAGATGGACTGCACCGAGTCGACCACCAGCACGTCGGGGTTTAATTCCGTAGTCAGGGAAAGCAGGGTCTCGAGATCCGTCACCGCTGTAACATTCAGGTCGCCTGCCACCCCAACCCGGTCGGCTCGCATCTTCAGTTGGCGCAGCGACTCTTCCCCGCTGGCATAGAAAACTTTTTTACTGCTCGCCAGGTGGGCCGCCGCCTGCAGCAGCAGGGTTGATTTACCGATACCCGGGTCGCCACCCAGGAGCACCACCGAGCCGTCGACCAGGCCGCCGCCCAGTACCCGGTCAAATTCGCCGATGCCGGTTACGGTGCGCTCTTCATTTACCGAGGGCACCGTTTTAAGCGCTACGGCCTGCGCCGCAGCCGCCGCTCCCCGGATTACCCCACCGGCCGATTTGCGTTTCGGGGAAGGGGCGGGCTTAAACTCGGCCATCGTGTTCCATTCGCCACAGCCGGGACAGCGCCCCAGCCACTTTTGGGTTTCATAACCGCAACTGCCGCAGCAGTAGATCGTTGCCTGCTTCTTAGCCAAATCACACACCCCCACCCCGTACCCTCCCCCTCGAAGAGGGAGGGGGTCGATTA
>CAZAKI010000014.1:0-48582 GCA_964485855.1 uncultured Syntrophomonadaceae bacterium | reverse complement strand
GTAGGCAAGACTGATGGCTATGCCGAGCGTAAGCAGAGCAGCAGCGGTCCGATCGGCAGCCAACAGAACTTAGGCAACTACGGTTCCGGCAGTTCCGGCAAACCACCTTATACCCAGAAACAAAGCTCTTCTGGAGGCCGGGGGATGGATCCCAAAAAGCTTCTTTTTCTGGTTATTCTAGTCATTGTTGGTTACCTGCTGCTTAGAAGCTGCGCCGGTCCGGTTGCTGAGCAAATCGACAGTTCATCCCCCCAGAATTTCACGGCGGAAACTCCAATTGCAGCACCAGTTGATGGCGATCCGGCCAACAACTTAATCAGCCCGATGACCGGCATCACTGGTCCACGCACCAGGCGCACGGAAATTATCGGCGGGGGTCAAGACACTTTTACGATCATGATCTATATGTGCGGCACCGATTTAGAGTCGCAATACGGTATGGCCACCGCTGATTTGAACGAAATGCTGCATGCAACAATTAGTGATCAGGTAAATATAATTGTTGAAACCGGAGGTACCAGTCGCTGGAGAAATAGCATAGTTAGCAACAACACCAATCAGCGTTACCAGGTAACTTCTTCCGGTTTAAGGCTACTGCAGGACAACATAGGCAAACGGCCGATGACTGACCCGCAAACACTTGAAGATTTCATCACTTACAGCGCTACAAATTTTCCGGCCAATCGCTACGCTTTAATTTTCTGGGATCATGGCGGGGGATCACTCAGCGGCTTCGGTTATGATCAGCTGTTTCCAAATAGCGGCTCGATGACCATCAGCCAGATCCATTCTGCCCTGGAGGGTGCCGGGGTAAAATTTGATTTTGTTGGCTTTGACGCCTGCCTGATGGCCACATTGGAAACAGCTTACATGCTTAACTATCATGCCGATTATATGATCGCATCGGAAGAAACCGAACCGGGCATCGGCTGGTACTACACTAATTGGATTAGCAAGCTATCCGCCAATCCTTCAATGGATACGGTTGAAATTGGCAAGCTGATTATTGATGATTTCATTACGACCTGCCGCTCTACAGTGCCTCGTGAAATAACTACCCTCTCTTTGCTAGACCTGGTAGTTCTTAATAACGAAGTAGATGAGGCCTTTAAACTGTTTGCCACTTCAGCCGACGAGCAGCTTGACAGTGATTACAAGATTATTTCCAATGCCCGCGGCAACTCCCGTGAGTTCAACCGCTCACGTCTTGACCAGGTCGACTTAATTGATCTGGCCCGCAATATCAACTCACCTGAATCTGCAGCCCTGATCAGCGCATTACAGCAGGCAATCAGATACAACCGGACTTCAGAGAATATTTCAAGAGCTTATGGTGTCTCGATCTACTTTCCTTATGACGAGCTGCGCAGCATGTCTTCGATGCTCAACATCTATGAACAGATTGGCATGAGCGAAGAATATAACACGCTGGTCAGAAAATTTGCCAACATGGTAGTAGGGGGTCAGATCACCACCAGCGGCAGCAATAATCCACTGGGGTCATTATTGGGCGCTTTTGGCGGCAGCAGTGGGCAGGGTTCATCAGCTGACCTCTGGTCATTAGCCTGGAATACCTTCTTTGCCGATGCTGATTTTGGCAGTGTGATTGGTGCCCTTTCCGGCGAGCAAACCAACTGGATTGATCCGGACTCGATTCAGTCTAACGCTGATTATTATCGTGAAAACTACCTTGATGCCGAAAGCCTGCAGTTGACTATGAAAGGAAGCGGTTATGTTCTAAAGTTAACCGACGAACAATGGGAACTGATTCAAAAAGTTGAACTAAACATTTTCTTTGATGATGGAGAAGGTTTTATTGATTTAGGCCTTGACAATGTATATGAATTTGACAGCGATGGTGACCTGATTATCGATTATGACGGCACCTGGCTGGCCCTGGATCGGCACATCGTGGCTTACTACGTTGACAGCATTGAGGAAGACGGTGAATACTGGTCAATTACCGGGCGTATCCCGGCGATGCTAAATGGTGAACTGGTCGATATAATCGTAATGTTTAATCACGAGTACCCCTACGGAACGGTAGCCGGAGCAAGGATTAACTACGGCACGCTGACCAATACAGCAGCCAAGGGGCTAATTCCAATTGTCAGCGGTGACGTAATCGACTTTCTCTGCGACTATTACACCTATGAAGAGGAATATAACAATAGCTTTTATCTCGGCGATCAGATGATCGCCGATGGAGAACTGGAAGTTAGCAATGTCAGCATTGGCAGCGCTAAGTGCCTGGTTACCTATCGCCTGACCGATATTTACAACAACACTTACTGGACGCCGGCCCTGGAATACCAAAACTAAGGTTTCTAAGGGTTGAACCAGAGGGCAAGTCAGAAAGATTGCTGCTTTTCACTAGAGTCATGTGCAAATACTTTTTGAACTAAGAAATAATAAAAATAAAGATAAGCTAGTGCCAGTATAGTTTAAGCGACGAAAAGACCCTGGATGGCAGCGCTTTCCTAATTTCGGGCGAATTTTTTTCTTCTTCAGCCAGGAAACTTCTCTGCCTGGCTGACCTGTTGCCCGGATCAATCACCCACTCACTTCCGTTCATTCATAATTTTAGATGTGTACTTTAAAGCACTAAAGGTTGCTGATAAAGCGGCCTGATCACTTCGACTTCCGGATATTTTTGCTCCATGACCCGGATAAAATGATCCGTTCGGATCGGGCTCGATACAGGGGGAAAAGAATCGCAGGTATGATGCAATAAAAGGGTTGCGGGTTTTAAGCGCTCAACAAATTTTAAGGTATAGATATCGAGATCACTTCGTCCCTGAAAGGGAATGGTTAACAAGTCAATTCCAGCCGGGTATTCGATATTAACGTCAAGATTTAAACTGCCCATATGTAAAATTGTTTTATCCCCCGCTTCAATAAAAAAAACCAACACTTCACCCTGCGGGTAGAGTTTGGCCAGGCGCACCAGCTTTCGCAGATCATTGAAATAGGCAAATGTTCTGCGGCTAAAAAGGGTCCTCATAACCAGGGATAGATCAAACTTGATATGTTCACCTCTGAAAACTTTAATGTTAAAAGGTCCGTTTTTAAGACAGTCACCCGGCTTAATGATCTTAATCCTGCTTTGCGCTACCTTTTCGCGCAACAGAGTGGCAGCAGCTTCCCCGGAACAATATACCGAAGCAGAGTTTTTTTTAAGGACAAGCGGCACATCAATTAAATGGTCAAAATGGCCATGGGTGATAAAAATATCGCCATACTGGGCAAGATCCGCAACCGCGGGTCTGGGCAAATTTTTATTCAGCGAAATAAATGGATCGAAGATAATTGAGTGCACGCTTGATTTTAAAGCAAGCGTCGCCGTGCCAAACCATCTGATTTCCATTATCATTTTTAACCTTTCGATTAGAGTTACGGTCAAAAGTTTACTAAATTTTTATTCGCCAGTTCTTCCTGATAAACCTTCATTCCCTTATTATTTCGCTTTTGATACAATCTTAAAGGGAGGAGTTACCATGCGTGTCATTGCCGGCAGTGCCAGGGGTACAAGGTTAAAAGCACCAAAAGGGCTTTCCGTGAGGCCAACGGCCGATCGGGTTAAGGAAGCTCTTTTTAATATTATTGCTCCCCGGGTAATAGATTGTCTCTTCATCGATCTCTTTGCCGGCAGCGGAGCGGTGGGCATTGAAGCGCTCAGCAGGGGCGCCGGTTTCTGCATTTTCAATGAGCAGAAAATAGATCACCTGGAGATGATCAAGGATAATTTATCCAAAACGGGACTCGCTGCAAAGGCCCGCCTGATCTGCGCCGACGCCGAAAAAACGATCGGCAGATTGGCCAGTGAAGAGATTAAGGCAGACCTCTTGTTTGTTGATCCACCTTATCAGTATAATCATATTGCAGTTCTAGTCGAACAAATCATTAACCGGCAACTGGTTAAGAGATCCGGATTAATTATTGTCGAGCATGCCTCGAGAAACAACCAGTGGACGGAAGCTTATACCCGCTGCCGCCTGAAACGTTACGGCGACACTAGCCTGACTTTCATACCGGCATCTGTCAACCGATGAAAAAACTGCCACTTTACTTTAATTTCGCCAGTACTTCTTCCAGAGTTTTTAAAAATCTGGCATTCTGCTCCGCAGTGCCGTAGGTAACCCTGATATAGCTCGGATAACCAAAGATATCCCCTGTGCGGACGATAACCCCTTTTTTCAGCAGTGCCTGAAAAGCCTGACGGGAATCAACTCCGGTATCGACAAAACAGAAGTTGGCCTGATCGGGCACCGGCTTTAAATCTAGAGCAGCCATGCCTGTTGTTAAAGTTTCTCTTCCCTCTGTTACCAGTTGAACGCTGCGCTTCAAGTGATCGTCATCATCAAGCGCAGCCAGGGCTGCCTTCTGGGCCATGGCATTAACATTAAAGGGCTCACGAACCCGGTTAAGAACGGCAATCAGTTCAGAGGATGCAATCCCGTAGCCAATTCTTAGCCCGGCCAACCCGTAAATTTTAGAAAAAGTGCGTAGGGCAATTAGCGGGTAACCCTGCTTGATTAAATCCAACCCCTCAGGGTGGCCGGAATCGGTAACATATTCAATGTAAGCCTGGTCCAGGACAACAAGGACTTTATCAGGCAGTTTGGCCATAAACCTTTCAAAATCGGCACGCTGGATATGGCTGCCGGTTGGGTTGTTGGGACTGCAGATAAAAACAATCCTGGTTTGATCATTTACTGCTTTCAATACTGCATCAAGATCATAAGCAAATTCGGAGCCAACAAGGGGCACCAGATAGGGAACTCCACCCATTAGCCGCAGGGCAAAGTCATACTCCGAAAAGCTTGGTGCAACCATTACCGCTTCGTCGCCGGGATTGATCAAGGCCAGAGTTAGAAAACTTAGAATTTCGTCGGAACCATTACCGAATATTAATTGTTCTGGTTTAATTTTCAACTTAGCGGCCAAAGCTTCCTTTAAGTAGTAACAGTTGCCATCGGGATAAATATGCATCTTATCTGCATTTTCCTGCATCGCCTTGACAGCCAGCGGTGAGGGACCCAGGGCATTTTCATTTGAAGCCAGTTTGATTACACCACTCAAACCAAGCTCCCTCTCTACCTCTTCTACCGGTTTTCCAGGTACATAGGGCTTTATGAGATCAAGGCAGGATCGCATTTCGGGAAAGGACATTAACCACACCTCCGTCTATAAAAATAGTTCTTTTATTATAACTTATCCATTAGCGACAGGCACATTTTTTATACCGGGCGCTTGCATTATACAAATTGGTCTGCTATAATTCGACAATAAGTCAATAGTAAATAGCTTTGAAGGGGAACAAACTCAACTCATTAACAAGAGAGGGGCTTCACCGGCTGAAAGGGTCCCACCGAGTAGAGATATAAGCCACCCTGGAGCTGCTGCACTGAAAGAAACTCAAATTCAAAAGTGCCGCCGGCCCTAAGGTCGTTAATTAATTCAAGAGGCCCTTGAAGGGCAATTGGAGTGGTACCGCGGGATAAAGCCCGTCTCTATAAAGAGGCGGGCAGTTTTTATTCTAGAAGCGTTCACAATAAAAAGTTTTCTGGACAGGGAGGCAACCATAGTGAATCTTCAGTGGCAGGACTTTTTTGCCCGCAGAACAGAAAGAGTTACCGGCTCGCAAATCAGACAGTTCTTTGCCCTTACCGAGAGACCGGAAATAATTTCCTTTGCCGGCGGTTTTCCGGATAACGATTTTTTCCCTAGCGAAGATCTATCCAGGGTAATGGCTTCGTTGGTCAAGGATGATCCCCGGCAAACCCTGCAATATGGACCAACTGAAGGCCTTTACGAGCTAAGGGTCTATTTATCGGGAAAATTGCGGCGAGCCGGAGCATTATGCGAATCAGAAAACATTATTATTACCAACGGCTCACAGCAGGGCATCGACCTGCTGAGCCGGGTTTTGATTAATCCAGGCGATCCGGTCTTAGTAGAAGAACCAGCCTATATTGGGGGAATAGGAGCCATTAAAAGCTATGGGGGCATCCCTCTCGGTATTACAATAGATCAGGATGGACCACTCCCGGAATCAATGCTTGAAACCATTTTAAGCTTGAAAAAAGACGAGCTGAAACCAAAATTCTTTTACAGCGTACCTAATTTTCAAAACCCAACCGGGGTAACTACCAGTCTGGAAAGGCGCTCAAAAATACTTGAAATAGCATCTTTGCATAACCTGATCATCATCGAAGATGACCCCTATGGAGAATTATGCTACGATAACCTTGTACCACCTAGCTATTATGCTCTTGATCGCCAAGAACGGGTGGTATTCCTTGGTTCTTTTTCGAAAGTGCTAATCCCCGGAATTAGGATCGGTTGGATGGCCGGAGCCAGAACACTACTTGAAAAAATTACTTTAATAAAACAAACTACAGATCTTTGTTCTAGCTCGATCGGACAACGACTGGCTTACCGATTGGCACAAGACGGCTATATCGATCGTCACATCGAACGACTATGCTCGTTGTACAGACAGAAACGTAATGCTATGCTTGCCGCTATGCAGCAATTTTTTCCTCCGTCAGTTACTTTTAGTCAACCGGGGGGTGGGTTTTTCTGTTGGGTCAAGTTTCCCGATCATTATCCTCCCAGCAGTGAACTTTTAAAGTTGGCTTTAGAAAAAAAAGTTGCCTTCGTTCACGGCGAAGGGTTTTTCAGCAGCAAAGGGGGATCCCATACAGCCCGTTTTTCATTTAGCCAACCGGGACTCAATGACATTAACAACGGAATCAGAATTTTTGGTGATCTGCTTTGGGAGATAGAAAATCACGGTCATAATAGTTTACCTGCAGTTAATCTATAGAATCTGAATATCGAGAAGACGTCTCATTAGTTTATACCGGGGCCGGATTAAACTTAACAGCTAGATTTCATCAGTTGTCCAGATAAAAATAATCTTGATCAAATGTTCTCATGATAAATTAAGGAAGGATCTGATGATGAAAAAATTAATAATTATTGATAGCGGCAGTGCCAATCTCAATTCTGTCTACAAGGCAGTGAGGGCAGCTGATCTCAATCCTGTAGTAAGTGATAACCCTAAAAATATTAAATCAGCTACTGCACTGATTTTCCCCGGAGTAGGTTCTTTTTACCATGCCGCATCAGAAATCAGAAAGAAAGGCCTTGATGGCGCAATCGTTGAAGCTGTAAGCAGCGGGAAGCCATTTCTGGGCATCTGCCTTGGGATGCAACTTTTGTTAAGCGGCAGTGAAGAAGTCTTCGGATCCGATCAACCTTTGACCGGATTAGATTTAATTCCCGGATATGCCAAACGCTTCCCTGATCATCTAACGGTTCCTCATGTGGGATGGAATATCGCTAAACCGGAAAAACCATCGCTTCTTTTCTCCGGTCTCGAAGAAGGTGATTATTTTTATTTTACCCACTCCTACTATGTTCTACCATCCGAACAAAACCATACCCTGGCAAAAACTGACTATGGCCAAAAATTTTGTTCCGCCGTTCAGTGCAATAACCTCTACGGTGTCCAATTTCATCCGGAAAAGAGCGGTTTGGCAGGCTTGCGCCTTATCAGCAATTTTGGTAAGATTATAGCCGATCAACAGTAGTCTATTATCATCTCGTAGGAGATTATTTAAATGCTGGCGAAAAGAATTATTCCCTGTCTTGATGTGCGGGATGGCCGGGTAGTAAAAGGCACCCGCTTTGTTAATATTAGGGATGCAGGTGACCCGGTCGAGCGGGCCGGTTTTTATAGTCGTGAAGGTGCAGACGAATTAGTATTCCTCGATATTACCGCTTCAGTAGAAAAACGCCGGGCGATCGTTGACGTTGTGCGAAAAACTGCAGACGCAGTTTTTATACCTCTGACCGTTGGCGGCGGCATTAATTCTACCGACTTCATGCAGGAACTACTACAATCGGGAGCAGATAAAGTTTCTTTAAATACTGCTGCCCTCGAACATCCCCGCTTAATAGAAGAAGGAGCCAAGCAGTTCGGTAGCCAGTGTATTGTTGTTGCGATTGATGCGAGGAGAGTAAACAAACAGGCAAACTTTTCCCGGTCTGCAAGCGACTTGTGCTGGGAAGTATACAGCCATGGCGGTCGAACACCAACCGGCAGAGATGTTATTGAATGGGTTACCGAAGCTGAAAAACTGGGCGCCGGAGAAATTTTACTGACTTCGATGGATGCAGACGGAACCCTTGACGGCTACGACCTCGAACTGCTTGCTGCTGTTACCAGCACCGTAAAAATACCGGTCATTGCCTCCGGTGGCGCCGGAAAACTTGAGCATCTTTACGAAGCATTGACTAAGGGCGGGGCTCACGCAGTACTGGCCGCCTCGATCCTGCATTTCGGCACCTACAGCATCGCTGATCTTAAGAATTATTTATCAAAAAGAGGTTTGCCAATCAGACCGGCAGACCATCAAGGATATTCCGATTTGCGAGAGGAGAAATAATGATGAAGGAAAAGGGTACTTTCAGAGTGAAGAAAGGTATGGCACAGATGCAAAAAGGCGGAGTAATTATGGATGTTACTACTGTCGAACAAGCCAGGATTGCCGAAAAAGCCGGAGCAGTTGCCGTCATGGCCCTGGAACGGGTTCCGGCCGATATCAGGGCAGCCGGAGGAGTTGCCCGCATGGCCGATCCTGAAACAGTAGTCAAAATCATGGAAGCTGTAACTATTCCGGTCATGGCCAAGGTTAGAATCGGTCATTTTGCAGAAGCCCAGATTCTTGAAGAACTCGCAGTAGATTACATAGACGAGAGCGAAGTTTTAACTCCGGCTGACGAACAGTATCACATTAATAAACACCTTTTTAAAGTGCCTTTCGTCTGTGGGGCAAGAGACCTTGGTGAAGCTCTGCGCAGGATATCCGAGGGGGCAGCAATGATCCGCACGAAAGGCGAACCGGGCACTGGCAATGTGGTCGAAGCAGTTCGTCATATGCGCCGGGTCATGGACCAAATTCGCCAGGTAATTGGTAAGGCGGATGATGAGCTGGTTGTCATGGCCAAGGAAATGGGCGTTTCAATTGAAATGCTGAAGGAAGTGCGCGAGGCTGGACGATTACCGGTTGTCAATTTTGCAGCCGGCGGTATTGCATCGCCCGCTGATGCTTCCCTGATGATGCAGCTCGGCTCTGACGGGATCTTTGTCGGCTCCGGAATATTTAAATCTGAGAAACCGCAGTTGGTGGCCGAAGCCATTGTACAGGCTACTCTGCATTATGATGATCCGAAAATTCTGGCCAAAGTTTCCAGAGGACTGGGTGAAGCAATGCCCGGGCTTGAAATATCCTCGTTAACTACTGCCGATCGGATGCAGGAGCGAGGTATTTAAGCAGATGAAAATTGGGGTACTGGCGGTTCAGGGCGCTGTCTCAGAGCACCTGGGCCACCTTGAGCGGTGTGGGATTGATGCCTTTGCCGTCAAAGAAAAAGCCGCCCTGGATAAAGTCGGCGGTCTGATTATACCGGGTGGTGAAAGCACTACCATCGGCAAGCTGCTGGAGACTTTTGGCTTGGCTGAATCGATTAAAGCGCGCTGCCACGATGGTAGTCTGGCTGTTTTCGGCACCTGCGCCGGAATGGTATTGCTGGCTGAAGAAATCACTGACGGACTTCCCGGCCAACCACACCTTGGCTTAATGTCGATAAAAGTTAAACGGAATGCTTTTGGCCGCCAGCGTGAGAGCTTCGAAACTGATTTGGGCTTTGCTAATTTTGAAGATCCTTTTAGAGGGGTCTTTATAAGAGCGCCCAAGATCGTAGAAGCCGGTGCCGGGGTAGAAGTGTTGGCCCGACTGGAAGAGGATATTGTTGCCGCCAGGCAGGGGCTAATGCTGACTACTTCTTTTCACCCCGAACTGACCGAAGACTTAAGGGTTCATCAATACTTTAGCGAAATCTGTAACAGCATTTAACGCTTAACACCAGGTATCCGGGGTTTAAAATTTGTCTTTTAAGCCCCCGGCCACTGGTCACTGTTTATTCCCATTCGATTGTACCGGGTGGCTTCGACGTTATATCGTAAACTACCCGGGCCACTTCAGGTATTTCCCCGGTAATACGTGTAGATGCCCTTTCTAAAAGGTTAAAAGGGAGCCTCGCCCAGTCGGCTGTCATCGCATCTTCCGAAATAACAGCCCGAACGGCAACAACAGGACCATAGTGGCGATCATCACCTTTAACTCCGACTACATTTATTCCGGTCAAAACAGCAAAATACTGCCAGAGTTCGGCTGAAAGACCGGAATTGACCACTTCTTCCCTGAAAATAGCATCAGCCTTTTTCAACAAATCAAGTTTTGCTTCGGTAATATCACCGATTATGCGCACAGCCAGCCCCGGCCCGGGAAAAGGTTGTCTTTTCAAAATAGAATCTGGCAAACCCAGCTCTGCTCCAACCAGACGCACTTCGTCCTTGAATAATTCCCGCAACGGTTCGATCAATTCGAAACCAAGTTCTTCAGGCAAACCGCCAACATTATGATGTGACTTGATCACTGCTGCTCCACTGATTGAGCCACTTTCAATTACATCGGGATAAATAGTTCCCTGGGCTAAGTAAGTAATATCACCGAGTGAAAGCGCCTTCTCTTTAAAGACATTAATGAACTCATCACCAATAATCATCCTTTTTTTTTCGGGATCTGTTATACCAGATAAACGCTTCAGAAATCTTTGCCTGGCGTCAATGTGAATGAAATTTCCTTTTAATTTCTCTTTGTATAGTTTCACAACCTGGGCAGCTTCATTCAGGCGCAGCAGACCATGGTCAACAAAAATATAAACCGCTCTTTCACCTACAGCCCGATCAAGCAGAAAAGCAACTACTGAAGAATCTACTCCCCCGCTTAAAGCACACACAACTTTATCGTTTTTGCCCAGGGCTTCCCTGATTTTAGAAACAGCATCCAGTACAAAACTGCCCGGGGTCCATGCTTTTTCACAACCACAAATTTTAAAGATAAATTCTTTTAAAACCTGACTTCCTCCGGGGGTATGCAATACCTCAGGATGAAACTGGACCCCGTATATTTTTCTATTATGGTCACCGATCGCTGCCAGTGTATTGTTCTCTGTTCGGGCTAAAACTCTAAAACCGGGAGGAGGTTTCAGAACTTCATCCTGATGGCTCATCCAACCGCAACTGTTTTCAACATCAAGAAAAACCTGATCAGTAAAAAGTGGTTCCTTTTCAACGATGTTAAAAGCTGTCCGGCCAAATTCAGAGCGAATACCTCTTTTAACTTCACCGCCCAGCTCTCTGGCCAGTAGCTGCATTCCGTAACAAATGCCAAGAATCGGGATTCCACCCTTAAAAATATCCGGATCACAGCGCAGAGCTTGATTACTGTTAACACTGGCGGGACTACCAGAAAGAATAATTCCTGCCGGTTTGCTTTCAGCAATTTCTTTAAACAACGTATTAAAAGGCAGCAACTCACAGTAGACGCCAGCCTCCCTGATTCGCCTGGCAATCAGCATGCTGTATTGCCCTCCGAAATCAAGAATCATAATTTTTTCACGCAAACTACCGGAATTATCGGCTAAAAAATGTTCCATATCAGCTCACCTTGCCTCTTCTGGATCTTAAACCAGGATATTCGCCTGAAAAACAGGCTGTACAATAATTATTGCTGGCACTGCCAACCGCTTTGTATAGATCATCCGGCGTGGCAAAAGTTATACTATCTGCGCCAATTTTTTCAGCCAAACTTTCGGCATTCGCCTGATTAAAAGCTAGATCTGCAGCAACCGGAATATCAATACCATAGTAACAGGGATTTTTATAAGGCGGAGAAGCAATGCAAAGATGCACTGCTTCAGCACCGGCAGAACGCAATAATCCAGTGAGAATTTTGGCCGTTGTACCACGGACCAGCGAGTCATCAACTACAGCAACTTTTTTCCCTCTGATGATTGCAGAAATTGGATTGAATTTAAGGCGAACAGCCAACTCTCTCGCATCCTGGGTCGGTTCAATAAAGGTGCGTCCCAGGTAGGGATTGCGATGAACCGCCCATTCCAGTGGAATTTGCAGTGCTTCGGCCAAACCCATTGCAGCCGAAACGCCGGAATCAGGCGAAGGTATAACCATATCAAGTTCTGCAGAAATACGATCCGCCAACTGAATGCCTACTGATTTACGGACCTGGTGAACATTGTTGCCGGCAATAACACTATCCGGACGAGCAAAGTAGACATATTCAAAAATGCAAAGTGATCTCCTGGTCGCTGATTTACCCAGACAACTGTGCAAACCGTTTGGTCCAATCATTACTATTTCACCAGGTTTAACTTCGCGAATAAAATCAGCCCCCACCGTATCCAGGGCAGCGGTTTCCGATGCCAAATAATAAGTTGGACCGCTATTACCGATTACCAGAGGTCTAAAACCATTGGGATCCCGGAAAGCATAGAGATGCTTTTCGTCCATCAGAACCGCAGCGTAGGCGCCCCTGATCTCCTGCATCGTTCTTTTTATTGCTTCAACCATGCCTTGGCGCCGGTAATGAAAGATGAGCGCTAGAATAATCTCAGTATCAGATGTGGTATGAAATATCTGTCCTTCTTCAAGTAACTTGTTATGCAAATGACGGGTATTGGTTAGATTACCGTTATGAGCCAAGGCAATGGAAGACTGATCAACTGACCGGGCAACCAGCGGTTGAGCATTAGACGGATTACTGGAACCGGTAGTCGAATAGCGGACGTGACCAAGCATGGTCGCCGAGGTAATCATATTCAGAATATCACGATTAAAAATCTGGTCTACCAGGCCCATTCCCTTAATTAGCTTCATCCCATCAAGATCAGGATAGGCGATACCGGCACTCTCCTGACCGCGATGCTGCAAAGCCAGTAACCCAAGATAAGTGATGATCCCGGCATTACCGGGCCCTTGGTAGTTGTACACGGCAAATACCCCGCACTTCTCCAGTGGTCTTTGCCGATCATTTTGATTACCGGGAATAGTATGATATATGTGCACATCTCTATTATTCACCTTTGATCAAAAATATTCCTTTTGATTTTATTGACATCAGTTAATTTATTGTTTATACTTTTTTTGGGCAAAGGCGCCCGCAGGAACAGCGAATGAAGCTGTTTGGCGGGCGTTTCTTATTTTAAAAATAAAAAAGGAGCGAAAACAATGGGCAAAACAAAAGAAGATATTCTCCATGACGTAAAGGAAACAGGAGTCAGGTTCATTCATATGCAGTTTACCGACCTGGCAGGGCAGCTGAAAAATGTGGCGATTACCACAGACCAATTGCATAAAGCTCTCGATGGCGAGATTATGTTTGACGGCTCTTCAATTGAAGGGTTCGTTAGGATTGAAGAATCCGATATGTACTTAAGACCTGATTTTGATACCTTTGCAGTATTCCCATGGCATCCACGGGAAGGTGGAATGGCCAGATTAATGTGCGATGTTTATAATCCTGATGGTACTCCGTTTGAAGGATGTCCGCGCAGCCAGCTCAGACGGATGATTGAACTGGCGAAAAAAGACAACTACACTATGAACTGTGGTCCGGAAGCCGAATTTTTTATGTTTCATATCGATGAAAACGGAGCACCGACCCTGCACACCCATGATCAGGGCGGATACTTCGATCTGGCACCGACAGACTTGGGCGAAAATGCCCGGCGTGACATGGTTTTAAGCCTTGAGGAAATGGGCTTAGAAATTGAAGCCTCTCATCATGAAGTTGCCCCCGGCCAGCATGAAATCGATTTTAAATACAGCGATGCCTTAAAAACCGCAGACAGCTTGTCTACTTTTCGTTTTGTAATCAGGACAATTGCCCAGCGGCATGGCCTTTATGCTACTTTTATGCCGAAACCAATCGCCATGATTAACGGCTCGGGTATGCATACGCATCTATCACTATTTCAAAACGGAAATAATATTTTTCATGATCCAAATGCACCAGAAGAAATGAGCCAGGAAATGCTTTATTTTATTGGCGGTCTGCTCAAACATGCAAAAAGCTATACGGCTGTAACCAATCCGCTGGTCAATTCTTACAAACGTCTTGTTCCAGGCTACGAAGCGCCGGTCTACATTGCCTGGTCATACCGCAACCGCAGTCCACTGGTAAGGGTTCCGGCAAGAAGGGGTATTGGGACCAGGGTTGAATTGCGCAGCCCCGATCCATCTTGCAACCCGTACCTGGCCTTTGCTGTAATGCTGAGGGCTGGGATAGATGGAATTGATAATAGAATCAATCCGCCTGATCCGGTTAACTTAAATATTTATGACATGACTGATGAAGAAAAAACAAATTACGGTATTGACCGGCTGCCGGAAAACCTCTATGATGCAGTAATAGAATTGGACAATAGCCCGTTGATCCGTGAAGCTTTGGGTGAACATATCTATAACCGTTTCCGTGAAGGCCGGATTAAAGAATGGCTTGAATACCGGATCCAGGTTCATGACTGGGAAGTTAACCACTATCTTTCGCGTTTTTAAAGCGTTTTATCGGGTAAAAACAATATTTTTTTCACCCCCACCCCGACCCTCCCCCCTCAAGGGGGAGGGTGTTTATACTCCTCACTAGAACAAAGAATTTGTCCTTAATAAGCAAATACAGTTTTTGTTCTTCTATTATGGGGGAGGGTGTTTATATGCCTCAATAGAACAAAGAATTTGTCCTTAATAAGGGAAGAGAGTTTTTGATCTTCTATTGTTGCAGAGGGAGTTTTTATTCTTCTATTATGGGGGAGGGTGTTTATATGCCTCAATAGAACAAAGAATTTGTCCTTAATAAGGGAAGAGAGTTTTTGATCTTCTATTGTTGCAGAGGGAGTTTTTATTCTTCTATTATGGCGAAAGGAGTTTTTGTTCTTCTATTGTGGTGGAAGGGGTTTTTGTTCTTCTATTGTGGTGGAGGGAGTATTATTACCATCGGTGGACGGTAGTTTTTTTATAAGGGAACTGTAAAAAAAATAGTATAATAGAAACAAAATGGAATGAAGCTACCGGAAGGTTAAATGATGGGCAACAATAAATACGATTATTGTATCGGGACAAACAACGCCGGCTTGAAGAAAACTGTTTCTATAATGTTAAATGAAGCAGGCTTTTACCAATCGGGAGAAGCAAAAAATATACCGGAGTTTTTGCGGATCTTAAGATTAACTCAGCCCTGGCTCGCAATCATTGATACAGCAATACCACCTGGTAATATCAGGCAATTAGCGGCAATCATTGAAGAAGACGGACTTTCTGCTGCTCTGTTCATCGATACCGGAAAAACGAGCATCAACGGTTATATGCTGCTTAGATGGCCGGTCGAAGCCCAGGTTTTAAGTGCTGTCACAGAAACTTTATGTCTGGAATATGCCCGAAAAAAAACACTTAAGAAGCAAATCTGGGGGCTCGAAAAGAAACTGATCAACCGCAAAGAAATCGAGAAAGCCAAAGGTATTTTAATGCAGAACATGGAAGTGGATGAAGATCAAGCTTATCGTTACCTACAAACACAAAGCATGGAAAAACGGATTACGATGATCGAGATGGCCAGGGCAGTAATCGCTAATCCCGGCGATTATTCTTCTTGATAGCCGCTCCGATAAAATCTTTAAAAAGTGGATGCGATCGTGTAGGTCTTGATTTAAATTCGGGATGAAACTGAACGGCAACAAACCAGGGATGCTCTTTTAGTTCAATCATTTCTACTAAATTGTCTTCTTTGTTGATACCACTAAAAACCATGCCAGCCTTTTCTAAACTAGCGATGTAATCATTATTAAACTCATAGCGATGACGATGACGTTCTGAGACCTGTTGCTCGCCATATGCCTTTTTGGCCAAGGTATTTTCTTTGATGGAACAGGGATAAGCCCCAAGTCTTAGAGTGCCGCCAATCCTGGTGTTATCTTTCTGACCTGGTAGAAAGTCGATAACCGGACCGGTAGTATCGGGATTAAACTCTGTGCTGTGAGCATCTTTTATTCCAACAACATTCCTGGCAAATTCAATTACTGCACACTGCATACCAAGGCAAAGCCCTAAAAATGGTATTTTTTGCTGGCGGGCATAACTAATAGCCTTAATTTTTCCTTCGATCCCTCGCTCGCCAAAACCTCCGGGAACCAGGATCCCGTCGGCATCACCGAGTAGCTCTTCTGCTTTACCATCCTCTAAATCTTCAGCCTGAATAAGAACTGTATCAACACCAACATTATGAGCTAGTCCGGCATGGAAAAGCGCTTCATTGATACTGATATAGGCATCACGCAGAGCTACATATTTTCCAACCAAGGCAATCTTGATCCGCTGATCAAAATAATGCGCATGCTGAACTAACTCCTGCCAGCGATCGAGGGCAGCTTCCGGGCAGGCAAGATCAAGTTTCTTCAATACCATCTGATCCAAATTCTGCATTTTTAGAAGAAGCGGCACTTCGTAAATAATCCTGGTGTCTAAGTTCTCAATAACTTCTTCCGGTTTAACATTGCAGAAAAGAGCAATTTTTTTACGCAAATCCTCGCCCAACGGGTATTCCGTCCGGCAGACAATAATATCAGGCTGAATACCGATACCTCTTAATTCTTTAACACTATGCTGGGTTGGTTTTGTTTTCAGTTCGCCTGACATTGGCAGGTAAGGAACCAGGGTAACATGAATAAACAAAACATTTTCCCAGCCAAGATCATAGCGAAGCTGACGAATTGCTTCAAGAAAAGGCAGACTTTCAATATCACCTACCGTGCCGCCAATTTCGGTGATAATCAGGTCGAGATCGCGGTTGTAATCGACCTTGGTTACACAATCCTTAATAGCATCGGTTATATGGGGGATAACCTGGACAGTATTTCCCTGATAAAGTCCTTCGCGTTCGGCTTCGATCACCGACCAGTAGATTCTTCCCGCTGTTACGTTATTATCACGGGTCAGGTACTCGTCAATGAAACGTTCATAATGACCCAAATCGAGATCGGTCTCGGCGCCGTCGTCTGTAACAAATACTTCTCCATGCTGATAGGGGCTCATTGTACCGGGGTCGTAATTGATGTACGGGTCAAACTTCTGGATGGTAATTTTTAAACCTCTGCTTTTTAACAGGCAGCCTAAAGAAGCAGCAGTTATTCCTTTTCCCAGCGAAGAAACTACTCCACCAGTGATAAAAACATACTTGGTCATAAGCTCCCCCTTGTATTGTGCTTGTTTAAACTAGAACCGGCTCAGCAACTGCTGCAGCTGGTTTTAGTTCACCCACCGCAACTTGAGGAGGCGATTCCCCCTCCAGCTGAGCTCTTGCCGGTCCGAAAAGTTGACAGTACCTTACCAGCATCCTTTCCGCAGATAGGACATTTGACGCTTTCTATATCGCTGCCGCAAAGCTCTTCGATTTTTTTCTGACAATCCAAACAGTAAAATTCATACAGGGGCAAAACGTCACCTCCCCCCAGCTTAAGAATATATGCCGCCAAGCGGCCAATTAGGTCCGGCCCTTCAATCTTTTTCTCTTTTTGGCTCTTCTTCTTTTTTTACGCTGTCGTTTCAATTGCTTGCGTGATTTTTCTTTAGCCATATTTTGACCCGTCCCCTCCTTTGCATAACATCAAAAAGCCCAAAAAATCTAATTGTTATTATATCATTGCTTCAGCAACGACAAAAGAAAAATTTATCATGAACTTAAAATCTAGTCTGGAAAATTTTTAATAGAAGAATCAAACAAGGATTTTCAGAGTCAAAATAGAAAGAATAATAACATGCAAGTGATCATTTCTCAATAAATATTTATCATTTTTTACCATTATATCATGACCGGGGGGAGAACTGTTAATGGAATTAAGTCCTAATGCTCGTATTACTTATGAGAAAAGATATTTGATCAAAGATGAAAAAGGAGTACCAATTGAAACTCCGGAAGAGTTAATGCACCGGGTAGCCGCCAATATTGCAGCAGTTGATAAGAAATACGGTAAAAGTGAAGCAGCAGTAGAGGAAAAAACTGAACAGTTTTTTGAGCTGATGTCCAGCGGATGCTTTATGCCAAACTCACCGACTTTGATGAATGCCGGCCGCGAATTACAACAACTCAGTGCCTGTTTTGTTTTACCCCTGGAAGACAGCATGGAAGGTATTTTTACTGCCTTAAAGAATATGGCCCTGGTACAAAAAACTGGTGGCGGGACCGGTTTTGCTTTCGACCGTTTGCGCCCGAGCAACGACTTAGTTAAATCAACAAATGGTGTTGCCAGCGGACCATTATCATTTTTAAAAATATTCGACGCGGCAACTGAAGCAGTGAAACAGGGAGGCACCAGACGCGGCGCCAATATGGGTTCGTTGATCTACAACCATCCCAATATAATCGAATTTATCTGCTGTAAAGAAAAAGAAGATGAAATTAATAACTTTAACCTTTCGGTCACGGTTTCTGATGAATTTATGAGCAAAGCAATCGGAGAAGATCCCGACCCGCTCTACAATCTAATTAATCCCCGCACCAAACAGGTGTACTGCGATCCGGAAACCGGAAACCCCGCTCAGTTGGACGCCCGAGCGGTTTTCGACCTGATTGTCCAGAAAGCCTGGGGAAAAGGCGACCCTGGCATTATTTTTATTGACCGGATGAACGAATTTAATCCTACCCCCCAAATTGGTAAATATGAAACGACCAACCCCTGTGTTCCGGGAGACACTTTTATCTCGACTAGCAAAGGTCCGAAACAGGTTAAAGACCTAATTGGTAAACAAACTACCCTGATCATCAATGGTGAAACTCACGAAACAACGTCTCAGGGCTTCTTTTACACCGGCCATAAACCTTTATTTACCATTACAACAAAAGAGGGTTACTCATTTAAGGCTACCGGTAATCACCTGGTATTACGAATCAGCAGAAAAACCCGCTGGAAGACCGATACCGAATGGGTAGAAGCAGAAAACCTTAAACCTGGTGATCAGCTAGTTCTGCATGATCATCGTCAGCTTGCCAGCTGGGATGGTCTTCATGACGAAAAGGAGGGATACCTGATCGGTCTTTTGATCGGCGATGGAACGCTAAAAACGGATAAAGCCCTATTGTCTGCCTGGCCGGATCAGGGTTCCACAGGAGTAATGGAAGCAGCTTTTGAAGCAGCCAAAAACATGCCTCACCGCACTGATTTCAAAGGCTGGTGGAAAGTAAGTGACAGAAACGAATATCGCATGAGCCTGGCAGCGCTGAGAAAACTTGCCTTTAATTTAGGAATGCTGCCGGGCGATAAGTTAATCACTCCCTACCTGGAAACTGGAACTTCCTCCGCTTTTGCCAAAGGTTTTTTGCGTGGGTTCTTCGATGCCGACGGATCCGTTCAGGGCTCACAGGAAAAAGGAGTTTCGATCAGGTTGGCCCAGAGCAGCCAAGAAAGGCTTGAAGCAGTGCAGAGAATGCTGGCCCGCTTTGGGATTATCAGTAACCTATACCTCCAGCGGCGCGGCGCTAAGGAAACAATACTGCCAAATGGAAAAAATGGTTCTGCAACATACACCACCAAACCGCAGCATGAACTGATAATATCCAAAGACAACGTCGCAGTATTTGCCGACAAAATCGGTTTTAGCGATCTAAAAAAACAAGAGAAGTTGGCTAAAACTCTGACTTCATACAAACGTAAACTAAACCGGGAACCTTTTAGCACAACCGTTTTAGCTTTGACTGCTGGCCGGGAAGAGGCAGTCTACGACGTGCAAGTTCCAGGTGTTAATGCCTTTGATGCCAATGGTTTTGTGGTTCATAACTGTGGCGAACAGCCGCTGCTGCCCTATGAAGCCTGCTGTCTCGGCTCGATTAATTTAGGTAAATTTGTAGACAGAGATAGGAATATTAACTGGGCTCAGCTGCGGCAAACAGTGCAAACTGCAGTCTGTTTTCTCGATAATGTCATCGATGCCAGCCACTATGTGATTCCGGAAATCGCCGCGATGCACAAAGAAGGCAACCGCAAGATCGGGCTCGGCATCATGGGCTGGCACGATATGCTTGTTAGGCTTGGTATCGCTTATGACAGTGAGCAAGCCATAGAAACAGCAGAAGAGGTCATGAATTTTATTAATCGGATAGCAAAGGAAGAATCTGTAGCATTGGCTGCAGAGCGCGATGTTTTTCCCAATTTCAGCGGAAGCATCTACGACAATGGAAAAACTGAAGATCGAGTCCGTAATGCTACCCGGACTACCATCGCTCCCACTGGAACAATATCAATTCTGGCCGGAGCCAGTAGCGGAATTGAACCCTATTTCAGCATCGCCTTCATCAGAAAAAATATTCTTGGAGGTCTCGATCTACCCGAAGTTAATCCTCTCTTTATGGAAATCGCTGAGAGAGAAGGTTTTTACAGTGAAGAACTGATCCGGGATATCGCCCGCAGTGGCCGCATTCCGGAAAATTCAGCAGTACCATCCCAATACATGAAACTTTTTAAAACAGCAATGGAAATAGATTTTGACTGGCACGTCAGGCACCAGGCTGCCTTCCAAAAATATACCGACAATGCTGTCAGTAAAACCATTAATCTTAAACAGGATGCTACAATCGATGATGTCAGAAATGCCTACATTACAGCCTGGCAGGCTGGCTGCAAAGGCATTACTATCTACCGAGACAGCTCGAGAAACAAGCAGGTCTTAAACGTCGGTGACGGGACCAAAGATGAAACCCTTAAACCAACTAAGAGGCCTAAAACCCTAAACGGTCATACAACCAGTATCAGGACAGCGCTGGGTAATCTCTTCGTAACCGTCAACCTGGCCGACGGCAAGCCATTTGAGCTTTTTGCCCAGATTGGTAAAGCCGGAAGCGATGTTGTCGCTTTTACAGAAGCCATTGCCCGGTTGATTTCCCTAGCCCTACGCTGTGGGGTAAATGTTGATGAAATTGTGGCTCAGCTCGAAGGAATCGGCGGGGCCCGCTCCGTTGGTTTCGGACCAAACCGAATCATGAGTGTTCCTGATGCTGTTGGTCAGGGCTTACGGAAGCTGACCCTGGTGGGAGCTGAAAGTCTACCGGCCGATCATGACAGACACAATATTGAGATCTGCCCAGATTGTGGTACCTGTGCGCTGATCAGGGCTGAAGGCTGTCTGAAATGCGAGGCCTGTGGTTTTAGCGAGTGTTAGGGTTTAAATAATTTTTCTATCTAGCATTATTTCACCCCCACACCCGATCTGGAGGTGAAAGATAAGAAGTTGAAAGTTAGAAATAAATATAATATATCCAAACCTAATCCTCTCCAGCGATCAGAAAATTTTTACGCTCTTAAGCGGACTTTCACCGCCTAGCTAACGCCCATGCCGGGCGCACCTGAAAAATAAAAGTGGCCGTTTTGCGGCCACTTTTTCATTTGAAGATTTTACATGGTGCCGGAGACCGGAATCGAACCGGTACGACCATGTGATGGTCGAGGGATTTTAAGTCCCTTGCGTCTGCCTGTTCCGCCACTCCGGCGAAAAATGGAGGCGACACCCGGATTCGAACCGGGGATGAAGGATTTGCAGTCCTCTGCCTTACCACTTGGCTATGTCGCCAAAAAAATGGAGCGGAAGACGAGATTCGAACTCGCGACCCTCGCCTTGGCAAGGCGATGCTCTACCACTGAGCTACTCCCGCAGATCTGGTGCCGAGAGACAGAATTGAACTGTCGACACGCGGATTTTCAGTCCGCTGCTCTACCGACTGAGCTATCTCGGCTTTATGGCGGAGCTGACGGGACTCGAACCCGCGGTCTTCGGCTTGACAGGCCGATATGTTAACCAACTACACCACAGCTCCTTGCGCATAAATAAGTATACAAAAGGCCCTGCTAAAAGTCAACACTAAGGATCTGCCGGTAATAAATAAATTCAGCTGCTAAATTATGCTTATTCCAAGGAAAGGGTTTTTGGAGATTTTTTTGCTATAACTTCCTGTTTAAGCCTCTTGATCCGCTCTTCTTCAGCAAAACTATAGTAAATCAGGCTTTGCAGTTCAATTGTCAAATCTGCGTTGTGTACCTGGACCCCTTCCGGTACATTAAGTTTAACTGGAGCAAAATTTAGGATTGCTTTGATCCCCTGGTCAATAATCAGGTCGGCAACTTCCTGGGCTGAGCCCGCTGGCACAGCAATGATTGCCACTCTAATCCGGTGCGTGGCAATAAAGGAAGGGAGATCCTCAATTGAATTGATCGTGATGTTGTCAATCTTCTTGCCGATTAATCTCGGATCCCGATCAAAGACGTTAATAACATTGACATAAGGATTTTTCGCCGAGTTATAACGGGTAAGCGCTGTGCCCAGATTTCCGGCTCCGATTACAATCGTATCGATAATTTTATCAAGTCCAATAATCCTGATGATCTTTTCCCTTAGGTAGGCAGTATTGTAACCAGCTCCCCGGGTGCCGAAAGCTCCAAAATAAGCCAAATCTTTGCGGATTTGTTCAGCTGTAAACCCGGATTCGCTGCTTAAATCTTTCGAGGATATCAGTTCAACATTGCGCTGAATAAGTTGATCAAGAATCCGCAAGTAAACCGGAAGTCTCTTGATTACAGATTTTGAGATATTCTGAGCTGGCATCAAACTATCCTCCATACTCTATTAATATTGATACTTACTTATTTCTTCGCAATAAGTTTCTTGGTAATTCTTCAGTCATTCTTCGATGTTCCGAGCCTGCAATATCGAGGGATGCTACAAGATCAACCGCGCGTTGGGCATACTCTTTTGCTCTTCCCAGGGTGTATTCAGGTCCATCTCCGGCAAGAATAATATCGGCAATGGCTTCCAGACTGGTACTGGAGTTATTGTTCCCCCGCAGATAGTTGTTAAGCAATCCATTACCGGAAGTTATAGCAAGCGTCCGAATTAGAGGCAGTGTCAGGACCCGATTTGTCAGGTCTCCATATAGTGGTTTGCCGGTCAGTGAACCTTCTCCGGTATAATCAAGTAGATCATCAATCAGTTGGAAAGCAATTCCTAAGTTATAGCCATAATCAAACCAGAGGGTTTGCTGCTCCTTATTTCCTCCACTCATCAAGCTGCCGGCTTTACAACATCCGGCAAAAAAAGAGGCGCTTTTTTTGCCAATCCATCTAAAATATTGAGCTTCGAGATCTTTTGTATCCTGAACGGCAAAGGCCTGTTCAACTTCTCCTGCCGTTATATTTTCAACTATTTCGACAGCGATTTCCATTAAATCCCAGCTGCCTGTCTCCACAAAAATTCTAAAAACCTGACTCAAGAAATAATCTCCGGTCAAAACTGCTATTTTATTGCTCCATTTAATGTGAATTGCATTTTTCCCCCTGCGGGTTGCTGCCTGGTCAATCACATCATCGTGCATTAAAGAAGCTGTATGCATCAGTTCAAAAGCAACGGCAATATCAATAAATGGGATCAGACTTTTCCCCGGTTGGTAGGCAGCAAGTAAAAAGAGGGCCGGTCGTATTCTCTTCGCTGAACCGCTGATTATATGGCTGCCGACAGTCTCAATATTTGGACCGGAAAGCTGGACAGTCTTTACCAGGCGGTTTTCGACCATTTCAAGCTCATTATTTATCAAATGCCATTGCTCTTTCAGTTTGCTAAACCCCTGTTCATTAAGAATAATCAAGCATAATCATGAATCACCGGGATAGTTTCGACGACTTCCTGTAAAAATCCTTTAATTTACAGAACGACATTATTAATCAATACTCTGTATTATTAGCAGCTCAGGCGGGTTATGTGCTTGGTTGCACAACCGGGTATGCAAAACAGAGAATTTGCTACTAGGCAAAGAGCGACAGAACTTAAGCAATACCTGCTTTTCAATCAAGCCTTCGGAATGACCAGGGTAAACAACAACCACCACTATTCCGCCAGTCAATAACCTCTTAATTGCTTTTTCGATACTGGTCAAAGTTGTACGATGATCTGTAGTCAGCTGTTTATCCCCACCGGGGAGGTATCCAAGGTTATAGATTACTGCAGATAACTGGCCTTTGACATGCTGATCAAGCATCTCGTGCCCAGCTTCGATCAGAGTGACTCGATTGCTTAGCTTCTTTTCTACCAGCTTATGCCTGGTATTCTCTAAAGCCTTTCTCTGAATATCAAAAGCGTAAACATGACCTGTACTCCCGACAAGCTCGGCTAAGCAAATGGTATCATAACCATTACCGGCGGTGGCGTCAATTACAAGATCACCCTCAGTAACAAAATCTGCTAGATAACGGTGGGCTAGTCTGGTCATTTCTTTTATGCGAATCAAATATTCTACCTCTTAATAATTCTCGGTCTTGGCAGAAATGATGTTTATTTCATTTTCTGATTCAATAAATGATAATACTTGCTCGATAATCCGATCAGCTCCAACGCCATTGTGACAAACTACAGCCAAACCTAATTCAGATCGCTGCCATAAATCTTGCAAACCAATTTCACTGACCGATATATTAAAGCGATTACGCAAACGATGAATCAGGCTCTTGATTACCCTGCGTTTACCTTTTAATGAATTGGCTGCCGGAATATGCATTTCAATCAAAGCAATAGCAACGCGCATTTCTTTTCATCTCCCATTTATATAAAGCGTTGCATCAATTGCTGAATCTGATCATCAACTGTCTGTCCTTTTTCCTTCAGCTGCCGATAGTAATATTCCACTGGTCGGCAAACAATTTCGTCTGTCAGATCGGCAAGGTTTCGAAAATTGCCGGTCCTGCGTCCAAGCCTGAATAGTTCCCGTTTATCTTCCGGTAATACCTGGTAGCTTTTGATCGTTTTAATCAGTTTTGTCTTAGCTGCCGGTAGCTTGCCTTCAAGCTCTTCAAGAAGATTCAGGACGTGATCGCTGACAAATTGCGAGTCGATAACATTAAGGCTCTCGATTAGTAAAAGTTCTTCTGCGATGATCTCATCATCGGTTAGGGGGATAAAATCACCGCTTGCTTTTAATTTGTATAACGGCGTGGCAGGATGAACAGCCAGGGTCCGGACTCTAATATAATCGGGGTTCACCTGGTTTATAACATCGGCTGTATCAAGAGCATGTTTTCGCCATAAAGCCCTTCCTCCTAACCCCAGAATAATATAGTAGCTGAGCGATAGGCCAGCATCTTTAATCTTTTGGCCGGCTTCAATATGTTTTTCCCTGCTAACTCCTTTTTTCATTAATTCCAGGACTGCATTATTTCCACTCTCTAATCCGAGATGGATGCGGCTAAGCCCTGACTCTTTCAAGTTTTCCAGCTCTGCCTGTGAAAAGCGAATTACGCTGCGAGAACGGGCATAAGTAGTAACGCGATCGATTGAAGGGAATGTTTGCTTTAATCGCTGAATAATCCTGCTGAGCTGTTCCGCCGGTAGCATCAAGCTATCAGCATCCTGTAAAAAAACATTGTGGGCTCCCCCGAATAGCCAGAAGGCCACCTGGAGCAAATCTGGATTTTCAGCATTAATTCTGGCCAATACCTGCCTGTTTATTTCTTCACCATAGCCTAATGCTTTGGCTGTCTTTTTTACATGCTTGGCCGCATCTGCTAGAGCAACAATATCATTTAGAATCTCATCAAATGAGCGACGGCTAAACTTTTCACCTTTATAGACTGGACAGAATAGACACTTGTTCCAGGGGCAATTGCGGGTTAATCTGACCAAAAGGCTCTGTGCTTCGCTCGGTGGGCGAATTGGACCCTGTTCATATTTTGGAATAGATAAAACCATAGCATCCTCTAACAAACTTTCAGTGATGTTGAAGTCGAGATTGGGTTACGAAAAAGGCACAGCTACCTGTGCCCCTTTGACTTAACTCTGATTGGAATTTATACGCTTAAATAGCTTCGCAGGTGATCCCAAAGTTCCTGTGGTTTAAATGGTTTTGTCATATAATTATCAGCCCCAAGATCAACAGCTCTTTGGCGATCTTCTTCTTCAGCCTTGGCAGTAAGCACAATAACCGGAATCTGGGCCGTATCCGGATCCTTTTTAAGAACCTTAAGTACTTCAAACCCATCAAGCTTTGGTAAAAGCAAGTCCAGGAGGATCAGATCCGGGTGTTCCCGGTGCACGGCTTCCAGAGCGGCTTCTCCGTCCTCAACTATTTCCACATCATAACCAACCGCATCAAGGCAAGTTCGCACTCCCAGGATTACATTTTTTTCATCTTCGACCAACAATATTTTTTTACCCATGAAGATCCTCCTTATTAATCGGCTTTCGGTATAGTAACCGATTCATCACCCTGATGGACTGGGAAGGTAAAAGTAAATTTAGTACCGACACCAATTTCACTTTCAACCCAAATCTCTCCGCCATGTGCCATTACGATATCCTTGGCAATCGCCAACCCCAAACCTACACCACCGGCCCCTTTACGACCGGGACCACTGACCTGGACATATTTGCGGAAGATCTTTTCCTGGTGCTCTTTCGGGATACCGCATCCGGTATCTTCGACAGAAAAAAAGTGTTTCTTTCCACGTTGTCTGACCCTGACGGTGATTGTCCCGCCAGGATCGGTATAGCGCATCGCATTACCTACCAGGTTAGCCAGAACCCAAACCGCCTTATTAAAGTCGGCTGCTACCGGTGGAAGCTCCGGTGGCAGATCAGTTATTAATTCTACCCCTTGTTGAGCAGCTTGAATTTTGAGCGGTCGCACGGCTTCCTCAACAAGATCGGCAATATCGGTCGGTTCTGCTTCAACATAAATAGTACCCGATTCGATCCGTGAGAGTTCCATCAGGTTGTCAATAAGTCGATTTAATCTTTCACAATCTGCGCCAATTGCTTCAAGGACTTCTTTACCCCTGGGAGTTAAGTCCCCTAACATTCCTTCTTTAAGCATCTCCACGCCAACAATGATGGTAGTTAGAGGAGTCCTGAATTCATGGGAAACAATCGAAACGAAATCAGTTTTTATTTTTTCTAGTTCATGGAAACGAGTAACATCAGTAAATTGGACTAAAGCTCCCCAGAGATTATCAGCCTGGAATATCGGGTTAATTGCAATCTTGAAAAAGTAACGCTGATTCAGTTTCTTAACTTTTACCGAGGCTTCTTCGTAAGTACACTTCAGTGCTTCCTGGTTTTCATAGACTTCATCAAGAAGGTGGTTCAGTCGCTTAATGGCAGTTAATTCGACAATTGGATGGCCCGCAGTTGAATTCAAGGAAATATTAAAAAATTCTTCAGCTTTTTTATTCAGCCAAACTAAATTCTTGTTTAGATCTACAAGTAGAACTGCGTCTGCCAGGTTGCCGGTTATTGTTTCAAGGTTTACTGGATCCGGTAATTTGCTCAAGAGATAAACCGCCTTTCCTAATAAACTCGTGGCTAGAGATAAAAAATGTAGTTTACTGCTTCCTGATTATATCATCATTACTGGCACTTGAAAAGAAAAGGCGGGTCAAGGGGCGGTTAAAAGCAGAACTACCCCTGATTTGACACAGGGGCATTCCGCTATTTGAATATCGCTGTTTTAGCTGGTCCGTTTATCAAAAATATTTTGTTCGGTAATGAACTTCTCAATGCCGATTTTATTGGCGATGGCATCAAGACTGCTTGTTTCCACTTTGATCGGAAAGGCATAGTCAGTCTGCAATTTTTCTTCGACCGCCTTGACTACTGCTGATTCATCAGATCCCGATACATTCTTCAGAACAACCTTCAGGCTGTCTTCATTGCCAGTACGTTCAATCTCTGCATACCAGACCAATACATCTTCCCGGGCAAACATATCTTTAATCAGCTGATTGGCATTAAAATCAACCTGACCTTTCTGAGACTGAAGCTGGTAATATAACGATTTACGCTCAATATCGCCTAAAATGCGCGGCACGGTTCTTTTACAGTTAGGGCAGGTTTCAGTAGTAATCCCTCCGGAAGCAATGTCTCCGGTTTTAAAACGGAGCAAAACCGTTCCCCGGGCATCAAGATTGGTGATAACTACCTCTCCTTTTTGCCCTTCACCTAGTACGGCACCACTTTGCGGATCAACTATTTCAACAAAAACATGATCAGGATTAAGATGGTAGCCAAAATCAGGTTCGCATTCGGCCCACCCTGATTTAGCTTCCGATACAAAATACAAACGCTGCACCTTATTATCTTTTGCTCCGACAGCTGTCATTAGTTGCTTTAAACGTTCAACCGCAGCCAGGGGAGAAAAATCGCTACCTACCACCAAGCGTTCGAGATTGCCAGCACTAAAACCAAAGTGCTCCAGAGTCTGTAGAGCAAAACGCGCATAGCCTGGAGCCATGGCTAACACGGGTGCTTCCATGCTGTCAAGCGCTTTTAGGATCTTTTCCAGCCCGAGCACCTTGCCGCCACCGGTTTGCAGGGCTGTGCTACCCAAATCAATAGTGCTATAAAACATCTGCCAAAAATGGACATTAGGAGCATAGGTAAATGCATTAATTAAGGTATCGTCACGGGTTAGTTCCAGGATATCAAAGGCCCTGGCGCCTGCTTCTTTTAGATTATCAAGATCATAATGGGTATATTCAATCGGTACCGGTTTGGCAGTCCGTCCAGCAGTAAAATATAAGTTGTGAAACTTATATTCTGAAATCTCAGGGCCGGAATCCTTTTTACCAAATAATGAAAATCCTTTTTTCTTTGCCTGCTGCTGTTCATCTTTTAAATCTTCCAGCACAAACTGTTTCGGGTATAATTTATCATTATCAGGGGCAACCAAATCTTTTTTTTCTGTAAAAGGCAGACTGGCCAGATCATCTGTTCCCCTGATCTTACCAAGATCGATGTTCTGATCTTTAAAAACAGTCCTGTAATAGGGATGTCTTACCGCCAGCTCTTCTTTTAGCATTTTTTGTAATAGCTCGTCTTGCATTTTTTTAATCGCCGGTGCCGGCATCCGGCTTACCTTAGTCCACGCCTGCATACTCTGCCTCCTTTCTTAATGAAACCATGACATTTAGCTTGATGGCCTGCTATCAAGAATCCTTTTTTCTTTTAGCTCAGTTTCCATGCCTAGTTGGGAAATAAGTTCCGGCACTGATTTGAAAATAACATCAGTCAGTGAAACTTCTGTATCCCGTAAAACCTTTTGTTTTAAATCACCAACTAAGCTTTCCCGATCAACTTCGCCTTTTGTGGCAACATAAAGATAAATCTCATCCAGATCAAACGGATCATTATTGCGTTTACGCATTTCAACCTGCCACTCTTCGATATCAGGATGGCTCATCATCAACGGGAAGAAATTATTTAGATTAACGAGAGTTCCCTTAACCTTGGTCATATTAAATTCTTTCAACTCTGATTTACGTTGAATATTTGAGCTGATCCGCGGAACATGTCTTCCGCAGTTGGGGCAAGGTTCAAATAATAATCCGCCCTTGGCAATATCTCCAGTGCGATAGCGTAACACCGCGGTTCCCCGCCAATCGAGCGCTGTATAAACTATTTCGCCTTCTTCACCTTCCCCGACCGGCTCCCCGGTTTCAGGATCTACAGTTTCGAACACTTCCATATCCGGATAAAGATGATAGCCGTAATATTCATCATGAGACGGACATTCTGCCCAGGCCACCTTGGCCTCAGTCATGCCGTATGTTGCCAACACCATTACCTCTTCAGCCCCAAGTTGCTTAAAGAGGTCTTTAATCTTATCTTTCAATCCAGGTGGGACTCTCTCTCCACCAAAAAAGATCTTTTTAACCGATGAAAAATCTCGCCCTTGTTTTACTGCCTCCCGGAGAAAATAGTAACAGTACCCAGGTATAAATACAGCAACAGATGGTCGGATATACTCGAAGGCATCCATCAGGTTATTGGTGCCAACGATTTTACCTCCGCCGCTGTGGAAACCGGCAACATTCATTTTCTCACCGGCAAAAAAGGTCTGCCAGAAAGCCAGGTGGGGAGCAAAGGGGAAACAGTTAACCACCGTATCTTCGCTGGTAACATTGAACACATCAAGTAACCGGTAACCGGATTCGCGCAGGTTTTCCAGGTCACGTTTTGAATAAACAAAGGGAGTAGGTAAAGCAGTCCGTCCGGTTGTAAAGTGAATATGGACCGGTTTAAAATCATAAACCCTTTCCTCCACTAAGGCTTTACCTCCGGTCATGGACATTTTGGCCAAGTGACCGTATTTCTCTGTAACTTCTTCATCCGGGCGAATAACAAAATCTTTTGCTCTTTGCGGTTCCTCGTCAGTAGGCGCTACATCCCATTTATAAGTGAACGGCAAGTGACGAAGATCATCAATGCCTTTAATCTTAAAGGGATCAATTTTCTGTTCCTTTAGTAGCTCGCTGTAATGCGGGCTGTAAAGGTACAGCTGATTGGCAACGAAAGCTCGCAGTTTTCGATCCTGCATCTCCTTTATTTCCTTGTAAGACATCTTACACAGTTTTTCCCAATTTTCCATTAAGCGATCACCTCCTGAGAACGATTAACAAGCAGCAGGCTCTTCATTAAGGGAAGAGCCTGCTGGCAAACTGGTCAATTACTTTGGAAACACATCATATAAGGTTGTCATAAACCACATTATTACCAGGGACAAAACAATAACCGTAATCGGCAAGCCCTTACCATTATAGCGTTTTGGATCAAAGTCGCTCCAGCCATGCATCTCGTCAACCTGTTTCTGGAGTGCTTCAGCAGGTGGGGGAGTAAGCCAGGAAACCACTACCGTAAGGATAAAAGAAACAGGGACAGCGATTGCGGTAACCTTGATCCAACCCAGCGGACCATAAAAGTATTTGGCGAAAATGGGGAAAGGAATATCAACCGGGTCCATACCCATGTAACCAATCATAATCCAGCTGATAAATGCAATCAGGGTCCCGACGATCATCCCGGCACCGACACCATACTTATTGGTTCGTTTCCACCAGATGCCTAAGACAATCGGTACACCTAAACCGGCCGCGGCAATACCAAAAGCCCACATGATCGCTTCTAAAATAAATTCGGGGGGATTCAAAGAAAAGAGGATTACCAGTATACCAACAATGAACATCGCCGCATATGATAATTTCAGTTTCTTCTCATCATCGACCTCAGGTTTGAGCGCTCCATAGAGGTCATGGATCAAACCGGCGCCCATAATCATCAATAACCCTGCCACCGTGGAAAGACCGGCAGCAACAGAACCGGCAACCGCCAAGGCTAACCATCCCTGACCAGCCAGTGCATCTACCAGGATGAAAACCATATAATCATAGGCTGCAGTCGGAATTTCTACACCCTGGGTTTGCATATAATAAACTGCAGCAAAACCAGTGGCATAGACCGTCGTGTTGACTAAGCCAACCAAAAACACGCAGAGTACTGTGCTCCAGCGAGCTTCCTTGGCATCTCGGACCGTAAAATAACGCATCACGAAATGGGGTAACCCGATGATCCCAAAGAATGAGCCAAGAAAAATAGAAATATAAACCACAGGGTGAACCAACATCGGCCAAAAATAGTGCGGCACCGCCTGGGTCATTAATGGCACCATATCGCCATAGCCCAGGGGCGGGAAAACCCAACCTGAAGCGCCCAGGGTTTTCAGAACAATGGCAACCGGAAACATCAGGCAGAAAATAAGAACGATGGTTTGAAATGTTTGGTTGTAGGTGACGCCATACATTCCGCCAAGGGTTACATATAAAGTCACTACCAGGCCACCGACAACAATCCCGACTATTTCAGGCACGCCCAGTAAGAAATAAAATACGATACCGATGCCTTTTAAATTACCGGCAAGATAGAGCACCGAAACAATCATCATTACGACAACTGAAAGATAACGTAGAGTATTGCTGCCATAGCGCTCTGAAATAAAAGCCATTGTGGTGAATGATTTATGCCGCCTTAAGTAAGGCGCAGCCAGAATCATCAACCCGATAAAAGCTGCTGTAAATGCAGCATAAACGGCAACTGCGATGTAAACGCCTTCAATAATCAGGGCAGTAAGACCAATAAAGGTGGTAAGGCTTAAAGCCAGTGAAACCATGGCTAATCCATTGTTAATAGCGCCGATACTCCGACCGGCCACATAGTAATCTCCCAAATTGCGGGTAAAACGACGGGCCCAAACACTGATCAGCACAGAGATCAGTAAAACAATAATACTGAAAACTAAACCTAAAACAAAAATTTCTCCTCTTGGTTCCATGAAAAGGTCTCCCTCCTTTCAAATAATTTTAAGCCCTCTGTTTTTCTTCCAATCGGTCCATAACAATACACCAGATAGCGCCTACAACAGTGGCGCCAATCCAGCTCAACATAATCAACAAGAAATAATGCAGTGGAAAACCTAAAACAGTCAGTCCTTCCTTTACAACAAACATTGATTCGCCATAATGGGGAACCAACTGTTCAGGGGTTGGAACTTGATCAAAAAATCTTTCGTTCAGGATCACGACGAATGAGCTGAAAAAACCACCGGTTAAAGCAACAATGATAAAACAAATAGCGGTAACCCAGACTTCCAACTTGTAACTTCTCCTGTTTTCAGTTGACATCGTTTCACCTCCTTTTTAAATAAAATTCTTGATATATTCTTTTATATTTTATTATTTTTATTTTTCGCCTCCTTCCCAATTTAGCCATATTGTTGTAAATTAAATATATTCATTCTACACTTAGTCAAAGAATCCTTCTGCTTTGGCTTACTCGCAAATAAATATATGTCAAAAGATTACCAAGAAGCACTTTTTTCACCAACAGACTGATCAGGCCATCTACGCCTAAGATGGCGCTTCTTTTTTAATTTTAGCAACGACTGCTGTTTAGCTGTCGGGCGAAGAAGCTCTGCTGCCAAAGATTATTATCTCATTATTTTGACATATTTACATATTTATTTATAATTATTAAAACATAGAAGGAATTTTGTCTATTTTAGAGAATAAACCACATAGATAGCTACTTAAAGCACTATAACCAACTAGGAGGTCTATTGAATGGAAAAAGTATGGTTGAAACACTACGAACCGCAAGTGCCTCACAGCATCGATTATCCTTCCCTCTCCCTTTATCAACTCTTTCAGCAATCCAAAGAAAAATACAGTGAGCAAGCGGCCGTTCACTTTATGGGCCGTGATGTAACCTATGCTGAACTGGCAGGTCATATAGAAAGCCTGGCAACAGCCCTGGCAGACCTGGGAGTAAAAAAAGGTGATCGGGTTGCTATCCACCTACCAAACAGCACCCAGTTTCCTATCGCCTATTTTGCTGCCCTATCACTCGGAGCCGTGGTTGTTCCCTGCAATCCGCTCTACGTAGCGCGTGAAATGCAATATCAACTGAAAGACTCCGGTGCCGAGACCATCATTACCTTGACTCGGTTCTATAAGATGATCAAGGAAATCCAACCCGAAACTAAACTTAAAAATATTATCGTTTCCAATATCAAGGATTTCTTTCCAGGATTCTTAAACTTTCTCTACACCGTTGTAAAAGAAAAAAAAGAAGGCGACCGGGTCAGCCTGCTGACAGGCGATCATTCTTTCACTGAGCTGCTGGCAAAATACAAAGATCAGGTTCCACCTGTGGTGGAAGTAAAACCTGAGGACCGGGCAATTTTCCTATACACAGGAGGGACAACGGGCGTTTCCAAGGGTGCTGTACTGAAACACAGTAACCTCGTTGCCAACATGTTCCAGGTTAAATCCTGGTGTACCGATTATCAGGACGGTAAAGAGGTTGCCCTCGGCGTACTGCCCTTTTTCCACAGCTACGGCCTGACCACCGTGCTCAATCTTGGTCTGCTTAATGGTGGTAAATTGGTGTTGCTTCCTAAATTTGTGCTGGAAGATGTCCTAAAAACGATTGACAAACAGAAGCCAACCCTCTTTCCGGGCGTACCAACAATCTATGTTGCAATCAATAATGCCCCGGATCTGCACAAATATGATATCAAATCAATCAGGATCTGTATCAGCGGCGCTGCCCCCCTGCCGGTTGAAGTGCAGCAGCAGTTTGAAAAGAATACCGGTGGCAGGCTGGTAGAAGGATACGGTTTATCGGAAACATCCCCGGTTACCCATGCCAACCCGGTCTATGGAAAGAGAAAACCAGGCAGCATCGGTCTACCGATGCCCGATACAGAATATAAAATCGTAGACGTAGAAACCGGTGAAAAGGAACTGCCCATTGGTGAAATCGGCGAAATATGCCTGCGCGGACCACAGGTTATGGAAGGCTACCTTAACATGCCGGAAGAAACCGCTCAGTCTATCCGCAACGGATGGTTTTACACCGGCGATATCGCCAAAGCGGATGAAGAAGGTTATGCGTATATTGTAGACCGCAAGAAAGATATGGTGATTGCCGGCGGTTACAACATTTACCCCCGGGATATCGAGGAAGTTCTTTATACTCACCCGAAGATCATGGAAGTAGCTGTTGCCGGCATTAATGATCCATATCGCGGAGAGACTATTAAGGCTTACATTGTTCTAAAAGACGGAGAAACAATGACAGCAGATGAGGTTTATGAACACTGCAAAGCCAATTTAGCACCATACAAGGTACCAAAGATGGTTGAATTCCGGGCTGAACTGCCCAAGACCATGATTGGTAAAGTTTTACGCCGAATGTTACGTGAAGAAGAAGAAGCTAAAAACAGCTAAGATCAGCAATTTGCTATTAGCATTAGAGATCAAAAGATCGCAGCTAGAGATCAAGGCGGATTCCCCTTTGCGGAATCCGCCTTTTATTGCCGCTAACCGCCCTGAAAGGTATAATCCAGATCAGAGACTAGTTTAAAGAGGTTGTGCAATGTCTGCTCCGGAAAGTAAGTACAAAAAAGATGATATTCTTGAGATCCTTAGAGCTACTGTTCCATTTTCTGATCTGAATGAGTCTATCCTCCAAGAAATCACCAACATGGCAACTACAAAATATTTTCCCGCGCAAAGTTTTATTTTCCGGGAAGGAGAACGTTCAAAACAGTTGCTCTATCTAATCCTGGAGGGCGAAGCGAAAGCTATTGCCAAGCTGGGCAAAGAGGAATCAGTGACAACCATCAGGAGAAAAGGCGATTTTTTTGGAGTAACCGGATTACTGTCAGCAGATCCTTATCCTGTATCAATGGTTGCTTCTGAAAAAATAATCTGCTTGCTGGTCAGTCGCGACCTGTTTCAAAAGGCGCTGGCCGCCAATAACAATTTTGCTGATTTCTTTACCAAAATTCTCGCCTCGCGGCTTAAAGAACTTTATCTTACTATTGCTGACAGCAGGTATGAAGAGCAATTTTTCCAGGGACAAAGCCTACGCAGGAGAGTTGCCGATCTGGCCCAAAATAAGGTGGTTACCTGCCTGCCAATGGATAAAATTAGTAGTGTGGCCAAAAAAATGCAGGCAAGTCAGGTAAGTTCAGTCGTTGTGATGGCTTTTAACCAGAAACCGATTGGTATTATCACTGAAAAAGATCTGGTGCATAAAATACTGGCCGTAGACAAACCTGATCTCGAACTCAGGGCTCACGAAGTGATGTCTGGCAATTTGATCACGATAAGACCCGATGATTTTAGTTACCGGGCCCTTTTGATGATGATTAAACACAACATCAAACATCTAGTAATTACGGATGACGATGAAGTGCTAGGCGGAATCATTACAGTAAAAGATCTGATTAGAAACCGCAATAGCGGAGCCCTTTCAATCATCAGGCAAATTGAACACCAGACGGACTTTGCAGGTCTGGCTGGACTGATTAAAGATATCGATCAGGTGCAACAGGCCCTGCTGACCGAAAGAGCCTTCGCATCAGAAATATGTTCTTTAACCACCGAACTATATGATCGAATTACGCGTAGAGTGATTCAGATCGCTGAAAATATGATGGTCGAAAAGGGTCTGGGGAAACCCCCGGCCGATTATTGTTTTATCAATATGGGTAGCGCTGGTCGCATGGAACAATATGCTCGTACCGATCAGGATAACGGAATCATTATTGCTGATTCGGAAGCAAAATCTGCCTTTGCAGCTGAAAAATATTTCCTCACTTTTGGCGATTTAATTGTTTCAGGTCTTGAGATATGCGGTTTTAGCCGTTGCAGCGGAAAGGTAATGGCAAACAATCCTTTATGGTGTAAACCGCTTCAAGATTGGAAGTCATCTGTGAAAAAGTGGATAGATAAACTCGATCCAAAAGATATTCGCAATATGACGATTTTCCTTGATTACCGCTTTCTTAGTGGTGAAAGCGCCTTTTATGAAAATCTTAAGGACTATACAACCGGTATTTTTAAGAACGCAAAACATGCCCTCCTTTTTATGGCTGAAGATGATCTAAAACACAGGGTTCCCCTGAAAATTTTCGGAAATATTATTACCCGCAAGACCGGGATCAAAAACCGGAAGTTAAATTTAAAGAGTGAAGTGTTGGTACACCTGGTCGACTGTATCCGCCTGTTTGCCCTACGCGAAGGAATCTGGGAAACAAATAGCTTCGAAAGAATTAAACGATTAAAGGCTCGCGGTGTTTTTAATCAAGACGATGCCGAATATATCGAAGCTGCACTTGAATCTCTTTTATTATTCCGGATAAAAGCAAGTATTGATAAAATCAGGGATGGCAATGTTCCGGACAGCACTCTAGATCTTGGCTACCTTGATAAAAAGGAACGGATATTATTAAAAGAAGCAATGCTTGTTGTCAACCGTCTGCAATCCTTAACTGAACACACTTTTCATGTTCACAAAGCCTGATCTTAACGAGGTTTTTGTCATGGGTAAAAATGGAATTCACTACGAACCTGATTATAACCTTTTGAACCGCAAGGCTAAGAAAAGCGGTTCAGCTGACAATTACGGCCAGTCGGAAAAACTGCTTTCCCGATTGATCCCAGGGAGCACAAAACCGGATTCGATTAAGAATAATCCTCTGCTTTTTAAAAAGCTTTTTGACCAGATTGCTGCAATCAAAGAACAGATTGACTGGAATCAAAATCTTTCAACAGCGTCTTATGTGGTTTTCGATACCGAAACAACTGGTGTTCATCCCTTCAGGGGAGATGAAATTATCTCGATTGGAGCAGTACAAATCACAAGTGGTTCGATTAACAGAAAAGATATTTTTTACCGCCTGGTAAATCCACGCCGTTCAATCCCGCCAACAGCCAGACGGATAACCGGAATAAGCAATGAAACAGTCCGCAATGAAAAACAGATCATTGATGTTTTATTAGAATTTCTCCGCTTTTGCGGCCCGCGAATCCTGGTTGCCCACAACGCACCATTTGATCTGGCATTTATCAACAATAAAGTCAGCGAAGTAACCGGCCGGCGAGTTGTTAACCCGGTTATTGATACTGTTTTACTGACCTCCGCTCTATTTTACTCCCTAGGAGACTTCTCACTGGAAAATATTTCATCTTTTTTTAAACTGGACCTGTCCGGCAGACATAACGCCCTGGGTGACGCCCTCATCGCTGCCGAGTTATTCCTGCAGCTACTCGCAGAGCTAAAAGCAAGAGGGGTAGATACATTGCATCAACTTGCGACCTTCTTTACTGATTCTGACCTAACTAAGGGTTATCCACTGATTTTCTGACGCTCAACCAGCCGTGCACGGGCCAACCCAATCTGACTCCGGACTGCAGTAGAGGCAGTCCCTCCTTTACTGGTCCTAGCTTCTACCACCGAGGAAGGATTAAGGAGAGATTCGATATTTTTAGCCAGAGTCGGATGAAAGTGGCTTCGTTCTTCAACTGTAAGATCGCGCAATCTTTTTTGACGATCAGAACAAAAGGCAATCAGCTTCCCAACGATATGGTGAGCATCCCTGAAAGGGACCTGATGGAGAACCAGGTAATCCGCAAGATCTGTCGCACAGAGATTATCATCATCAACGCTTGACTTCAAACGATCGCTATCAACAGTCAGTGTCTTCAGCATTCCTGTGAATAGTGGCAGCATTGCTTTAAGATTATCAATTACATCAAAGAGGCCTTCCTTATCCTCCTGCATATCCTTGTTGTAAGCCAGGGGCAAACCTTTCATCAAGGTCAATATTCCAACAAGCGCTCCATAAAATCGGCCGGTTTTCCCCCTGATTAATTCGGCAACATCGGGATTCTTTTTTTGCGGCATCATGCTACTTCCCGTGGTGTAGGAGTCGTCCAGTTCGATAAAGCCAAATTCTGCGCTGCTCCAGAGGATCAGCTCCTCGCAAAAACGGCTGAGATGCATAGCCAGGATTGCAGAAAATGATAAGAATTCTACCAAGTAGTCACGATCACTTACCGCATCGATACTATTCTGATAAATAGCGCTAAATCCCAGTTTTTCGGCAACATAGTCGCGGTCTATCGGAAAACCAGTGCCAGCAAGCGCCCCAGCTCCTAAGGGCATCAGGTCGGTACGTTTCGAAACACCGATTAACCGTTCCCGGTCGCGATCCAGCATCCAAAAATAGGCCAGCAGGTGATGGGCAAATAATATAGGCTGGGCCCGCTGAAGATGGGTGTAGCCGGGTATGATCAACAAAAAATATTTTTCGGCCATCTGCACAATCGTATCCTGCAGATAATGAATTTGCCCGTCAATAATAGCTAGCTCTGCTTTCAGATACAAATGCATATCCAGAGCAACCTGATCATTGCGACTTCTTCCGGTATGCATTTTCCCACCTAAAGAACCGATTTTTTCAATCAGCCTTTTTTCGATATTCATATGGATATCCTCAAAAGTTATATCCTCAGGGAAAACACCTTCCCTTAATTCCTCAGCAATTTCCTGTAAGCCCTCTATTATTGTTACTGATTCGGTTTCGCTGATAATTGCCTGCCTGGAGAGCATGCTAACATGGGCAATGCTGCCTTGAATATCATATAATGCCAGGCGGCAGTCAAAGGGGAGTGAAGCCGTAAATTTAAGCACTTGTTCATCCGCATCTTTTGAAAAACGGCCCTGCCATGGTTTTTTCAGCGTCCGGTAGCCTCCCTTAATTCTTTTTGTTTTTGTTTCATCATGCCCCTGATCGTCAGAGGCAGTCCGTAGAGATTGATAAAGCCCTGGGCATCTTTCTGCTCAAAGAGCTCATCTTTCTCGAAAGTCACCATCCCATGATGGTAAAGTGTATGTATCGATTCCCTGCCGCTAACATTGACATTGCCCTTGTAAAGCTTCAAACCGATCGTACCGGTTACCATCTCCTGAGTTTTTTGGATAAAACCGTCAAGAGCTTCACGCAACGGGGTAAACCAGAGACCATAATAAATCATTTCGGCATATTTAAGGGCTATCCCTTCCTTGTAATGATAGGTATCACGATCAATGGTGTACTGCTCAAGTTCCCGGTGGGCAAACATAATCAAAGTGCCGCCCGGGGTTTCATAGATACCACGTGATTTCATGCCCAAGAAACGGTTCTCAACCATGTCGATACGCCCTACACCATGTCTACCGGCAATGATGTTCAACTCTTCTACCAATGACGCCGGGCTCATTTTTTGTCCGTTCACCGCAAAAGGCATACCCTTCTCAAAAGAAATAGTAACCTCTTCGGGCTGTTCCGGAGCATCTAAGGGGTCAACAGTCATTCTATACATATCTTTTTCCGGTTCACGATCAGGATCTTCCAAAATACCTCCTTCGAAACTAATATGCCAGATATTGCGGTCAATGCTGTAAGGTTTCTCCGCTGTTACCGGAATAGGAATCCCGTGGCTGCAAGCATAGTCCATACAATCGCTACGTGACTGCAGCTTCCACTCGCGCCAGGGAGCAATAATTTTCAGGTAGGGATTAAGGGCTTTGATGGCAAATTCAAACCGCACCTGGTCGTTTCCCTTTCCGGTTGCCCCGTGAGCGACGGCCTTAGCGCCTACTTTTTCGGCAATTTCAACCAGTTTTTTACCGATAATCGGTCTGGCGATCGCGGTGCCCAGCAAATATTTCCCCTCATAAACAGCACCTGACTGGATCATCGGAAAAATGTAGTCCCTGACCAGTTCTTCACGAATATCCTCGATAAAGATCTGCGAAGCTCCTGTTTTTATCGCTTTTTCTTCTAACCCTTCAAGCTCGCTGTCACCCTGACCCACATTGGCAGTCATCGCCACTACCTCGTAATCGTATTTTTCCTTAAGCCATTTGACGATTACCGATGTATCCAGTCCTCCTGAATAAGCTAGCACTACTTTTCCTTCTGCCATAAATATTATCCTCCTCATTTACATTGTTAGACTCAGGCAAAAAACAAATAGAAAAGCCTCTAGTCCATCTAAAGGACGAGAGGCTCGCGGTACCACCCTTATTGATCGACAAAATCATTGTCGAACCACTTAAACCGTTTTCACGAAAAACGGCCTTGATAACGGTATAAAACCGGAACAGCCTACCTGGCGGTTAAATGCCCCGTTCAGCTGCCACCTCCAGGGTGCGCTTCGTTGCCAGCTTCTGGTCCGGACTTACACCAACTCCGGCTCGCTTAAGCCTCAGCCTGACAATTACTCTCCCCTTCATCAGCTTTTAATATTGGTTAAGATTCTACAACAAACCCTAAAAAAATGTCAAGGACAATTTTTTCAATTAAAGCGGTATATTGCCATGTTTGCGCATTAAACGCTGCTCACGTTTATTTTCAACCATCTCCAGGCTGCGCAGTAGGTATGCGCGAGTTTCCCTGGGATCGATAACATCATCAATCCAGCCACGGGCAGCTGCAATATAGGGATTAGCATATTTATCGCGATACTGACTAACTAATTCCTGTCTTTTTGCAGACTGATCTGCTGCTGCCTCGATGTCACGCCGGTTTACAATATTCACTGCCCCTTCGGGTCCCATCACGGCAATTTCAGCTGTTGGCCAGGCAAGACAAACATCTGCACCCAAAGAGCGGGAATTCATAGCAATATACGCACCGCCATAGGCTTTACGTAATATTACCGAGATCTGAGGGACTGTGGCTTCTGAATAAGCATAAAGTAATTTTGCTCCATGCCTGATAATCCCGCCCCATTCTTGTTCAACACCCGGTAAATAACCGGGAACATCAACAAAAGTAATCAGGGGTAAGTTAAAACAATCACAGAAGCGAACAAAGCGGGCGATTTTATCAGATGAATTGACATCAAGACAACCGGCTTTAACCAGTGGTTGGTTGGCAATGATGCCAACCGGTTGTCCTCCCAGATGGGCAAAACCAACAACTGCATTCTGGGCATAACCCTGGTGAACTTCCATCAGATCGCTGCCATCAACAACACGTTTAATAATATCACGAACATCATAAGACCGATTAGGATTTTCCGGCATAATTGTAGCAAGTTCTTCCTGGTTTAGTTCTGGCTCAAGGGATTCAACCCAGGGTGGGTTATCAATATTATTTGAGGGCAAAAAGCTTAAAAGTCTGCGAATCTGAGTAAAACATTCAGCTTCTGCCTCGGCATAAAAATGGGCAACTCCACTGGTCTGGTTATGAGTGGCGGCCCCACCGAGTTCTTCTGCGGTAACTTCTTCCCCTGTTACAGCTTTAATCACCTGCGGTCCGGTAATAAACATATTGCCTATTTTGCTAACCATAAAAACAAAGTCGGTAATAGCCGGCGAGTAAACCGCACCCCCGGCACATGGCCCCATAATAACCGAAAGCTGCGGGATAACACCTGAGCAAAGGGTATTGCGGTAAAAAATTGAACCAAAACCATTTAGTGAATAAACACCCTCCTGAATGCGCGCACCGCCCGAATCATTTAACCCAATTACCGGGGCACCATTTTGGGCCGCCAGATCCAGAACACGGCAGATCTTTTCAGCATGAACTTCACCGAGCGAGCCTCCGGCTACTGTAAAATCCTGGGCAAAGACAAACACCTTGCGCCCATCAATCGTGCCATATCCGGTAACCACCCCTTCCCCGGGGTTGGGATAATCCAAAGAGCTTGCATCCTCCAAGCCGGTTTGGGCAAAAGTGCCAATTTCTACAAAGCTGTTCTCATCCAGTAAACCTGTCAGCCGTTCCCTGGCAGTTTGCTTGCCCTTTTCATGTTGATCTTTTATCTTTTTTTCTCCACCGCCAGACAGGGTTTTATCTCGCCTTGCAGACAGGTGGTCCAATTTTTCTTTCATGATGCCTTCCCCGCTTTCTTCTTCATTCTTAAATAGATATTACCGTTCACAAAGTTCAATGAGAATTCCCCCGGTTGATTTTGGATGCAGAAATGCAATTTTCGCTCCACCGGCGCCAAATCGTGGTTTTTCGTCAATCAATGAGACGCCGCTTTCTTGCAGCTGCTGAAGCTTCTCTTCAATATTACTAACCCGGAATGAGAGATGATGAATCCCCTCGCCTTTCTTGGCAATGAACTTGCCAACTGGTCCATCAGGATCAGTAGATTCAAGCAGCTCAAGCTTGCTTTCTCCTACCGGGAAAAATGCTACTTTTACTTTTTGTTCATTTACCACTTCTGTGCCTTTGAAATCAAGCCCGAGCTGATCTCGATAAAATTTCAGAGCTTCATCCAAACTGGCAACCGCAATTCCAATATGATCAATTTTTTCGAACACGGCTATCGCTCCCGTCTAAATTATTGCGCCAGCTTACTTTTTATAAAACTGACGATATCCCCGGTTGAAGAACCCGGAGTGAAAACTTCAGCTACTCCGTGTTCCTTCAGGTAAAGGATATCTTCCCTGGGGATAATTCCGCCAACGACGACTATTATATCACTGCTGTCCTGTTCACGCAGCATATCGACAACCGGAGGCAATAACTGCATATGCGCCCCAGAGAGAATACTTAACCCAATGACCTGAACATCTTCCTGTAAAGCAGTTTCAACTATCTGTTCCGGTGTTTGCCTTAAACCGGTATAGACAACCTCCATCCCTGCGTCGCGCAGAGCCTGGGCCACCACTTTTGCTCCACGGTCGTGTCCGTCAAGGCCAACTTTTCCGACAAGCACCCGGATTGGTTTATCAGCCATCGAAATACCTCCTTTACTGATCAAATCCCCTGTCTTTATATTGTTATCTGCTGTTGGTACTCACCAAAAACATCACGCAGAACCCCACAAATTTCACCAAGGGATGCATAGGCTTTAACCGCCTCCAGGATCGGCGGCATCAGGTTATCACTACCCTGGGCAGCTTTACGCAGCTCCTGTAGTGTTTCTGCAACCTTGCCCTGGTTACGGCTCAATTTAACTTCCTTTAGTCTTTCAATCTGACGCTGACTGGTTGCCGGATCCATTTTAAGCAGGTCAATTGGCTGTTCTCCGCTAACCGTAAACTGGTTAACTCCAACTACTATGCGCTCCTCGGATTCGACTTCTTTCTGATAGCTATAAGCGCTGGCCTGAATCTCTTTCTGAATAAACCCCTTTTCAATTGCTTCGACCGCGCCGCCGAGATCATCAATCCGTTCAATATAGCTTAATACCTCGGCTTCAACCTGATCAGTTAATTTTTCAATAAAATAAGCGCCACCAAGCGGATCAACCGTGTCGGTCACCCCTATTTCGTAACCGATAACCTGCTGGGTGCGCAGGGCTAAAAGGACAGAATGCTCACTGGGCAAAGCAAGCGCTTCGTCCCGTGAATTAGTATGCAGTGACTGAGTTCCTCCAAGGACAGCGCTCAAAGCCTGAAAAGCCACCCTCATCAGGTTTACATCGGGCTGTTGAGCAGTAAGGGTAGACCCGGCCGTCTGAGTGTGGAAACGCAACATCAATGAACGCGGATTTTTTGCCCCGAATCGTTCTTTCATGATGCGGGCCCAGATTCTCCTGGCCGCCCTGAATTTAGCAATCTCTTCAAAAAAGTTAGAGTGGGCATTAAAGAAAAAGGAAAGTCTGGGCGCAAACTGATCAACTTCCAGTCCGGCCTGCACTGCTGCCTCGACATAGGCAATGGCATTACTGAGTGTAAAGGCAACCTCCTGAACGGCTGTTGAACCGGCTTCGCGAATATGATATCCGCTGATACTGATTGTATTCCAGGAGGGAATGGCTTTACCGGCATAGGCAAAGATATCTACAATGATCCGCATCGACTCGCGGGGAGGGAAAATATAGGTGCCGCGGGCAACATATTCCTTCAAAATATCATTTTGGATCGTCCCGTTAATCTTATCCATACCGATACCCTGTTTTTCGGCAACTACCATATACATGGCCAGTAATACCGCAGCCGGAGAGTTGATGGTCATGGAGGTGCTCACCTTGTCTAGAGGTATCTTATCCATCAATATTTCCATATCAGCCAGAGTATCGATGGCAACTCCTACTTTACCAACTTCACCGCGGGCCAGGGGGTGATCTGAATCATAGCCAATTTGGGTCGGTAGATCAAAAGCAACACTGAGACCGGTTTGTCCCTGTTCCAAAAGATACCTGAACCTTTCATTGGTTTCTTCAGCACTGCCGAAACCAGCGTATTGCCTCATTGTCCAAAGGCGCCCCCGATACATTGTCGGCTGGATGCCCCTGGTATAGGGATACTCACCGGGCCAATTGAGCTGTTCCAGATAATTAAAAGACTCTTGATCTAGAATGTCATAAACCTGCTCTAATTCGTACCCGGAATCTGTTTTAAAATCTTTACGCTCGGGATATTTTTCAAGAGCTTTCTTAGTTTTATCCAGCCACGTTTTTTTTGCTTCAACCAGTTCTGCTATCTTGTTTTGATCAGCCATAAGGGCTATAGCCTCCTTTCCGGTTTAGTAAACCTAAAGAACTTCTTTAACCATCGTAGCAACCTCATTTGGTAAAGCAGCCACTTTAACCCCGGCGGCAGACAGCGCCTTTACCTTGCTGGCAAAAGTTCCCCGGCCTCTTTCAATAATCGCACCGGCATGTCCCATTCTTTTACCCGGAGGGGCACTTTTACCGGCCAGATAAGCAATAACCGGCTTACTAACTGATTTTTTAATGAAAGCCGAAGCCTCTTCTTCAGCGCTGCCACCAATTTCACCGACTAAAACAATTGCTTTGGTGTCAGGGTCTGCTTCAAATTGGCTGAGAACATCAATAAAATGTAATCCGACTACCCTATCTCCGCCTAAACCTACAACTGTTGTAGTGCCTATTTCACCAGTAGTAAGATGGCCCACTATCTCATAGCAAAGGGTTCCACTGCGTGATACCACTCCTACCGGACCGGGTATAAAATAGCGGTTGGGCATGATACCAATTTTTGAGCGGCCCGAAGAAACAAGGCCAAAAGTATTAGGGCCGACAACCACTGCGTTCTTAGCTTTGGCATAAGCCATAATCTCCATTGCATCATGCAAGGGAATATGCTCGGGAATTAATACTACTAGTTTTAAACCTGCATCAAGAGCCTCTAAAGCAGCATCTCGGGCAAAGGGAGCCGGGATAAAAAGTATGGCCGCTTCGGCAGGTTCTTTCTCCATCGCTGCAAAGACCGTATCAAATACAGGAACTCCTTCAACTTTTTGTCCACCTTTACCCGGTGAGACTCCGCCGACAATCTGCGTACCGTAAGCCAGCATCTGCCCGGTATGAAAGGATCCTTGTTTTCCGGTGATTCCTTGCACAAGGACCCGGGTTTTTTCATTTACATAAATTGCCATCCTTAACTCCTCTCCGACATATCATCCGCTTATTTTGCCACCTAACTATCGTAACAGGCTGCTACCATCAAAAATGATGCCTTAAGCAGCCCCGGTAAGCTCCACAGCGTGGCGTACTGCTTCATCCATTGTCGTGAAAGCTTTGATCCCCACTTTTGCCAGGATATCTCTTCCTTCAGTTTCATTGGTGCCAACCAGACGGAAGGAAACCGGTAAATCAATGCCCCGGCTTTCTTTAACCTGGACAAAAGCTTCAGCAACAACATCACAGCGGGTAATACCACCAAAAATATTAATCAAGAGCACTTTGGGATTTGTTCCTAACAGCAGTTCAAGAGCCTGGGCTGTCCTCTCAACATCAGCTCCACCCCCGAAGTCAAGGAAATTAGCCGGCGCTCCGCCATAGTGCTGGACAATATCAAGTGTCGCCATAGTTATGCCCGCCCCGTTTGCCATGATAGCGATATTACCATCAAGTTCAACATAAGCGAGATCTAATTCTTCGGCTTTCAATTCAAGGGCAGTTTTTTCTTTTATCTTCGGTAGAGACGAATGGCGATAGAGGGCATCATCGTCAATGGTCACTTTGGCATCCGCCGCCACCAGACCGTCAGGAGTAACCGCCAAAGGATTGATTTCAGCCAGCTCTGCGTCAAGCGCGCGAAAAAGTCGATACAATTTCGGTAGAAAGGAGATAAATTCCTTCTGTAGGTTACCACTTATTCCCAGTTGGCGACAAATTTCACGCACCATGTAACTCTGCATGCCAATTGAAATATCAATCGGCCACTTGATCATTCTCTCTTCCGCAACTTCCTCTACATCCATACCCCCGTCTAGAGAGGCTAATACTACCGGACAGCGGGCAGAACCATCTACTGTAATCGCTAAGTACAACTCCTGCTCGATACTCAGTTTCTCTTCAACTAAAAGTTTATCCACTACCAACCCATTCAATTCCATCTTTAGAATTCTTTCAGCTTCCGTTTTAGCTTCAGCTGGACTTGAAGCAAAAGAAATTCCCCCGGCTTTGCCTCTTTTGCCGCTTAAAACCTGCGATTTGATCACGACATCAGCCAGACCTTCGGCAGCTGCAGCTGCCTCCTCCGGGCTCGATACCACCTTCCCGCGGGGCACGGGAATACCGTAATCTCTAAACAGCTCTTTCCCCAGATACTCATAAAGCTTCATCTTTCTGCCTCCATTCCGGATATTAACAATTCAATTGCTGTATCTTTTTAATTTATTATACAAGGTAGCCAGTGAAATATTCAGAGCCTGTGCCGCCTTTTTCTTTCCTTCAAGACTTTCACCATACCTGGTCAGGGCTAACTTAAGCATTTTTTCTTCCATCTTATCCAACGGGAGAATTTCTTCAAAAGATGACGGTTCAAGTATACCAAGTCGTCCAATGTAAGGCATCAGATGGTGGTACTCAATAATCGGACCGTCTGCTTCGATCATCGATCGTTCGATGGCACTTTTTAATTCACTAATATTCCCGGGCCAGTCATAAGCCATCAGTTCCTGCATGGCCCGGGGGGATATGTTGTTTACTTTCCGCCCCAGTTTACGGTTCAAAAGGTCAATCAGTGATTCTGCCAACTGTGGGATATCTTCAGTTCGTTTCCGCAGGGGAGGCAAATCAATCGATACCAGACTGAGTTTGCGATATAATTCTTCCCGAAAGTAGCCTTTGTACGAAGCATCCAGAAGATTTTCTCCAGCTGATGCAATGATTCGAAGATCAATTGGAATCGGCTGCTCCCCCCCGATCCTAACAAAAGATTCTTCTTCAATCACTTTCAGGAGCTGTTTCTGCAAATAAGGATTTAGCGAATTGATCTCTTTGATAAACAGGGTACTGCCTTCGGCCAGTTCCATTTTACCCAGTCTGGTACGTAAGATCCCCGGCATAGCCCCTTTTTCACAGCCAAGTAATTCAATCTCCTGGAGTGAATCAGGAATCGCCGCACAATCAAATACTATTAGTGGACGTTTTTTTCTTGAGCTACCACTATGAATCGCGCGGGCAAAAAGGCTCTTTCCCGTTCCGCTTTCCCCGGTTAATAGCAAAACCGAATCGCTGCGAGCTGCTTTGCGCGCCTTATCAACAGCAGAACAAAATATATTACTCTGGCCGATCAGCATTTCAAAACTGCATTGTGAGCCAGAGATTTGATCGATTTGGGCATACAAATTATCAATAATTGCATTGCTATGCTTGAGCTCATCCATTAGTTTGAGAATATCTCCGACCGGCTGAAAAACGACAACTGCTCCCATTAGTTCACCATCTATAAAAATAGGTGAAGCGTTTGATATAACATCCGCCTCTGAACCGCCAACATAAGTACGATAACCGGTAATCGGTTTCTGCTGAATTAAGGCCTGGGCTAGTGCTCCGTGTGGTGATACTTCAAAAATTGAGCGGTTGACTCTCTTTTTCTCAGGAATGCCGGTTACTCGACTAAAAGCTGGATTAACATACTTTACTATGCCTTTGGCATCAACAATTTCTACCGCATCTTGGACCGCATTGAGCACGGCGAACAGTTCACCTCTGAGTAATCTTGTTTCAGCTACCTGTTCCTGTGAATTAATAATCGCACTGAGAACTGAATTACTGGCTATCCGTTCAATGACCAGACCATTACTTACCTTTTGTTCTAAATAATCAGTAACCTGGGGATCTCCAGTTCCGTCAATAATGGTGTCAATTTCTCTTAGCGCCGCGATCTTATTAAGATCGGCGGTGATAAAATAATTTTTTTTCTCCTGATCCGACAGCCAATTGATTGATCCATCCGGACAGGCCAGGGCAACAAGCTTAAGACCTGAACACTGCTGCAGGAAATGAAACAGTTTTGGAGCCTGCTTGCCCTTAACAACTAAAGCTGCTTTGATCAAAAGAAAAACTCCTTCCTGCTTTACCTTAGAATATTCGTAAATATTAGAAGAAATCCTGCCTAATTTGTTTCTTTTTTCGCTATCCGGGACACATCGGGTTTATACTGACTAAAGTGTAAAGCGGCTGTCATTACTAATTATTGTTTTTCAATTGAAAACTGATTATAATAGGTGATGATGTGAT
>CAZAKI010000013.1:46194-49137 GCA_964485855.1 uncultured Syntrophomonadaceae bacterium | reverse complement strand
CATCCCGCCAGGAGAGGATGGATTATCACTTATGCCTATTATTTTAAGTGATCACCTTTCCCATATTTTTATTATTTAGAAGCGATTATTGCGGCGAGGTCGATGACACGACAGGAATAGGCCCACTCGTTATCATACCAGGCCAGCACCCTGGCCAGATTACCGCCGATAACCATGGTTGAAAGTCCGTCTACGGTCGAAGAATACGGATTTCCCTTGTAGTCGATGGATACTAAAGGCTCACTGCTGTAGGCCATATATTTTGAAGCAGCTGCCTCTTTCTTCAACGCTTCGTTAACGATCTCGACGGTTACCTCTTTTTCCAGTTCTGCTACAAAATCAACCAGTGAAACTGTCGGGGTAGGGGTTCTGATCGCCAGGCCGTCAATTTTGCCTTTCAGTTCAGGAATGACCACGCCTACTGTTTTTGCCGCTCCGGTTGAAGTGGGAATCAGTGAAACGGCAGCCGCACGGGCCCGTCTGAAATCGGAATGGGGAAAGTCAAGTAAACTTTGATCGTTGGTATATGAGTGGGTGGTGTTCATCAGGCCCTTTTTAATGCCGAAGTTTTCATGCAACACCTTGGCCAGGGGAGCAAGCGCATTGGTGGTACAGGAAGCGTTGGAGATGAGAACATGCTTTTCAGGATCATAGAGATGATCGTTTACCCCGAGAACCATGACGATATCGGCTTCTCCGGGAGCAGTAATGATCACGCGCTCTGCCCCGGCGCTGAGGTGGGCGGAAGCGGTGTCCCGGGTCCTGAAGATTCCGGTGGATTCAATGACCAGATCAACACCGGCCTCTTTCCATGGGATCTTGGCCGGCTCACGTTCAGAGGTAACCCGAATTTTTTCACCATTGATCAGAAAACCTTCATCATTGCCGGATATTTCGGCGTCAAGCACCCCGTAACTGGAATCATATTTTAGTAAGTGAGCCAGGGTAACATTATCTGCCAGGTCATTCACCGCAACAACCTTAACCTGATCCTGCATCAGGGATGCACGCATCGTTAACCTGCCGATGCGACCAAATCCGTTTATGCCAATTTTTAACATCTTTTGACCACCAGCTTTCTGTTTATTCTGTGCTTACAGTATACATTAATTGTCTGCCGCAATAAAGAATGGCTTTAAACCCGCAGGTGATGCCGGTGATTAGAAAAACCGTGATTGAAGCAAAACCGCTTCTCTGCCGGGCAGCGAAGCGGTACAATAAGGTTTAATCAGCTCTTTACTACATAAAAGTCCAGGTTGCAGGTTACATCTTGGCCCGCACGACATCCTTGATCTTCATCAACCTGGTCAGCGCGCCGCGTTCATTTTCATCAAGTTTCATCGTAATATATTTAATGGTATCGGAAAGCTTTGGAATCAGGACGTATTCCAAAGCGTTAACCCGGCGCCTGGTTTTTTCAATCTCTTCAGCCAGCAGCTGAACCGCTTTCTCGACCTCGGCCAGCTCCATCAGCCGGGATAAAACTGCCGAAAGGGTTTCAATCGAGGAATCAAGCTCGGCGGTAGTTTCTGAAAAACCGTAGGGGTAGATGCTGTTTTCCTCTCCCTCGGCTGTATCCTCTTCGGCCCAGGTAAACTTCGGGGCATAAACGCTCATAATATTTTGCTTATGAATTTCCAGGCTGAGCGTTTTGGTCGGGTACATCAGGGCTTCTTCCAGAAACTCAGAAGGCATAACCGCCCGGGCCAGCAGAAACTGGGCAAATGCGCCGGACAGTTCCTTTTCAATATCTTCCCGCAGCTCTTTATTCTTGCGCACTAAAATTAAGAACTGACGGATCAGCTCATCACGCTTGTCTTTTAAAAGTTTATGGCCCCGTTCCGCCATCTTCAGACGCTTCTTGAGGCGGTTCAGCTCCATGCGGGTTGGGTTGACCCGAATTTCCATAACTTAAACCTCCTCCCGGGCAGGGAGGTACTTCTCCAGGAAAGCATCACGCACCCGTTTTAATTCGGCGCGGGGCAGCAGGGCCAGCAGGTCCCAGCCAAGCTGCAGGGTTTCTTCAATACTGCGGTCTTCCTCCTCGCCCTGCGAAACGTAGCGGCTTTCAAATTCATCGGCAAAGCGGGAGAACTTCTTGTCGGCTTCGGACAGGGCGGCTTCACCTAAAATTGCGGCCAGTTCTTTCGCCTCTTTACCGCGGGCATAGGCTGCGTAAAGCTGGTTCATTGTATCAGCATGGTCTTCGCGGGTTTTACCCTCGCCGATTCCCTTGTCTTTAAGCCGAGAAAGCGACGGCAAAACATCGATTGGCGGGTACATACCTTTGCGGTGCAGCTCCTGGCTTAAAATGATCTGCCCTTCGGTGATGTAGCCGGTCAGGTCGGGAATGGGATGAGTCTTATCATTTTCCGGCATACTTAAAATCGGCAGCTGGGTAATCGAGCCTTCACGGCCCTGGATCCTTCCCGCCCGTTCGTAGATCATCGAAAGGTCGGTGTAGAGATAGCCGGGATAACCACGACGGCCGGGAACCTCTTTACGGGCCGCGGAAATCTCCCGCAGTGCTTCGGCATAGTTGGTCAGGTCGGTTAAGATTACCAGCACATGCATATCTTTTTCATAAGCCAGGTACTCGGCGGCGGTTAAGGCCATCCTGGGGGTAGCAATTCGTTCAATAGCCGGGTCATCGGCCAGGTTAATAAAGAGAATGGCACGTTCAATCGCCCCGGTCTTGCGAAAGTCTTTAATAAAGTAATCGGCTTCTTCAAAGGTAATGCCCATGGCCGCAAAAACAACGGCAAATTTCGATTCGGTGCCCAGCACCTTGGCCTGGCGGGCAATTTGCGCCGCCAGCCTGGAATGCGGCAGGCCTGAACTGGAAAATATAGGCAGTTTCTGCCCCCGCACCATGGTATTCATGCCATCGATGGCCGAAACCCCGGTTTGAATGAACTCGGAAGGGTAATCGCGCGCATAGGG
>CAZAKI010000013.1:44951-46094 GCA_964485855.1 uncultured Syntrophomonadaceae bacterium | reverse complement strand
TCAATTTCAGTCAGCTCACCATACTTGATCCCTTCCACTTTTTCCACCAGCATCAGGGGGCCGGCAATATCGGCAATTGTTTTGTATTCCTTAAGCATCTTCATCTCCTCCTTCACCGGCAATCGAAGCAACCTGCGTCTTGATTTCCGCTTCGATGGTGTCAAGTTCCTGCAGCTGATCTTCAGGCACATAGCGGGCCCGGGCAATGCGTTCCCGGACCGGCAGGGCAAACAGGCGGTCCAGATCGAGATCAAGTTCGCCTTTCTCCACCAGGGCTCCCGCCTGATGGTGGAAGGTTAAGATCAGCTCAAGCATGCGAAACTGTTTATTTAAAGAACTGTAAGTGTCTATTTCGTGCATGGCATTCTGATGCAAAAAGTCTTCCCGCAGCGATTTGGCCGTCTCGAGAACCAACCGCTCCTTGGCGGACAAGGCATCGACGCCGACTAAGCGCACGATCTCTTCCAGTTCAGCTTCTTCCTGTAAGAGACGCATCGCTTCACGGCGCATCTGGTTCCACTGATCGCCTATGGTGTCGCGGAAATACTCGGCTACATTGTCAAGATAAAGCGAATAGCTGAGCAGCCAGTTAATCGCCGGGAAGTGGCGCCGGTAAGCCAGTGAGGCATCAAGGCCCCAGAAGACTTTAACAATCCGCAAGGTTGCCTGGGAAACCGGCTCTGATAAGTCGCCACCGGGGGGTGATACAGCTCCAACTGCGGTCAGAGCGCCCTCCCTGGTGTCACTGCCAAGGCAGATCGTCCGTCCCGAGCGTTCATAAAAATCAGCCAGGCGGGAACCGAGATAGGCCGGGTATCCTTCTTCACCGGGCATCTCTTCCAGGCGACCGGACATCTCACGCAAAGCTTCGGCCCAGCGCGAGGTCGAATCGGCCATCAGGGCCACACTGTAACCCATGTCCCGGAAGTACTCGGCAATGGTGATCCCGGTATAAATCGATGCTTCGCGCGCCGCCACCGGCATGTTCGAGGTGTTGGCAATCAGCACCGTTCGCTTCATTAAGGGTTCGCCCGATTTCGGGTCTTTTAACTCCGGAAATTCCATTAGCACGTCGGTCATTTCGTTGCCGCGTTCGCCGCAGCCGATGTAGACCACAATCTCCGCATCGGCCCATTTGGCCAG
>CAZAKI010000013.1:36898-44851 GCA_964485855.1 uncultured Syntrophomonadaceae bacterium | reverse complement strand
ACTTCAACTCCGCGGGTAATATAATCGCCTACCTGCTGACGAATGATATCCAGGGGACGCTGCACGCCATCAAAGATCGCTTCGATCAGGCCGGGTCCAAGTTCCACGCTCAAGGGGTCGCCCGTGGTGTAAACCGGTTCACCCGGCCCCAGTCCTCCGGTTTCCTCGTAAACCTGGATCGAGGCCCGGTCACTGTGCAGCTCAATAATTTCGCCCAGCAGGCGTGCTTCACTAACCCTGACCATATCGTACATCCGGGCTTCACCCATGTTATCTGCTACTACCAGGGGGCCGGAAACTTTTATTATCCTGCCAGCATCCAAGTTATCAACCTTCTTTCCTGAAAAGAATATCTGCGCCGATCGCTTTTTCAACGTTGCGCTTGATCTGTTCCATTCCGATCCCCAGGGTTCCCTTGCTGTTGGGGATGAGCACTACCGCCGGCAGAAAACGCTTTTTAAGTTCATCGAGGACATCCTGCATCTCGCCGGCCAGCTCTTCAGTCATAAAGATAACCCCGTATTCGTCGGCAACCAGTTTTTTAATTGCTTTTAAGGCTTCATCGCTATTCGTAACCGGGTATGTATCAACACCAATAGTTTTGAACCCCAAAATGGAATCCTTGTCGCCAATTACAGCCAGTTTATAGGTAGCCATCACGTAATCGCTCCCTAATCGCTTCAGCGGGCAGTTTATTGATCTTGCCAACCAGTATTAAGCGGATATTTTTGATCTCCATCTCTTTAGCCCAAAGATAGCCAATTAACGGCTCGGGGCCAAAAGGAGTCCACTTGCCCCTTTTCAAGTAGGCAGTAATATAATCATCAGATAATTTTTCCAGGCGGGCGGCGCTGCCGCGATCAATCCACTCGCGCAGACCCTCGCTGACCAGTTCAGAGTAATCACTCATCGCCAGAGAGGTAATCACCGACTCAAGCGGCTCGTCAATTAAGGCTAAGAGACGATCAAGAGGCAAACAGCCGCCTGCAAGGAGCACCGTTCTTAAAAATTCACGGTCAAGACCGATCCGTTTAATGCGAATCAGGGATTTTATATTGATCAGGTCAATTTGCCGCTGGAAGAGCCCGGTTAGAAAATCAGCTTTATTGTTAACCGCTTCAGCCAGCAGTTCGGCATAGAGAACCTGGTCAAGCGCCAGATCAATTAGCTGCGGGTTGCGGTTCAGCGGAAACTCCTCGCTGATCTTTTCAGCTACCGGCCGCAGCCGGCCGGGCAGGTCCCGAAAGTCTTCTTCGTTAATGGCCAGCTCCAACTTATCGGTGGCCATCGTTCCGGCCCCGATTAACAGCTCGGTTTTGATCCCGAGAAATTTCTCTTTAAAAAGGACTTTCAGATTATGCACATCATAACGCAAAGCCAGGACAGCAATTTGCTGCGGGCTTGGTGATATTTTTAAGATCGTGTCAAAAGTGTGCTTCAGTTCCGCTGCTAATATTGTCTCGAAATTGTAAACGCTATCGATCTCGCCAATTGCATTGGCATAGTCAGTTTCAGTCAGGATCTTCAGGGCTTCATCCGCCGTATTAGCGTCAACCATCCGTTCGAAGCGCCCGCGATCAATTAACCTTGTTTCCATGGCCCTGACCCGGCCAACGGCATAGGCATAAACTGTCTCATCCAGGACTGGCATCGTTGTCGCCCACCCTCCTTTCTCCGGAAAGCTTTGATGCTAACTAAACAGTACAGCAGCTACTTCCGGTTCCAGTTCATCGCGTTTCATCGTCAGCAAAGCCTCGAAGGAGCAGTTAATTTCTACCCCTTCCGCAAGCAAAATAAAGCCACCGTGGATATCACGTGGTTCTTTGGCCGGAACAAGCTTGCCTGCTTTACCTTTAGTCTGCAGCTCTTCATTGATATCTTTCCAGAAATCAGCAGGGATTCGCTTCAGGTCTTTGCTGGAGAGGGCAACAGTTTCCGTGCCGCTCTGCACATTTTCCACCAGCAATTGCCGGAACAGCTTCAGGTAGGTTTTAAGATCTGCCTCCATCAACTCTTTAAGGCTCCCGGCAAACGCTTCATCAATCAGCTTCTGCTTGGCAGCGAGCACTTCCTTGCGTGCTTCCAGCTCGGCAATGCCGATCATGCGCCGTTTGTGTTCGACAGCCTCTTTACGGCCCTGGGCAATAATTTTCTCTGCCATGGCAGCGGCCTGATCAGCAGCTTCCTTTTTAATTAAGGCTGCTTTTTCGTTGGCTTCACCAAGAATCGCCCTGGCCTGTTCATCGCTATCATTTACAATGCGGTTAGTAATCCGCTCCGCTCCTTCTTTCATCCCACTCACTCCTTTTTATACAGGAATACCGAAGAGCAGCATGATTGAGGCCAGCAGGGCCAACACCGCATAAGTTTCAACCATAACCGCGTAAACAATGCCTTTACCAAGCTCTTCCGGCCTCTTGGCTACCAGGCCGACTGCTGCGGCCGAAACCCGGCCCTGGTAGACGGCTGAAAGCAGACCGACGATCGCGATCGGGATAGAGGCCATTAGAAAAGCATAGCCGTCGGCAACCGAAAGCGACAGCAGCTCTCCACCGATGATGCCCACTCGCTGCATGATAATAAAACCGGTTAATAGTCCGTAAATACCCTGGGTGCCGGGCAGTGCCTGCAGCAAAAGGGTCTGACCGAATTTGTCGGGATCTTCGGTTACCAGTCCGGCAGCGCTCTGACCGACAATGCCAACCCCGATTGCCGATCCGATTCCAGCCAGGCCGACAGCTAAAGCAGCTCCCAGCAGTGCAATCTGAATTCCATCCATCATTAAAAGCCTCCCTTTTCTTCTAAGCAATAGTTCATCTCAAGGATTGAAATTTTCCCACAGGGGAAATTATATCAAGTTAAGCTAAGCTTCTTCAGTTTCGACGACATCAACATACTGGGTCTTCATGCCGAAAGGCTCGAAACCTTTACCCCCGCCTTCGAAAAACTTGCCAAAGAATTCGATATACTGCAGGCGGCTGGTATGGACATATGAACCAAGGGTACTGATGATGATATTAAAAATATGTCCACCGAAAAGCACCACAACCATAATGATCGTGCCCACCGCACTGCCGGCAATCATTCCACCCATGGAATTAATTGCCGCGGCAATCACCCCGGTTGCCAGGCCCAGGGCCAGCAACCGAGAATAGGAGAGCACATCGCTTAAATAACCGGTAATGTTGTAAAGGCTCAGCAGGCCGCTTAAAAATTTCTTGATAATCCCCTGCTGGGAACGGCCCTGGGTTAATATTAAACCGGCTGCCCCACCGATAGCCAGCCAGCGACCGACTGCAGCATAATCGGGGATTAGAAGCAAAATCAGGCCGTTTAAGAAAATAAACCAGAAACCCTGATCGAAGAGGGCGCTGGAAACCTGGCCGGCCTTGATATTACGGTATGCCTGCAGACCCATCCCAAAATAGATATGGACCAGGCCGATGGCAAAACAGTAAAACAGCATGCGCATCGGATCTTCGAGAGGATTAAACCAGAGGGCCGGCAAGCCAAGCAGATCGCCAAAATAACTGCCGAGCAGGGCGCCAAAAACAATCGCCGAAAGGCCACCATAAAAAAGCAACTTTAAAAGCTGCTTTCCCATTCCGCCCAGTTTCAGTTTTTTCATCACGAAGAGGGCAATCAGGGACAATACCAGGCCATATCCGGCATCGGAAAGACAGATTCCGAAAAAAACAAAGAAAAATGGGGCCAGGTACGGGGTGGGATCAAGTTCACTGCGCCGCGGGGTGCTGTACAGCTTGGTTACAACTTCGTAGGCATCAGCAGGGCCCTGGTTATGAAGAAGCACGGGCACCTCTTCCCGGGACAGCGGATCACGTGACATGATGACCGCGGTTTCTGTATTGGTTGTGACGCTATTTTCAAGATCAGCGAGAACCGGTGCCGGAACCCACCCCTCCAGTAAAAAGCTGTTGTCCGTTCGGGCCAGGTTTGAAACCGCATCCAATTTCTTATATTCATTATCGGCATAATCGTAGCAAGCCATCAACATTGGCCGTTGTTCAAGGAGAGTTTCAACCCTGGTCAGAATCTGCTCCCGCCTGTCGCCGATGGTAGCCATAAATTCTTTGCTGGCCGCGATGTTTTCGCTGGCCGTGCCTTTAATGCCTGGAAAACTGGCAGTTGTAACCGCTTTTTCTTTGAAAATATCCTGTGCCAGCTGATATTGATCAGCAGGACAGATAAAGAAAAAATAAGCATACTCGTGGTCAGAGGAGACCACTTCCAGGTGAAAAGCACTGAGCATTTCATCCAGTCTGGTTTTAATCAATTCAAGATTATCATTGGTTGAAATGTGCAGGCGCATCACCGTATAGGGCCCGTCTGCAATAGCTTCAAGGGGAACATCAAGGGGCTCCCAGGGCTCAAATTCAGTGATCAGGTTCAAATGATGAGTCTCTTCATTGCGTACCGCCGCCAGTTCTTCCTCGAGCCGGCGGCATGATTCATAGATTTCCTGCACTTTTTCCAGATCTTCAACATACTGATTATACTGGGGAGGGGACAGCTCGAGCTTGGCCCCGGTAAACTGTTGAATAAAACTTTTACGAACCGGAAAATGACGCTGGAAAAAATCCAGGCAGTAACGAATCATCGTAATCCGTTCATCATATTCCGCGGCGGAATCACCGGGCTGGTCAGGTTCCAGCAAGCTGGAAAATTCATCCCAGCTTTTTTCGTTTTTAACGTCCAGCAACTGGACCAGATTTAAATGATGAAGCAGATCAAAAACTTTTTCTTTTTCCTGCTTGTGGGCAAGCAGGAATACTTTTTTCATCTCAATGATCGGCATCGGTTTTCACTACCTTTGCTTTCAACAGGGCCAGCGCTTCAGGCATTCGCCCGGCAGCTTCAGCTTTCAAAGCGGCGATCGTCTCCCGCTGTTTTTCATTGATCGGTATGGTTTCAGCAGCTGCTTCTTCCTCCGCCTTAAGAATCAGCTTTTTAGCTTCCTCTCCGGCGGCTGCCGCTGCCTGCTTCAATTCTGTTTCGGCAGCATTTTCCGCTTCCCTGATAACCTGGCGGGCATTCTGCTGAGCTTCACGGATCTTATTTTCCGCTTCATTTTCTGCATTTTTAATGGCTTTGACCAGTTCAACAGTCAAAAGACTTCACCACCTGTCTAATATTGTGCCTGATTAAACAAGAAGAATAGCAAACTATAGTCTGACAATATGAACATTATTAATCATAACAAGCAGCAATAATTATACTATATATCTGACCTTAATTCCAGCTTCGGCGAAAAGTGCTTTAGCCAGTTCATCGGGGTAGTTGTGAGCCAATACTACTGATTTAATCCCGGCATTGACCAGCATTTTGGCGCAAACCGCGCAGGGATAGTGGGTACAGAAAAGCTCCGCCCCGTTAATGGCAACGCCATGGACGGCCGCCTGGATAATGGCATTCTGTTCAGCATGCAGGCCGCGGCAGAGTTCGTGCCGTTCGCCGGATGGCACCTTTAGCTGTTCACGCAGGCAGCCGATTTCTCCACAGTGACTGAGGCCGACCGGAGCGCCATTATAACCGGTGGATAATATTCTTTTATTCAATACAAGCAACGCTCCAACCTGACGGCGCAGACAGGTGGAGCGTGAAGCGACAACCACAGCTATTTCCATAAAATATTGATCCCATTCCGGTCTGGCCATTATTACCCTCCGCTACTTTTTCAGGCTGTGCCAAAGAGCCGATCGCCGGCATCGCCCAAACCTGGTACAATGTAGGCATTTTCATTCAGCTTTTCGTCAAGAGCTCCCAGGTAAATTCTGATATCCGGGTGATTGGTCGTAATCATTTTGATCCCTTCCGGAGCAGCAATCAGGCTGAGCAGTTTTATCTTTTTTACTCCGGCTTTTTTGAGCATATCAACCGCATGCGCTGCCGAACCACCGGTGGCCAGCATCGGTTCAAGCAGGAAGCAATCGAGGTCATTTATATTAGGAGGTAAGTTACAATAATATTCAACGGGAACATGGGTGTCGTGATCGCGATATAAACCGATATGGCCGGCGCGGGCATAGGGGAAAAGCCTTAAGGCTCCGGGTACCATTCCCAGCCCGGCCCTCAGAACAGCCACAAAAACGGGATTGGGCCTTTTAATCAGGATCCCCTTGGCCGCAGAAACCGGGGTGACAATGTCGGCCTCCACAGTTTCCATATCCTTGGTAGCCTCATAGATCAGCATCGCGGTAATCTCTTCGACCAAATCACGAAATTGCCAGTTTTCCGTTTCTTTTTTCCGGCAGAGGGTCAGCTTATGCTGAACCAGCGGATGATTGAGAACAGTTACATTTTGCATTTAACTCATCTCCTCAAAACATGATTAGTAAGCGGGGAAAGTATTGCAGAGCATATCCACCTCCTCTTTTATTTTCTGGAGGCGATTTGAATCACTCCGCTGATCAAGGGCGGAGCTGATTAAGCCGGCAATCATTTTCATTTCCCGCGGCCCCATCCCTCTTGAAGCAAGAGTCGGAGTACCCAGCCTGATTCCGCTGGGATCATTGGCTCCCCTGGGGTCATAGGGAATAACATTTTTATTGACTGTAATCTTAACACTTTCCAATAATTTTTCTGCATCCCGGCCGCTGATCTTTTTATTACGCAAGTCAATCAGGACAAGGTGTGTATCGGTGCCCCCGGTAACCAGGTTAAAACCATGTTCAAGCAATCCTTCTGCCAGAGCCCTGGCGCTGTCCAACACTGCCTGCTGGTACTGAACAAAACCGGGTTGCTGGGCCTCTTTAAAGGATACAGCCTTTGCGGCGATGGTGTGCATCAGCGGACCACCCTGTAAACCGGGAAAAACAGCTTTATCGATCGCTGCAGCATACTTGCTACGGCAGAGAATTAAGCCTCCCCGCGGACCGCGAAATGTTTTATGGGTTGTGGCTGTAACGATATCGGCGCTATGCACCGGGTTTGGATGAACACCGGCCGCAATCAGCCCGGCTGTATGAGCCATGTCAACCATGAATATGGCACCCACTTCTTCCGCCAGCGCTCTAAAACCTTCAAAATCGATTCTGCGCGGATAGGAGCTGGCCCCGGCAATAATTAGCTTCGGTTTTGTCTCGAGCGCCTTAGCCCGGACCTGATCAATATGGATCAAATTCGATTCGCGGTCGACTTTGTAGCTGAAAGCATCGTAGTAAAGTCCGGAAATATTAACTTTGCTGCCATGCGTCAGATGCCCGCCATGGCTTAAATCCATACCCAGGATGCGATCACCGGGCTCAAGTAAGGCCAGGTAAACAGCCATGTTAGCCGAGGTGCCTGAATGTGGTTGGACATTGACATGTTCTGCCTGGAAAATATCCTTAGCTCTGCTGCAAGCCAACTCTTCAGCCTTGTCTACACACAGGCACCCACCATAATAACGCAGACCCGGGTATCCTTCAGCGTATTTATTAGTCAAAACAGAGCCCTGGGCTTCCAGCACTGCCTGGCTGACCAGGTTTTCAGAAGCAATCATGATCAAAGTTTCCTGTTGACGTTTTATTTCCTGTTTAATGGTTGCGGCTATTTCGGGGTCAATCATCGTTAGGGTCCTGTTTTCCATTGCTTCATTTAAATGATTCATCTACTTTGAACATCTCCATCTGCTAATTTAAGTGATAAGCTCGATATTGTGCAGCAAATCAAATCTCTATTTCTTGAACTGCTAGTGCAAATTTGTCAGTACTGGTCTAAGGCTTCAATTTTTTTTACTCGCCTTTCATGCCTGTCTCCGACAAATGATGAATTGATAAATACGCTGACAATTTCTTCTGCCAGACCGGAGCCGATCACTCTTGCCCCGAGAGTCAGGATATTGGCGTTGTTATGCTCGCGGGCCAGGCGGGCAGAATAGGAATCGGCGCATAAAGCAGCGCGGATTCCCCGGTGTTTATTGGCCACTATTGCCATGCCGATGCCAGTGCCACA
>CAZAKI010000013.1:22656-36798 GCA_964485855.1 uncultured Syntrophomonadaceae bacterium | reverse complement strand
CTCCCGCCGATTGGATCTTCAACGTCACCACCGCCAAGATCACAATATTCCTTCAACAAAAAGGTTTTTCCGGTAACCTCCGGAAAACGCAGGCATATTTGCCTGAGCTGGTCGTCAGTCATGGTCAGGATCAGGTCGGCTTCGCTTACTGTTTTATGATTAACAGCTATGGCCGCTCTCCGGGGATCGTGCCGGATTTTCGCTTCATCAAGTAACCTGCTTGCTTCTGCTGCGATAATCTGTTGATCCCGGACATGTAGACCTGCTGATGAAACCTTGACTTTAAAAGCGGTTTTCTCCTGCTCGAGAAGAGAGTGCAGCAGGTATTCTGCCAGTGGACTGCGGCAGGTATTCCCGGTGCAGATAAAGAGGATGCTTAGCAATATTTGCCTCCCTTAAAAGACTTCGATCATACTTTAAGAATTCTAAACGCCGCTTTGCGCAGGCGGTTCATGACCGCAAGACCGAGGCCATCATTTCCGGTTTCTTCAGCCAGAATCAAATCTACTGCTCTCAGATCCAGTAACCGCAGTCGATTGTACAGGGCGGCGGCCATTTTTGCGCATTGTTCTTTTTCTCCATAAACCAGATCCATTTTTTTATTCAACAAACCGACTTTAAAACCCTGTCGCCGGAAGCTCTCGGCAAGGCTGGCGATCAACTGCTTTCTTCTGTCCGGCTCGCCCGTGATCAGGATCAGCGGTGCAGACGGCGCATAGTGCCGATACTTCATACCCGGTGAACTTGGGGAATCAGGCTTATGCTTTGTTCCGGCAACCATTATCTGCCGATTCAGTGCCTCTTCCAGATCTTCCCTGGGCACTCCGCCTGGCCTGAGGATAACTGGTTGATCAACGGTTAAATCCAGAACTGTCGATTCGACCCCAATCCGGCAGTGAGTAGCTTTGATCACGGCATCAATCTTGCCTGACAAATCATTGAGGACATGTTGATATGATGTGGGGCTGGGCCGGCCGGCCAGATTCGCACTGGGTGCAGCCAGGGGATCACCAACAGCCTTGATTAGTTTGAGGGCTGTTGGATGAGCCGGCATCCGCACGGCAACAGTCTGTAAACCGGCACTCACTTCCGGTGCAATTAATTTTGAACGTTTGAGGACAAGGCTCAACGGACCCGGCCAAAATCTCTTGGCCAGCAATTCTGCTTCCGGAGGGATCTCCAGAGCTACATCATCGAGCTGCCTGGGGGAGGCTAGATGAACTATGAGGGGGTTATCAGCCGGACGGCCCTTGACTGTAAATATTTTCTTCACAGCAGCAGGATCAGTGGCTCGGGCACCGAGACCATAAACTGTTTCAGTCGGAAAAGCAACCAGGCCGCCTGCTTTCAGTATTTCCGCTGCTTTCCCGATTGATGACAGGCTGTTATCGAGCAGCAGGGTTCCCCTGATTTTTTTGTTGATTCTCGCCATGATCTCTCCCCGCTAAGCAGTTACTCTTCCACCACAAGATAGGCAATATTATTGGCATGATCGGCAACCCTTTCAAGGTTGCTCAATAAATCCAGAAAGATCACCCCGGACTGCGGGTAACATTTCTTCGTATTAATCCGATCGATGTGCTTTTTACGTAAAACTTTTTCTTCATTATCAACCAGGTCATCTTCAGAAACTACAAAGCGAGCCAGTTCTCGATCGTTATGCTCGAAAGCCTTGATTGCTTTTTCCAACATGGAAACTACCATTTCATACATTGCAGTGATCTCTTCCAGCGCTGTAGCTGAAAAGGGTAGCCGCTCTTCCGTTTTTATTTCGGATAGCTGCATAATATTTTCGGCATGATCGCCAATCCGCTCTAGGTCATTAGCCGCCGACATCAAGCCGGCAACCTCTTTCGATTGTTCACTGGAAAGAGAATGCTGGGACAGCTCTGCAAGGTAAATGTTGATCTCCTTTTCCAGACCATCAACCAGCTCTTCCATCTGCTCAATATGCTTGATCTGCTTTAGATCATTATTCAGAAAAACCAGCATTGATTCATCAAGCATTTCCCGGGCAATACCGGCCATCCGTAATAGCTCCTGTTTGGCACCACCAATGGCTACCGCCGGAGTTTTTAGAATACGGGAATCTAAATATTTTGGGCCAAATTCAATTTTTTTATCCTCACCGGGCACAATCCAACAGACTAACCGGGAAAAGTATTTGATAAAAACCAGGAATACTAAGGTATTCAAGGTGTTAAAGATCGTATGGGTGTTAGCGACCTGACGCGGAACCGTAGATGCAGTTTCCAGGATCAAAGCCGTAAAGGGTTTCAAAAAGACTAAAGCGAGGATTACTCCAATCAAATTAAAAAGCACGTGCGCAACTGCTGCTCTCCTGGCGGCAACGTTTGCCCCGATGCTGGCGAGAATTGCTGTAACACAGGTCCCAATATTGGTGCCCAAAACCAGGGGAACAGCAGCATTAAAGGGAATCAGATCTTGCAGGGTCAGAGCGATAATTACCCCGGTGGCTGCACTGCTACTCTGGACAACAGCCGTAAAAGCTGCGCCGCACAGAATACCAAGGATTGGATAACTGGCAAATTGCAACAACAGCGAATGAAATGCTTCATATTCGCGCAGTGGACTCATGCCGCCGGACATCGTTGTCATCCCTAAAAATAAAAGGCCAAACCCAAGCAGGGTTTGACCCAGGTAGCGATGAAGGCGGCGACGGCCGAAAAAGTTAAGCAGTGAACCAACCCCGATGATTGGAAAGGCGATCGCCCCTATTTTAAATGAGATAATCTGGGCAGTAACCGTAGTGCCGATATTCGCCCCGATGATTACGCTGATCGCCTGGGATAAGTTCATTAAACCGGCATTGGCAAAACCAACCACCATGACGGTAGAAGTACTGCTGCTTTGCACCAGAACCGTCACAATAATACCGGTCAGTACTCCCAGGACCGGATTATTGGTGAGCATTTCGAGGATGCGCCGGAAACGGTCACCGGCCGCTTTTTGCATCCCGGAAGCCATGATCTGAATGCCAAACAAAAAAAGACCCAGCCCGCCAAGAGTACTGAAAAATATGCTCCAGAACAACAACTGTACCCCCACTCCAGGAGTTGATAGACTTAGATATTATATTTCTTCGACCAATTATAGAGTATACCCTGCTAGATTTCAATTACCCGCTTTGCTCAGATCAAATTGCGTCAACAGTTTTGTGAAAAAGGGCAAAAGCACTGTGCTATAATTAAAAATAAACCAGGAGGCGGACTGTGATGCCCGATTTAATACGCTTTGGCATATCAATGGAGAAAAAACTTTTAGACAGGCTTGACCGGGAAATAGTAAAGCAAGGATTTCCTAACCGTTCTGAGGCAATTAGAGATTTGATTCGCAATCAGCTTGTCGAGGTGGAATGGTCAAGGGACGACGAGGAAGTTGCCGGAACAATCACCATTATCTACAACCATCATGTTCGGGGCCTGAGCGATCTATTACTAAAGCTGCAGCACGATCATCACAACCTGATTATTTCAGTAATGCATGTTCACTTGGAACACGAACACTGCTTAGAAGTGATGGTAATCAAAGGTCCTGCCGGTGAAGCAAAGCAGCTGGCCGGCCAGTTAATCGGGGTCAAAGGGGTTAAGCATGGAAAGCTGACGATCACCTCTACCGGTAAAGAACTTAACTGACCGGTGAGGTATTAGCTAGCTTCAGCTGAAAATGATCTTTAGTTAAAGGCTGATTTTAACCACATAAGATGAAATATGCAATATTAAGTGATGTGCACAGCAATTGGGAAGCTTTGACTGCGGTCATCGAAGATGCTCAGCAGCATGGTGCCGATCAATTATTATGTCTAGGAGACACAGTTGGCTACAATGCCGATCCGGCACTTTGCCTCGACAAGATAAAAGAGTTGGCAGCCGTTATCATCTGCGGCAACCATGACTACTACTGCTCACAGGATGCACATCTTAATGATTTCCCCCCACAGCTTGCTGAGATCATCGAATGGACCCGGGAGCAGCTTTCAGATGAACAGCTCGCCTATCTGCGCCAGTTGCCCCTGATTGCCACCGTCTCCGATTTCACACTGGTGCACAGCAATCTCTATCAGCCTGAAGGTTGGGGTTATGTCCTGAAAGTAGAAGAAGCAGAATTACACTTCGCACACCAGGAAAGCGACCTCTGCTTTAACGGGCATACCCACGTGCCGCTCTGCTTTACTCAGGATAAGCAGATTATCAGGTCTTTTTATGACGTAGTTAAAATCAAGCCGGGCTGTAAATATTTAATCAATGTCGGCAGTGTCGGGCAACCCAGGGATCGCGATCCGCGTAGCTCCTATGTGCTCTATGATGATAAAACAAAAACAGTTCAGCTGCGCCGGTTGAACTACGCTGTTCGGGAAGCCCAAAAGAAACTGCTCTTTGCCGGCTTGCCGGAAAAGCTGGTTGTGCGGTTGGGTTTGGGAAAATGAACTGCCGGTAAAGATGTTAAAATTTTAAACGGTTACAAAAACAAAAACGTTTGCGTTTTTGCAAACGTTTGCGCAAACGCATACAAGGTTGGAATAAATGCAGGTCATGTAGTTGAGTAAAGAGCTATAAATATTATTTTAATAACATCAAATATGCAACTGATTGGAGATATAATATTGGATTTTTTGTTCAGGCGTTCTATGCAATCAGCATGGCTATATCTGAAGAAAAATGGGGCTTTTTAGTCGTAGTCCTTATTATGCTGCTTGCTGTTACATGGGCTATAGCAATGTTTGTAAAATATAGGCAATAACCTGAGCCATACATCAACTTAATAAGCTTATGTTCCTAAGGGATTTATGAAGCATTTGGGTAGTGCTTTATATATTTAGAGATAAAAGGAGATCTGCCTTATGAGAGCTTTTAAATAGCTCTTTTGACGTTAATAACTCTTTTAGTTTCTGGCTGCGCTACAAACAGCGCAGTAATTACTACAGAACCCTAAAGAGCGACTCAGGAAGAGTTTGAAGAAATTAACCAAAGAATGGACACTGTGTTAACAGAATAGGAGCTTTTAGAGCTAAACGAGATATCCATGATGGCCGTGAATTTATTACCTGCCAACGAAAAACAAATACTGCTTGAATTGTAGGAGCAGTTTGCATATGGCGGCTATGTGGCGTTGAGCGACGACTAAGTCGCAACCATGCAACAGCTAAACAGGAAAGTTAGATCGTTATTGCCCAAGGCTTACCAAGAACTTTTACTGCACCTGACCTGCCCACCTCTGTGGCTGGCTCGATCTACATAAACGTGCCAAAGGAATAATTCCTTTGGCACGTTTATCTTTCAATCTACACTCTTCGAACTGATCAATCTGTTTTTTAGCGGTTGCCTTTGTTTCCGCCCTGATGTTGCATGCCTTGCTTTTCAGTATTAAAGTTCGAGAAGCGGTCTTTAAATTCATCAGGCACGAACTCAGCCAGCGCGTTACGCTTTTCAATTTTGAGTGCTAACCGCTCATCAAAGGCTTCGGGATTGCCTCTCAGTGACTCCATGGCTGCCTGGTAATCGGCGATGATTTGTTCAAAGCGGGCTACATCTGCAGGATCCATAAAATCTTTCACACAAACCTCATAGCTCGGACCGTTACCATTAGAGGCGAAAGCTGCTGTTGACAGAGCTAACACCAATAATAAAGTGATACCTAAAACCTTGATTGTGCTTTTCATTTTTTTTGCCTCCAATATATTTATTACTTGCACAATCAAGTATAGAAGGCGTTCTGGGTCAATCTTTGGCAAGAATGTTAAGGAACTATTAAATTTTTGCTTGTAAAATGTGGTCAGGTTTAGGTTACATTGATCATTATGCCATGAATATTAATACTGCTGTCGATAGTAATTCTACATTTACAGCGATTGCTGTGGTAGCCGGAGTAATTTATATATTGTTCACCCGCGAAAGGATTTATGCAAAACAGAAGAAGAGAGTAATCTTGATATTAGTGAACCTGTTATGGAGACAGTAAAAAATTTATTAGGCTAAGCAGGTAATCGCAAAAGATAAAGTTAGATTACACCAAAATATAATCGCGGTCGGCCGCTAAGATCAACGCGCCAACCAATCAGCCTGAAGGCTCTGCTTTTCCTGAAGAGCCTGCCCACCGCCACCTGTTGATTGGCGCCAATCTCCAGAAGCAGGACAGTCGGTTTTCGAGCATATCCTTCAAGATCGGTTAATATTTTTCGGAAAGCATCAAGACCGTCTCTCCCCCCATTTAGTGCCTGGTGCGGCTCGTAATCAACTACTGACCCTGGCAAAGAAGTCATCTCCTTGCTGCTTATGTACGGCGGATTGCTGACAATTAGATCAAACAACGGTGCCGTAAGCCCTTTAAAAGCATTAAAATAATTACTTTCCAGGAAATGAATCCGTTTTGTTACCTGATGAAAATCAGCATTCGCTCCCGCTGTTTCCAGGGCAGCCCTGGAGATATCGACTGCCCAGACTTCTGCCAGCGGCAGTTCCAGCGCCAGGCTGATCGCAAGATTTCCACAGCCGGTTCCCAGATCTAATATCTGCAGTTTATCTTTAGATTTTAAGCAACTTTGCGACCATCTTAAGGCCTGCTCAACTAGTAATTCGGTTTCGGGCCGCGGGATCAAGACATTCCGGTTAACGAAAAATTTTCGCCCGTAAAAATATTTTTCTCCTGTGATATAGGCAACGGGTTCTTTTTTAGTCCTGCGCCGGATCATTTCCTCGTAACGGAGCCGGGTTGCTTCTTCGAGTAAATCATCCTGGCAGGTGATCAACTTGACCCGATCATCATTAAATAAAGATGCGAGCAGTATTTCCGCTTCAAATCTGGGCTGCACCAAACCTGCTTCACGCAAACAAAAAGAAGCTCTTTGCAGAGCTTCCCCAAAAGTCTGATTCATTAGTCAGGTTAACCTCCGTTGGCTTTTAACTGCTCTGCTCTTTCGTTTGAGGCCAGCTCATCAATAATATCATCAAGATCCCCGGCCAGAATGAGATCCATCTTGTGCAGCGTCAAACCGATCCGGTGATCGGTAACCCTGTTCTGGGGAAAATTATAGGTCCGAATCCTTTCGCTGCGATCACCTGTTCCCACCATAGTTTTCCTGGTTTGAGCCAGCTCTGCAGTCTGTTCGGAGATAATCTTTTCAAGCAGCCGGCTGCGCAGAATACGCAGAGCTTTATCCTTATTTTGCAGTTGAGATTTTTCATCCTGGCAGCTGACCACCACTCCGGTTGGCACATGAGTAATCCGGACTGCAGACTGAGTGGTGTTAACACTCTGCCCGCCCGGGCCGGTTGCGCAGAAAGTATCAATCCGCAAATCCTGCGGATTAATATCGACTTCAACCTCTTCAACTTCAGGTAAAACAGCGACAGTAGCAGCGGAAGTATGGATTCTTCCTCCCGATTCGGTTGAAGGAATCCGCTGGACACGATGCACTCCGCTCTCGTATTTGAGGCGGCTGAAAGCCCCCTTGCCCTCAACACTCAAGATTGCCTCTTTATATCCACCGATATCAGTTTCATGCGCATCAACCAGCGCCGACTTGAAACCGCTCTTCTCTGCATAGCGAGTATACATTTTCAAAAGATCGGCCGCAAATAGTGCCGCCTCTTCTCCCCCGGTTCCGGCCCTGATTTCGATAAACACGCTTTTTTCATCATAGGGATCTTTTGGCAGGAGTAACTCTTTGAGATCTTCTTCCAGTTTTTCTTTTTCGAGCTTTAATTTTTCAGTCTCTGTCTTCAGGTAGTCATTCAGATCTTCTTCTTCACTGCCGGAGAGCATTTCATCAGCTTCTTCAATTTCCCGGTTCACTGCTTTCAGTCGGCGCGAAAGCTCGACAACCGGGGCGATAGCAGCTAGCTCTTTTGACATTTCCAGCCACTCTTCGCGCTGATCTAGTGTTTTGGGATCACTTAACAGTTTCTCGAGTTCGCTATAGCGATCTTCAATCAAATCAAGCTTATCATACATCAGCGGTCACCCCGGGGCAACCGCCGCTATGGACAATCGCAATCATTTTATTCACTTCCTTAACTGGAGAAAGAGCAGAGTCAATACTCTGCCCGGGCTTTCTACATACCGTATTTGCGTTTAAACCTTTCAACTCTACCGCCGGTATCGACAAATTTTTGTTTACCGGTGAAAAAGGGGTGACATTTGGAGCAGATTTCCACCTTCAAGCTTTCTCTGGTGGAACCGGTTTCAAATGATTCGCCGCAAGCACAGGTAACCGTTGTTTTGTAATATTTTGGATGTAAATCCGCTTTCATCTTATCGTTCCCTCCTTCCTACGTTCCCGAATCAAGATAATAGCACAAAGCAAATTGCTTTGCAAGAACTGGAAAATCAAAGCCTGAGGCAAAATCTTTCCTCACGAATAAGGTTGTGTTTTGATAGAGCCGCTACATTGTATGCATGTTGCTTAAGAATTCCTCGTTTGTTTTCGTTTTCCGCATCCTGTCCATCAGGGCTTCAAGAAACTCAACAGAAGTGCTGCTGCCCATCGCTCTTCGCAGCGCCCACATTAATTCAATTTTATGTTCGTCAAGAAGCAGTTCTTCCCGCCGGGTTCCCGAACGCGAAATATCAATCGCTGGAAAGATTCTTCGTTCGGCAATCCGCCGGTCCAGGTGAAGTTCCATGTTTCCTGTTCCCTTAAACTCTTCATAGACTACATCATCCATGCGACTACCCGTATCAACTATTGCCGTAGCCAAAACAGTCAGGCTACCGCCGCCGTCAATATTACGGGCTGCCCCGAAAAAGCGCTTTGGTTTATAAAAAGCACCGGGATCAATTCCCCCTGACAAAGTTCTCCCACTGGGCGGGATAACAAGGTTATACGCTCTGGTTAACCTGGTGATGCTGTCAAGCAGCACTGCTACATCACGTCCCTGTTCAACCAGCCGCTGTGAGCGTTCAAGAACCAACTCGGCAACCCTAATATGATTTTCCGGTTTCTGATCAAAGGTGGAGCTGACTACATCGGCATCGACACTACGTTCCATATCGGTTACTTCTTCCGGTCTTTCGTCAATCAGGAGAACAATCATTTCAATTTCAGGATGATTAATAGAAATGCTGTTAGCCAGCTGTTTTAGCAACATTGTTTTCCCGGCTTTCGGAGGCGACACAATCAAACCGCGTTGCCCCTTGCCAATCGGGATCAGCAGATCAATTATTCTCGTGGAAAGGATATTCGGTTTCGTTTCCATTCTAATCTGTTCATCGGGGTGAATTGGTACCAGCGAGGTGAAATTAGCCCGTCCGGACAATTTCTCCGGATCCGCGTCGTTAATTTCTTCAACCTGCAGCAGGGCGTAATAGCGTTCGTTATCTTTAGGCGGCCTGATTTTTCCGGAGATTACATCACCAGTCCGCATGTTGAAACGTCGGATCTGGGAGGCCGAGATATAAATATCGTCATCCGAAAAGAAATATTTTCTGCGTCTCAGGAAACCAAAGCCATCCTGCATAATCTCCAACATCCCGGATGCAATCTGTTGTTCGTCTTCTCCATCATCGACATCAATCCGGCTGAGAGCTTCAATCAGTTCCGGTTTGCGCATGGTCGATTGACCTCTTATTGCATTCTCTTTGGCCATTTTATGAAGCTCGGCTAATGTCAGCTGATTTAACTTTTCCACTTCCATCGAAAACACCACCTAATTGTTAATTGCCACCTGATTTGTAGAGAAAGTAAAAAGCAGTCAGGTAACCGACCAGCATAAACAGGGTATCGTAGCCGGCACGTAAAAACTTTTTTTCAGAACGGTAAATCAAACCAAAAATAATGACAGTACTCATCATAATGACCATCAGGGCTGATAGCAGATGCTGATCAGTCACTGCCTGTAGCAGTGGCGATTCTAGATAGAGCAGATCAGCCAGGAAAATGATCAACAGGTTCATAAAATTCGCCCCAAAAATATTGGCAACGGCCATATCAAGGTAACCGTATCTAACTGCCGATATCGTCGTTACCGTCTCGGGCAGTGAAGTGCTGATGGCTAGAAATATAGAGCCTACAAAAGTTTTTCCAAGCCCGGTATCCAGGGCAATACGGTCGGCCGCATCAGTCAGAAATACTCCTGCCAGGATAATCAGACCGGCAGCCAGAGAAAAATTCAGCAAAGCTTTCCCGCTGCTTAACTGCTGCTTGTAGTCAGCCAGTTCTTCTTCAATCTTCAACTCGACCATATTCTTATGTTCGTAGCTGAAAATCATTCTGCCACCGATAATATAGACCAGAGCAATCAGGATCGTATCGTATCCGATCCAGCCAATTGAACCCGTAAACACTCCCGAAATAGCCAGTGCTGCAATGCTGATCGTAATAATGCTTAATGAAGCAACTACGGTATGCCCCCTACTGATTTTGGAGGTCAGCGGCCCTCTTCCTTCCAGAATATCGATGACAGCAAGCAGCGATAGGTTATAAAGGCAGCTGCCGAGAATGTTTCCCACCGCCAGGTCAGGCGAATTAATAGCAACTGCCCGCAAAGTGGTGACCAGTTCAGGCAGTGAAGTAGCCAGAGGCAGCAGCAGCGCGCCAACCCAGGCTGATCCGATGCCGGTGTTATCGGCTATAAAGGCGGCATTTCTGGTCAGTTTACTTCCTGCAAAAACAATTACTGCGGCACAGAGCAAAAACTGCAGCCAGTGATTAATCATTTTTCTCCTTTTTCAGGTGAAGTGCATCAACTTATGTGTTTAGTATTAAAATAGATATTAATATTGATCGCTGGGGGAATATCAAGACTACCTCTTTCATCTGCTTCAGGAATAATTAAGTGCGCTTGGGAGATAAATGAAAACCTTACTAACCGGTTGACTAGTATTCGCTGTCCATAATGACATTCCTGCTTTTTTTTAATATTTTTTGCAGTTTTTTACTAGAGACCTGATAAAAAAGGGTTATTTTCCTTCTCAAATCCGATGGTTGTAGCCGGTCCGTGACCTGGATAAACAACGGTTTCCGGCGGCAGAGTAAGCAGTTTATTGCTGATGCTCTCCATCAGGGCGGGGTGAGAACCCCCGGCTAGATCTGTTCGGCCGATCGATCCGGCAAAAAGAGTATCGCCGCAAAAGACCATTGATTCACCGACCAGGCAGATCCCTCCATCAGTATGACCGGGGGTTTCCAGCACTTTCAGGCTCTGGTGTCCGAAGGATATGATATCTCCTTCGCTCATATATTTTTCAGGTTGTGGTTGTTTCTTAAGCACCAAACCCAATCCGAATCCGGGATTGTTATAGACATCAAGATCTTTTTCAGAAAGCATAACTGGGATTTGCCATTCCTGTTTGAGCTTGCTGTTTGCCCCGATGTGATCAATATGACCGTGAGTATTAACGATCATTTGAGGTAAAAGACCAAGTTCCCTGATCCGCTCAATAATTCTTTTACCTTCAGCCCCGGGATCAATAACCATTGCTTCCCTGCTCTGCGGGCAGGAAACCAGGTAACAATTAGTGGCAAACATGCTCACAATCATTGTTTCAATCTGCATCACTGATCATCTCCATTCCAGGCCAGGCCCAACTCGACAGCGTTGATTATAGCGGTTAGATCCCTGGACCGTGAGGCAATTTCCTGCCTCAGCTCAGATGTGCCTATTAGCAATAGTGGAACCCTGTTCAGGGTATGTTCATTAAAAGAGCTATCTTCGAGGTTTCCATGATCGCTGCAAATGATCAGTAACGTTTCTTCCATGTTGATCCGCTCGGCCAGGGTGCCGATAAAGAGATCAAGGGTTTCGATCACCTTTACGATCTGATCATAATCCCCAAAGTGCCCGGCTAAATCACTTAAGAAATATTCGAAAAGACAAAAATCATAATCACGGCTGATTGTTAGAAGAATCTCTGCTCCCTGTTCCGGAGTTACCAGCGGCAGATCATCGTCCATATTGCTCAGCAGACCATTGGTTATATCCATGTATAAAGCCTGCCCCTTGATCAACTCAGGAAAACCAAAAAATTTTACCCCGCCATAGTAAGTAACAAGGGTCGAACATGAGTAACAATCACCTGGCAATCCTTCAGCAAGCAGCTCAAAAAAAGCGGGGCGATATGCGTTTGCGAAACAGACCGAATAGCCCTTTTGTTTTAGGTTGGCAAAAATCCCTTTCTTAGCCAGTAACTCCCGCAATTTTCTGTTTGGAAAACCATTTAAGTGTTTTCCTAAATAACCGGCTGCATTAACACCGGTAAAGATTGAAGCCTGTCCAGTTGCACTTTGGGGATAACCTGGGGTTCCGAGGCAGGCATCAAGACTGCTCAGCGTAGCTTTGTGACCGCTAAAACCGCTGGTTGATGCCGTAAAAAAATTACCTTCCAATATATTTAATAAACCCGGGGGCTTGAAATAGTAGAAGGGATTATGATCATCCTGATCCCCAAGCCCCACTCCATCGATGAATACTAAGATCACCCGCAAATTTAATTCTCCGTTTTATTCTTCAGCTGCATCAGGTTCAACCGGTTGTTCCGGCTCAATAATTTCGGCATCAGGTTCTTCTTCAGTCTCAGTTTCTTCTTCAGGCTCGGTTTCTTCTTCAGGCTCTCCAGGTTCAGGAAGATCCTGGATAACCGGCAAAAACTCCGGCCTTTCTCCTAAAGTCAATTCAACTTCTGCTTTGATCCCGTCACGATAATAATGGATCGTTACTACATCCCCCGGGTAGTAAGCAAAAAGGGCATCGAAGAGCATCGCCAGATAATAGATCTCTTCGTCATTGATCGACACGATAATGTCTCCCGGCATTAAACCGGCCCGTTCCGCTGCGCTATCAGGAGCTATATCCCGGATAATAATCCCCCGTTCAGGCTGCTGGTCACCATATTCAAGCCAATCTTCAATCACTACACCGAGGTGCGGACGAATCACTCTACCGCTTTCAATAATATCTTTGATTACTCGCTGGACAGTGTTGCTGGGGATTGATAAACCAATCCCCTCAACTCCGGCCAGAGATATTTTTGCCGTATTGATACCAATGGTCTCCCCTTTGCTGTTCACCAGGGGGCCTCCGCTGTTGCCGGGGTTAACCAGAGCATCGGTCTGCACAAAGGTATAGGCATATTCACTGCCCGGTACTCTAACCTGGCGTTTGACTGCACTGATAATGCCGGCAGTTACGGATTGCTGAAAATAACCGAGTGGATTGCCAAAGGCGAGCACTGTTTCTCCTACCCGGATCTGGTCCGAGTTGCCAAAGGAGATATGAAGCAAACCGGTCTCTTCTATTTTTAGCAGTGCCAGGTCGGTCAGGGCATCGCTTCCAACCAGTTCGGCTTCATAACTGCCCTTACCCGGTAAAACAACGGTGATCCAATCGGCGTCCTCGACAACGTGATGATTGGTGACAATATAACCATCTTCAGCGATGATTACACCCGATCCGGATTCAACCTCCTCAAGGCTCTGCTCAATACCGGGGCTGAGGTAAATATGCTTATTTACTCCTACCACCGCCGGCATAACCTGTTCCACAACCTCGACAATACCTGAATTGTTATCCGGCAAGAACAGCGGGACTTCTGTCTCGTCATTCTCTACTTCCGCCAAAGGTTGAACCGGTTCACTTTTCATGTCGGTAGTATAGATCAAGATTCCATAAACTAATGCGGCTCCTAAGATAATGCCTAAAATGCCAAAGGCAAGGTATCCAATATAATACCAGAATCCCCTGTGGCAATTTTCCTGTTCCCGCTTTATGTCATATTTCACGGAGTAATCCCTCCCATGCATACATTTTATCGCAATGCTCAGCCCTCGTAAAGGATGCCGGCATTAATCAGGGCTTAATCTAGCTTGCCGCTGATTTTCTCGTTATCATGCAAATTGACCCGTTTGATCGAGGCTCCCAGTTGAATAAGCTTTTCTTCAAAGTTCTCATATCCCCGGTCAATATGTTCTACTTCGCCGATTATACTTTCACCATCAGCAATCAGGGCTGCAATCAGCAGTGCGGCACCGGATCTTAAATCAGGAGCGCTCAGCGGAGCACCAGTCAGCCTGGTACCACCCTCTACCAGGGCAGTTCTGCCCTCTACTTTGATCCGGGCACCCATTCTTTTCAGCTCGTCAACGTGGTTGTAACGTCCGTCAAAAACGTTTTCCGTAATAACACTAAG
>CAZAKI010000013.1:19575-22556 GCA_964485855.1 uncultured Syntrophomonadaceae bacterium | reverse complement strand
GCCAGCATAAAAGTTCCGGCTTCGATCCGGTCGGGTATTACTGCATGACTGGCCGCAGAAAATCTTTTTACGCCATCAATTCTAATCACATCTGTTCCGGCCCCTCTAACCGCGGCACCCATTGCATTTAAGAAATTGGCAACATCAACGATTTCAGGTTCCTTGGCAACATTCTCCAGCACAGTTCTTCCTTCGGCAGCTGCCGCTGCCAGCATCAGGTTGATCGTTGCGCCAATGGAAACTACATCAAAATAGATCCTGGCACCAATTAATTTTTCCGCAGTTAAAGTGATCATCCCGTGTTCAATGTTGATTTTTGCACCAAGCGCAGAAAAACCTTTTAAATGTTGATCGATCGGCCTGGGGCCCAGGTCGCATCCCCCGGGAATAGGCACCTCAGCCCGGCCAAAGCGGGCGAGTAAAGAACCCATGAAATAATATGATGCCCGCATTTTCTTGACCAGATCATAAGGGGGAGCAACGGTCGAAAGATTTCCGGGCGTTAGTTCAACAGCATTTCTTCCCCTCCGGCGAATCTTGACCCCTAAGTATTCCAGGATGGCAATCAGGGTCCGCACATCAGTTATATCAGGGATATTATCCAGGCAAACAGTATCCGAAGAGAGTATCGCTGCCGGTAGAACAGCCACGGCGGCGTTTTTTGACCCGCTTATCCTGATTTTGCCATCAAGGATTGTATTTCCTTTAACAAGGATCTTCTCCATCCCAACCTCCTGTTAAGAGCCTCTACCAATTGATAGACTCAAGTCACCTGATTCTATTGAAGCTGTTCAGGTATAATTACCTCTTTTTCTAAATTACCGGTAAAAGCATTAATATAGTATGGCTGATCATTAACAATTATACGCCATACTGGCGGCATTTCCCACTTTTCAGCTTCATATTCGCCGCTGTAATAACCCAGCTCAACCCTGCTGACCACCGCTGACTCACTGGCAGGTCCAATTTCAAAAACCAGGTTGCCGAGCGCTTCGACGGCTGAAATAACCTGGATTTCTTTTGCTGGAAATCGCTCTACAGTCTCAAGCCAATAGATTTCAACCATTTGGATTTGATCTTCGGTCGCCAGAACTTTCAGCTGACCGGTGAATACCGGATCGTCATTAATGACCTGGTAATAAACAAAAGCCAGTGATGCCGGATCGGTTTTTTCCAGATAATCAAAAGTCAATCCTTCGAGATTTAGCTGATTATTAGCAAGGAACTGATCAATCAGGCTTCTAAGTTCACGTTGTTCCATTGTGTAAAGATCATTCCCTAAGTATATGGCGGGGTTATAGAGAATTCTGATCAGGCCACTGCGGTGAATTTCAGCAGTCTCTCCATCAATATAGTAATAATTTACACCGTCTCCCTGAAAAATTCGGGCACCTTCTCTTAAAAAACGCAATAAAACCAGGCGCTGAACTGCAAGTGAGGGTGACACAGTAATAAAGTCTCTGGTCTGGAAAGACCGGTTGATTGAAGCTTCAAGTTTATAATTATTGTCAATCAGCATCTGCTCCATCGACTGAAGTTCCTCCACCGAAACCGCTACCCTGGTTAACCGCCCAAAGTCGGGCCAGAAAAGTTGATAACCTAGAAAGAGGTTCAACCCCGCAAAGGCAATAATCAGGATCAACTTGGCTCTGCCCAGATTCACTGCAGTTCCTCCCAGTTGATCGGCGTAAGGGTATCTGCCTTAAGCATCAGGTTATAACCGTTAAGCCGAACATGCCAAATCGGCTCGGCGATGAACCCATCAAAGCTGGCCATAATCGCATAGCCGGGAGATAAAGCTTCCAGTTGGTAAGTACTTGCAGTTTGATTGATCTCCTGGACATAAACTGCAAGAGCCGATCTTAATGCCGCCTGCCAATCAGCAGCTATTTTGCTTTCCAACTCTTCCTGTTCTAGAGCCTGATTATTATATATTGAACGGCTGTAATGGATCAACCCCCGATCATTGAAAAGAATTCTGGTAGGCTTTGCCGTAATGACAGGGTAGCCATAAAAGTACATTCTCCACTGAGCATCGTAAGTTTCAGTCCAGTTGATGGCCGAAAGACGGATGCTTTCGAGGCGCAGGCCAGTCGGCCATCCGCCATGAAAGCTTAACAACGAACCACATTTATAGATCGCTTCAGAAAAAGTCTGGTTTATCTGCCCTTCTTCAAGACGCGGATGCGAATATTCCAGACCTTGATCAGTGATCCGTAAACCTCTTTCACCATCAGTGTAGATCATTGCTCCACCCTTTTCTTCAATTGTCCGGGCCAGGGTGTAATCAACAAAAAAGGTTTTCAGCAGTTTATCACGATCCAGCGTTTCCGGCCTGACTTTCAACCGCTCTACTGCCAATTCGCCTGAGGGGACATAAATTACTTTTTTAATCTCTAAATTTTCACTGAACGCAGAGCGAAGCAATTCAGCACTGAGAATTCGATAGAGCGTGCGCTCAGTGTCACCAATGGATTGCAACAATTCAACCAGGGCAAGAGAATCTGCTTCCGAGAACTCCGCCCGGTAAGCTCGCTGCTGCTCTGATTCAATTAGGATAATACCTGGGGTTTCTCCATTCATCAATACGGCAAAAGTTGATAGCTGGCTGCCATTTAGATCGGTCAGTAACTTTGATTCATCACCAACTGGCAGCGCTGGATCAAACAAGCAAGCCAGAAATGCAGTTTTAGTTAAAGTGGAAGCATCTACTTCAACTTCACTAAGATCCTTTTGTTCGAGTTGAAGGAGAAGAGAGCTTAAGGCTTCCCACAGGATGTAATACTGCGGATTCCCTTCCTGGAAGAGGTAGTAGCCACCTTCCACCCGCAGAGCAATTGTTTCCGGAGTGACAATCTGTTCCAGGGAACGGGGTGATTCCATCTCGACACTTTCATAGGCATCTTCTTCGATTAGCTCTGCCGGCTTTTTGCCATACCAGAGCTGAAAGGTCAGAAAAAGGCTTAAAAGAACAAGGATTA
>CAZAKI010000013.1:15050-19475 GCA_964485855.1 uncultured Syntrophomonadaceae bacterium | reverse complement strand
TTTTTGCCATACCAGAGCTGAAAGGTCAGAAAAAGGCTTAAAAGAACAAGGATTATTAAAACTACAGTTTTTATATTTTCTTTAATCATTTCTGACCCTCTTCATGCCGGTGACCAGGCAGCGAAAAGTATACAGCCGTGCCCACCCCAACTGTGCTTTCAACCCAAATCGAACCACCGTGGCCTTCAACAATTTTCCTGGCAATTGATAAACCAAGTCCTGTTCCACCATAATCGCGACTGCGAGTTTTTTCGACCCGGTAGAACCTTTCAAAAAGCCGGGGCAGCTCGCTTTCAGGAATACCGATACCGTTATCCTTGATTGAAACAACGATGAAAGAACCCTTGCTTTCAGCGCTGATCTCGATCTCCCCATCCTGGGTGGTAAAACGAGCTGCGTTGTTCAGCAGGTTAGAAAAAACTCTGTTCACCTGATCACGATCAACATAGGCCAGGCTTTCACCGGGAGGAAAAGAAAATTTAACCGCAGGCAATCTAGAGCCAAACTTTTGTTTTAGATTCTCGACAGACTCCCTGGCTAGCGATGCTAAATTTACCGATGATCTTTGCCAGTCAGCCTTATCGGCATCCATTTTGGAAAGAGTCAGCAAGTCTTTGACCATGGCAACCATCCGGTCAGTTTCAGCCGAAAGGATCTTTAAAAACCTTTGGCGTATCTGGGGATCTTCTGCCGCTCCATCCAGCAGGGTTTCAATATAGCTCTTTAGAGTTGAAAGTGGCGTGCGGAGTTCATGGGATACATCAGCCACAAATTCTTCCTGCCTTCTTGAAAACTCTCTTTCCCTGGTTATATCATGTAAGACAATCAAGGTTCCGTTTAGTTTCCCTTTTTCAATTTTAAAGGGGGCTATTTTTACCTGAACAACATAATTGCCAGTTTGCTCTGATAATTCAGCCGTATAAGGCTCTTGGTTACGTAAAAAAGTACGTAGCAGATCGGGACCAATCAATTTTCGCAACAGGTAAAACCCGGACCTTCCCATGGCAGGAACCGGTAAAACCATCTCTCTGATCAGACTCCGCGCCGAAGGATTAATCTGAATAACGTTACCCTTACCATCAAGCGCAATCACTCCATCGGTCATATTATTAATGATCGCCTCAACCTTACTTTTTTCAGAAGACATCTCATCGATGGTCTGACTGAGCTGTGCGGACAGGTAGTTAAAGCTTTCCCCCAACTGGCCGATTTCGTCAGCTTCCCGGACTTGAATCGAACGGGAATAATCACCTAGAGCCATGGAATTGGCCTGATCGGTCACTTCTTTGATCGGGGCAGTGATTGTTTTGGTCAGGACAGTACCGAGGAAGAAACAAACCAGCAGGGCGAGTAAAACACCGGTAAGCAGAATTGCCTTTACTTCGTTTAATGTACTATCCACAGCCTTGAGCGAACCGCTCAGGTAGATGACACCAATTGTATTATTATTACTGATCACTGGAAAAGCCAGATAATAACGTCGCTCCTGGTTAACCGGATCGAAGCGGATTATATCGCTCATATGCCCGGCCAGAGCCCTGGTGATCTCGTCTCTGATTAGTCTTTGGCCAATCAGATTTTGACTGCCCGATGTCCCAACTACGCTGGCAAAACTGTCAAGAATAATGATCTCCATTGAATAGAGATCCCGAAACTCACGGGCCAGGCGAACTGTATCCTCAGCCCAGGCCTGTCCCTCTCCCAAAGAGGGCTGCATAAATATGGCCAGTAAGCGTGCCTGGTTTTCAAGGCTTTCTTTAAAGTTTCTCAGGTAATACTGCTCCAGGGACTGGATCAGATAAACACTGATCAGCTGCAGGGAAAGGAGTATAAGCATCAGGTAAATAAATATTATTTTCCACTGGAGGCTTTTAAATAATTTACCCCCGCCTAAAAAAATAGCCGACACCCCTTTTAGTATGAATTAATTCCGGGCTGGCCGGATTTTTTTCCAGTTTCTCTCTTAAGCGTCGCACAGTAACATCAACTGTCCGTTCTTCACCAATATATTCATAACCCCAAACCTTATTTAACAGATGTTCCCGGCTGAAAACAAAACCTGGTTTAGACATTAAAAAAACCAGTAAGTTATATTCCCTTAAGGTCAACTCTATCGGCACTCCCTGCTTATAGACCTGGACTTGATTTCGATCAACCGTTATTGGTCCATTGCTTAATCTGTCTGGTATGCTTTTAGCAAATGCTTCTTGTTGTTCGCTGCGGCGAAGGATTGCCCTGATCCTGGCAATAATCTCCCGCGAGCTAAATGGTTTTGTGACATAATCATCTGCACCCAGCTCCAGTCCAAGCACTTTGTCAGTCTCCAGTTCCTTGGCAGTCAGCATAATAATTGGGATATTCTGTTCCGAGCGAAGCTCCCGGCAAACGCTAAACCCGTCTTTCTTGGGCAGCATAATATCAAGCAAAACCAGGTCGGGTTTTTCCTGCCTGGCTTTTTCCAGGGCTTCTTCCCCGTCATAGGCGGTTATAACCTGATAGCCTTCCTTTTCCAAGTTATACTGCAAAATTTCGACGATCGGTTTTTCATCGTCAACAACCAGTATTTTTTTCATCTTGCTTATACTCCTAATCCCTGTTATAAGCTCTTCTTCAGGCTTAAACAAGTAAAGCTTCGTCTTCTCCCTGTTAAATACCTTCAGCCTGAAGCTTTATGCTCTAAGCCGAAGATTAAAAAACCCTCCTCCGTTTGAGGAAGGTTTGCCTTTAAAATATTTTACGGGGTGAAAAACTGCAGCGGATCAATTGGAGTGTGCTGGTAATAAGTAAGCCATTCCCCTGAGCCATCATCTAAACGCACTTCAAAATGTAAGTGCGGTCCGGTTGAGCGTCCGGTGGAACCGGCCTTGGCGATAATATCTCCCTGCTGTACCTCTTGACCGACTGCAACCAGGTTCGCACTGTTATGCAGATATAAAGTCCAGAATGATCCATGATAAAGGATCAGGTAATTACCCTGGGTTCCTCCATAACCGTTAAACCAGACAACCCCGCTGTCAGCAGCCAGGATATTAGTGCCGGTTGTAGCATGGATATCAATCCCTGTATGCCATGAACTAAAGCCTCTACCCGGAGTGATCTCGCCTCCGCCTTCGACCGGCCAGATAAACCGACCGCTCCCAACAGCTGAAACTTTTGCTGTTCCAACAGTCTCAACCTGAGTAACCGGCTCGTTGAGGATTGTTTCATTGATCTTGATTCTATCTATTTCTAAACCATTTTCACGGGTAATATGATAAACAACTTCTTTTAAACCTTCTACGCCTTCAGTAGTTACCTCACGCTGCACTATCCACATTTCTTCATCGTAGATATATTCAACATCAAAGGGGATCGTTTCCCTGACCCTAACTTCTTCCACCGTGCTGACATTTACATTTTTTTCGTTAATTAACTGTGGCTCGGCTTTAAGACTTTTGTCTTCGGGCAGATAAATTATCGAGAAAGGAAGATCATAGTAACCGAATGCATACCCATTCCCGGAAACGAGCAAATCAGGTGTGGCTTTAACTATTGCTGCCTGCTGACTGCTTTTGATCTCGTCTGCAACGAGTAAGCCAACTACATCTTCAGCTTCAAGAACCAGGTCGGGATTGATTGAACACGGTTCAATTTGTAGGTTTTCCTGGATGTAGGCACCGATAGTCTTTACACCGTTCCCACTCTTCTGATAAGCATTCTTCAGCTCGCTGATAATAAAATCGAGGTCATCTTCTTCCCTGACGGCAACAAATGGATCCCCATCGATAGTTATCAGGTAAGCATCAGTAACAAATGCCAGCTCTTGTCTAATAGCAGAGCGGACTAGATCATTGTTAGTCTTAACTCCCGGTTTGTATTCCTTGATTAAAACGAGGTCAGCATCTGGCTCCAGGTTCATCCCGTAAAGATTACCGCAACTCTCTGTCAGTTGAGTTATAAAACGATTAACTTCTTCTGCATTATCGGTCACCCCGACTTCGTGATCATTAATTTTTACAATGTAGACATAATCATTTAAATAATCGTGCAAGCCGAGAACAAGCAGAAGAAACAGCGTGGAAATAACTAAAAAATGACACGCGCGCATTTTCTTTGTCTTAAACCATCTGCCGATTGGATTAATGATGCTATAAAAATTGATCGCACTTTTTTTTGTCTGATGATCAGGGATTTTGTCGCTAGAACCATTTTTCATGTTTGTATTCCCTTCTTCGCTGGCAGGTAGTGTTCTATTCCCCCGGTTTATACTGGGTTAAGGTCTGCTATTTTTGAACAAAAAAAACGGCATAGCTTGTTGAGCGATCCGTTATCCGGAGATATTATAGCACCAATCCTCAATCAGGGCAAGCGAGAGACAATCTCGCGTGCAGCGATCAAACCGGTGGCCGAAGCCTGAATTAATCCCCTGGTTATACCGGCCCCGTC
>CAZAKI010000013.1:11367-14950 GCA_964485855.1 uncultured Syntrophomonadaceae bacterium | reverse complement strand
CCATCACTATTTTCAATCACCACAACACCATATGGATTCATACAAAAAGTACGGATCCGATCGTCAAACTGGCTGGTAAAATAGATTAATTTCGATTCATATATCTGTTTAGTAATATTTTCCATGATGACCGCTGGAACTTCAACCCTGACCCCGATATCGACGGGATTATTAAACCCCTCGAGACCAAGCCGTGTTGACTCACGCTGCATCCATTCCGCACCGCTTCTTCCTGGACCACAAATAACAAACTCGGCCTGATATATTTCCCCTCCGGCAAGTTTTACTCCTGTGACCCGTCCTTCGGTGCTTACCATTTCTTCTACTCTACTGTTCATCAATATATCAACCCGGTCATTGAGGGCCTGATACATTTTCTCCAGAACCAGATAGCAGTTTTCGGTTCCCATATGCCGGATCTTCGCAGGAATCAGACTCAGTCCGGCAGCCGCTGCCAACCTTTCCATCTCTTTAATCGGTTCAGGATCTGTTCCAAAAACTTTGTCCGCTGCGCCAAATGAGCAGTAAACCGCGTCTACTTCTGCAATCAATTTTTCGATTTCATTTTGATCAATAAATTCATTTAAAAAACCACCAAAAGCAGGGGTAAGAGTCAATTTGCCGTCGCTAAATGCTCCGGCTCCACCCCAGCCGCAGGTAACTGAGCAGGGATCACAACGCAGGCATCGGCCGTATGCTCCCCGGGTTTTACACTGCCTTTTTTCAAGCGGAACTCCCTGATCAACGATCAACACCCTGGCTTTGCTTTTATTCGTTAATTCAAGGGCGGCAAAGATACCGGCAGGCCCGGCACCAATGATAATGACATCATACTTTTTACTATAGCTGCTCACTACTGCCCCTCTTCCCGCATTGATTCCCTGGCAACATTGGCAAACTTGGTATAACGATCGATAAAATAGAGTTCAATCTGGCCTGTAGGGCCGTTACGTTGTTTAGCAATGTTAATCTCCGCAATATTACCTTTGTCGGTGTCCTTGTTGTAATAAGAGTCACGATAGATGAACATGACCAGGTCAGCATTCGCCTCAATACCGCCTGACTCCATTAAATCACTTAAAATTGGGCGACGGTCGGTCCTCTTTTCAACCGCGCGGCTGAGCTGTGATAAAGCCACTACGGGGATGTTGAGTTCCTTGGCCAAAGCTTTGAGCGCTCGTGAGATTTCTGAGAGTTCCTGCTGCCGGCTTTCCGAGCGGCTAAAACCGCGCATCAGCTGAAGATAATCGACAAAAATAGCTTCCAAACCTTTTTCCGCTTTCAATCGCCTGGCTTTTGCCCTGACCTCCATTACGGATAATGAAGCGCTGTCATCAATATAAAGTGGGGATTCACTCAGTGGACCGACAGCGCGGGTTAATTTGGACCATTCATCCTGAGACAGGTTACCGCGACGCATGTTTTGCGCATCAATCTGCGCTTCGGCACAGAGCAACCTCTGGGCTAACTGCTCCTTCGACATCTCCATACTGAAGAATGCGGTTGGAAGCTTATCTCTAACGGCAATTTGCTGAGTCATGTTCAGGGCAAGGGTGGTTTTCCCCATACTGGGACGGGCGGCAATAATAACCAGGTCAGCATTTTGCAGACCGGAAGTGATCCGGTTTAAATCATTGAAACCGGTTGAAAGACCGGTAACTCCTTTTTTTTCATCATACAGCTTCTCAATCCGATCAAAAGCCTGAACCAAAACATCTTTAAGGGAGGCAAAACCCTGAGTTTTACCCCTGCTGCCAATCTCGAAAATCAGCTGTTCTGCTTCATCAAGAAATTCGTCTACATTATGGGGAGAATCAAAACTGCGCGATACAATTCCGGTGGCAGCCTGAATCAGGGATCGTAAAATTGATTTTTCCCTGACGATATGAGCATGATACTGAACGTTTGCAGCTGTGGGCACAGCATTGGCCAAAAGCACCAAATAAGCGCTTCCGCCAATCTCCTCCAGGCTTTGGTTGCGCTGCAGCTCAGCAGTCAGGGTAATTGTGTCAACCGGTTCTCCCTTTTCACTAAGTCCGATAATTGATGCAAATATTTTTTGATGCGCAGTGCTGTAAAAATCATGCTCAACCAACAGCTCAGCCGCCGCAAAGATCGCTTCGCGATCCAAAATCATCGAACCGAGGACCGATTGTTCCGCCTCTTTGCTCTGAGGAGGAACCCGATCGCTGATCATTACCAATCTAAATAACCCCTTTCAGACCAGCTAATCTTCTTTTTCTACAATTATATCAAAGTCAGTTTTTACTCCCGGATGGAACCGGACCGAAGCCTTAAATCGGCCGATTGATTTGATGGGCTCATGCAGTTCAATTTTCTTTTTATCAACTTCAAAACCCCTTGCATGCAGTTGTTCACTGATATCAGCCGGGGTAACAGATCCAAAGAGCCGGCCACCTTCGCCGGCCTGCATTTTAAAGATCAGCTTTTGTTCCGCTAATTTTGCGGCCAGGGATTGCGCCAACTCTTCCTGCAGACGGTTCTCATTTTCAATTTTTTCAAGCTGTTGCTGCCACTCTTTAAGTTTGCTGGCGGTCGCTTCAACAGCCAACCCGCGTGGCAGCAAATGATTCCTGGCGTATCCTGGTGCAACATCTTTTAAATCGCCGATTTTACCGAGCTTGGGTACATTTTGTTTGAGGATTACTTTCATCGCGATTGGCAACTCCTTTCGAAATGCTTCGTCAATTAAGTGATATTCGCGGTCGGAAACCTTCTATCCTGCATAAAAAAGTGCCGGGGTTTAAACCCGACACCGGTTAAAAGTATTTTCTTATCCGCCTAAGAGCAATCTTGTTTATTCGGAAGAAAAGGGCATCAACGCCATAATTCTTGCTTTTTTAATTGCCTTGGTCAGCTGCCGCTGGTGCTTGGCGCAATTACCGGAAATACGACGCGGAAGAACCTTGCCTCTTTCGGTAACGAAGCGCTTAAGCTTTTCATATTGTTTGTAATCAACATTCTCTATTTTATCAACGCAGTAACTGCAGATCTTTTTCTTCGGTTTTCTGCCTCTGTCACGCCTCAAGGATAATCCTCCTTTCACTAAAAGGGAACATCATCTTCACTAATATTGATATCATCGACCTCGGGACCTTCGAAATCAGCATTTTTAGACTGATCAGAACTGCGGCCACCGCGATCCAGAAAACGAACGTTATCGGCTACAACTTCCGATACTTTTCGCCTGACTCCTTGACTATCATCATATGACCTGATCTGCAGCCTTCCAGTAACAGCCGTAAGACTACCCTTTTTTAAATAGTTGGCGCAGTTTTCAGCCAGTTTTCTCCAAGTCACGATATTGATAAAATCAGCATCCCTTTCACCCTGCTGATTGGTGAAAGGACGGTCTACCGCCAGGGTAAATGTTGCCACAGGAACTCCGTTTCCTGGTGTGTAACGCAGTTCCGGATCGCGGGTTAATCGACCGATCAGCACTACCTGGTTAAGCATTAATCTCACCGCCTTAAAGAGCCTTACCCTTCAGTTTTAAGATCTTCTTCATCCTGTCCAGGTTCTTCCGGCATAGCGGAAATATCTTCTTCTTGGACTTCTTCTT
>CAZAKI010000013.1:2390-11267 GCA_964485855.1 uncultured Syntrophomonadaceae bacterium | reverse complement strand
ACTTCTTCTTCAACTTCTTCTTGGACTTCTTCAGCTTCTGTCGCCGATTCTTCAGGTAGCTCCTGGACAACCTGATCATCGTCGGCAGGTTCAGCAGCTACTTCTTCGCCATCCGACAGATCTGCTTCTGTTTCAGCTTCAGCTTCAGCATTTGTAATCGCTTCAGCAGCTGCAGCTGCTTTCTCGGCGGCAGCTGTAAAATCTTTCTCTTCAACAGAAACAACCATATTGCGGATAATCGCATCGGTTACCTTGAAGTAATGTTCTAATTCGGGGATAATTGTGCCTGCGCCACTGAAGTAAATGAGGTAGTAATGTCCCTCGCGGTACTTGTTGATTTCATAAGCCAGCCTTCTCTTGCGCCAGTCTAAAACAGTGGATACCTCTCCACCATGATTGGCAACAACAGCTGTAAAACCGTTTAATGCACTTTCTTGTTCCTCCGTCTCGAGATCCGGACGCAGAATAATCATTGTTTCATATAAACCCATTTTTTCACCTCCCTCTGGACTAATGGCCCCTCTAATAAAGGAGCAGGGAACAACATGAACCATGATAGCATATCTTAACACTAGGAGCAAGATCAAAATTTCGCGACACCCGATACAGGTATTTACCCGTAAATAGACGCTGAATAAATTTAGGCCTTAAAACGAAAAAATAAGACTTCCCCGTCTTGTACGCAGTAATCTTTCCCTTCAATCCTGGTTAAACCCTGATCCCTAGCTGAGGAGAGAGAACCACTTTCAGGGAAAAGGTTCCAGGGAATAACTTCTACATTAATAAAACCTTTCTCCATGTCGGTATGGATTTTACCTGCCGCCTTGACCGCCTTAATCCCTTTTGGGGCAACCCAGGCTCGGGCTTCAGAACCCTTGACGGTGTAAAACGTAAGCAGCTCTAAAAGAGTAAAACATTGATCAAGCAGCTCTCCAACCCTGCTTGTTGTTAATCCATAAGCTTGCAAGTACTCTTCTCTTTCATCGGGAGGCAGATCGATCAGCTCTGCTTCAAGTCGGCCGTAAATGGCAAAGGCGTCTTCATCCAGGTGAGTGTTGATCATCTTGCTACTGTTTTTTTCATGATAGTTGTAAACATAGATCATTTTTTTTATGGTCAGGAGTGAGAGTTCAGCGGCAAAATCTTTTTCGCCTGGCGAGAAAGGATAGGTTAGAAGCAACTGCCCCCGATTGAGATGTTCTTCAAAACTGCCCAGCAATTCCATTTCCGAACGGGCATGCTGATCTCCACTTTTTAGTTTCGGTTCAGTTTTTTCCATTCGACGCCTGATCGTTGCCAAATCAGCCAAAGCAAGCTCAAGATTAATAATATCTCGCCGCTCTTGCGGATTAAGATCATTGTTATCTTCATGGCTATAAGCTGCAATGACGTGAATAAGCAAATCGACGTTTCGCAGGTGCCCCAGGAACTGATTACCAAGCCCTTCACCGCGACTGGCTCCGCTCACCAATCCGGCGACATCGATTATTTCCAGGGTAGCGGGAGTTAATTTGTCAGACTTACATCGCTCGGCAAGGTTCATCAGACGGGGATCCAGTAAGGGCACAATGGCTTTATTTGGTTCAACGGTTGAAAAAGGATAAGCAGCAATAGTGACTTCATGAGCGGATAAAGCTTTAAAAAGCGTTGATTTTCCGGCATTTGGCAATCCCACAATACCACAGCTCCAACCCATGCCAAACCCTCCAGCCCTAAATAAGCTTGCCTTCTTCTTCCGATAGCAGGCATTTTACTCGGCGGACAAACCGGTTGCGCGGTATCAGTACACTACGACCACATTTCTGACATTTAAGACGAAAGTCCATCCCTACCCTGATAATGCGCCAACAATTCGCGCCACAGGGATGACCTTTCTTCATTTGAACCAGTTGACCAACCTGATAATCATTCATTTTTGCATCCGCTCAAGACTTAATTTTTTCGATGGCCTCGTCAATTTGCTGGTAAACCTGCTCTATCTCCTGGTTTCCGTCGATGCGACAAAGCAACTCTTTTTCGGTATAAAATGCGATTAAAGGCTCGGTCTGTTCCCTGTAAACTTGCAGCCTTTCCTTGACTGTTTCAAGGGAATCATCATCACGCTGATAGAGATCCCCACCGCACTGATCGCAAACATTCCTGACCTGCGGCGGTTTAAATTTTAGATGATAAGTTGCACCACAGTCTGAACAGACTCTTCGACCGGTCAACCTTTCAATCAATTCTTCTTCGGCAACCTCCAAAGATAATACAAGGTCAACCTGTTGTTTAATATCTGGTAAAACCTGCTCCAAAAATACTGCCTGGGAAACTGTACGCGGGAAACCGTCAAGTAACGCCCCTTTTAAGCAGTCGAAATCGGTCAGGCGATCCTTAACTATTTCAACTACTAATTCATCAGGAACAAGCTGCCCCTGATCCATATAATTGCGGGCTTTGCGCCCCAGTGGAGTTTCAGTTTTTACGGCTTGCCTTAAAATATCACCAGTTGCAATGTAGACAAGATTATTGTCCCTGACAATTCTTTCCGCCTGGGTTCCCTTTCCGGCACCAGGAGGACCAAGTAGGATGATCAGCATCTTTACACCTCTCTTCGGAATGGCTTGGTAGGGCGCTTTAGATCGTCCCTAAATCTGAGTCGTTCCAATGCTATTTCATTTCAGCGTCCGATAAAGTTTTTTTCAACTCTTCCGCAGAACCACTGATCTTTTCACTTGAACCATCTCTTTTTTTCATCTCCATGCTGCCATCAAAAAAAGCCCCATCCTCAACCAGCAACCCTTTGACCTGACAAGTGCCCTGCACTGTTGCAGTTCTTTTTAGCTCCAGTTTGCCAGTTGCCTCGATCGATCCATTAAACTTGCCGGCAATGGTCACATTGTTAGCCTTCAGGGCAACTGAAACCGTACCGCTTTCTCCGATAATTACATCGCCTTGATTGATAATAGTTCCTTCTGCCCCACCATCAATGCGAATTAAACCCTTACTTTCAATATCTCCCTTAAAAAATGTATCTTTGCCGATAATCGAATTGACTTTATCCAATGGTGTCTCCAGATTGTCTTTTTTAAACAAGATCCTACCTCCTCAGGATGATCATTAACATTTATTGCATATAGTTTACCGGATTAACCGGCGAATCCTTGAAGTGAACTTCATAGTGAAGATGCGTACCCGTTGTCCGGCCGGAAGCGCCCATGTAGCCAACAGTTTGCCCTCTTTCAACCAGATCGCCGACATTGACGGTTAAGCCAGACAAATGGGCGTATAGCGTTTTATAATCATAGCCGTGATCAACAAGCACCGTGTTTCCATAACTGCCGCGATAACCGCTGAAGATAACGGTACCAGGGGATGAAGCCCAGATGGCAGAACCGTATGCTCCAATTATATCAACTCCGGTATGGAACTGGAAACCGCTGCTGTAAGGTATCTTTCGCATTCCAAAACCGGAAGAAATCCTACCGCGGGCAGGCCAAATAGACGGTTTCGCTTCAGCCTGAATGACATAATCTCCGACAAAATCCAGGGTTTCCGATCTTTCGGGGATCAGGCTCTGAAGAATAATGATATTTTCAGCCGCCCGCTCAAGAACTCCGTTGGCCGAAGAGCTGAGATCATAAAGCCTTTCCGCTTCGAGGGAAAAAAGGGATTCGGTATTTCGCAACAGCAGATCGCCTTCCAGCCCAGACTGACCGTTAATACCATTTTGCAAATCTTCTTCATCCAATTCTAGCTTTTCAGTTACAAACTCCACCAATTCATCAATTGCCTTAACCTGTTCCATCATCCTCTGGGTTTCAACTGCCAGGGCATCAATTTCTTCTTGCTGGGCCCGATTAACTTCCCGTAAGACATAGACTTCCCTGGCATCGGACAAAACGCGTAAATAGGAAAAAACCAGCAGGCATAACCCGGCAACAGTTAAAACCAGGAAGGCAACAGCAATCTGTACGGCAATCAACGGCAGGCGAAGACTAAAAAGGGATTCTTCTGAATGCGGAATAACCATAATAGTAAAACAACGTTTTTTATGTGATGACGTCATCGCCAATTATCCTTTCAACTGTAAAAAACTCTTCACAAACAAGCAGCTAATATGCCAATAGATTATAACACAGATGATCGGTGTAACCAATTTTGAGAATTCCAGATCGGGAATCAGGAAAGGATCACCAAAAAGTAAAAATGTTTCACGTGAAACATCGGCCAACCCTTTTTACTGTTTCACGTGAAACATTTTATAAGCCTTCCGGCAAAATCCTGGCGATTAATCTTTCCAGGTCTTCTTCTCCATAGTAAAATATTTCAATCGTTCCGCCGTTTTTCCCCGGTTTAATTTTTACTTTTGTACCTAATCTGCGCTGCATCTGCATCTGCAGTTCAGCCTGCAGCGGATCTTCCTGTTCTGTCGAATCTTTGTTAGTCTCAGCGGTTTTAACCTTTCCAGTGCCAAGTGCCAGTTTTTCTGTATCTCTCGCCGTCAGCTTCTCTTCAACTATTCGCCGGGCAATTATTTCCTGTTCCCGTGGGTCGCTTATGGCAAGCAGCGGTCTGACCTGACCAACAGTCACCTGGCCGTTTTTTAGCATGCCCAGGATTGATTCAGGCAAAGCAAGCAACCTGACACTATTGGCAATGGAGGAACGGCTTTTCCCAAGGCGGGTGGCCAGTTCTTCTTGAGTATAGCTGTAATCTTTCATTAGCCTCTGGTAAGCAGCCGCCTCTTCGACTGGATTAAGATCTTCGCGCTGCAGGTTTTCGATCAGGGCAATCTCCAGCATAGTCTTATGGTCATAGCTCTTGATGACCGCTGGAATTGTTTTTAATCCGGCCATTCTTGCGGCCCGACACCTTCTCTCGCCGGCAACCAGGTAAAACTGATCGTCATTATTTGCCGTGGTAACTACGACCGCCTGCAGCACCCCATGTTCCCTGATTGAGCTGGCCAGCTCTCTTAGCTTTTCTTCGTTAAAATTTTCTCTTGGCTGGTATGGGTTTTGTTTTATTTTATCCAGTTCGATTTCGCTTTTATCGGCAGAGGCATCCAGCGCATCGGGGATTAATGCTCCCAATCCTTTGCCCAATCGTCTTTTATCGCTCATCTTTGCAGGACCTCCCGGGCTAAATCAAGGTGAAGCTCGGCCCCTTTACTGCGCGGATCATATTCGAGAATATGCTTACCGTAACTTGGAGCTTCGCTCAAACGCACATTACGGGGAATGACCGTATCAAAAACGTATTGTTTGAAATAGCTTCTTACTTCTTCCGCAACTTGTTCAGATAGGTTGGTCCTGCTGTCATACATCGTTAACAGGACTCCCTCAATTCGTAAGTTTTTATTTAGATGTTTGCGGACCAAAGCTATCGTATTCATTAGCTGTCCGAGGCCTTCCAGCGCATAATACTCACATTGAATTGGAATCAGGATTCCGTCCGCAGCATTGAGCGCATTAAGAGTCAATAAGCCAAGAGAGGGGGGGCAATCAATAATAATAAAATCATAATGATCGTTCAAACTGTTAAGGGCACGCTTCAATCTCCCTTCACGTGCTTCCATCTCGACTAATTCTATTTCCGCTCCGGCAAGCTGGATGGTAGCCGGAACAATATCAAGGTTAACCCACTTTGTCTGATGGGTTACTTTTTCAAGGGGCAGGTTATCGATTAAAACATTATAGATACAAGTTTTTTCATCTTTCTTTGCAAATCCTACACCGCTGGTTGTATTACCCTGCGGATCAATATCAATCAGTAAAACTTTTGAGCCAGTTGCCGCCAGGGCAGCACTAAGATTAATCGCTGTAGTGGTTTTACCTACGCCGCCTTTCTGATTGGCAATCGCAATGATTCTACTCATATTTTATCTCTCCTAATCGTTTACCTTCGGTCAATTGGTGATCTACTACCCTTTTCTTTTTGCGTTGATCATTTCCTTCGTTAGTCTGATTGTAACTTCAATGTAATCCTGCTCAATAGTTTCATCTACTTCCGGATATAAACCGGAATTTTTCATTACTTCCACAGCTTCCCTGATTGTATTTAAGACGATTCGCATGTCACGGATGATTGGTTTGGGGCGTTTATTGCTGGGTGTAGCTCTTGAGTCGGGAGTAATCCGGTCAATTCGTTTTTCAGCCTGGCTGACGGTCAGCCCACGGTCAGTGATTTCGTGGATCATTTTTAGCTGTTTTTCTTCCGAATCAAGTCTGAGCAAAGCCCGGGCATGTCTTTCGGTCAAATTAGTCTGCAGCAGCTTTTGGCGAACTTCTTCACTTAACTTTAACAGCCTGATCTTATTCGCTATGGTTGATTGGCTTTTACCCAGCCTCTGCGCCAAGGCCTCCTGGGTCATGTTAAAAGTTTTCATTAAGTTAACATAGCCGATCGCTTCTTCTAGATAGTTTAAATTCTCTCTTTGTAGATTCTCGATCAAAGCGATTGTTGCCATTGCATTGTCCGAGAGCGTTTTAACTGTTGCTGCAATCTTTTTCCACCCTAGCTTTTTGCAGGCCAGGTATCTTCTTTCACCAACCACAAGCTGGTAACCATTGCCGCTCCTGCGCACAACAACAGGTTGAATCAAGCCGCTGGTCTTGATGGATTGAGCTAATTCATCAATTTTTTCTGCGGTTATTTCACGACGCGGTTGAAAAGGATTTGGCCTGATTTTATCAAGATCAAGCGCTAGAATATTTTCTGTGGTTGGTTCAAGTCCCGGCAGGGATAAATGCTCTTTCCATTGTTCTTCCATTTGAGCAACACCTTTATCGATAAAATGATCTCTAACAATTATTAGACAAATAATCTGTCATTCCTTCAACGCTGAAGCAGGGGGAAAACAGACAAAAGGAAAGGATGTTTTTCAGTGGCTTAACACAGCGGTTTTTTAGCCGGCTTGCCATCGGATCTTGGATATTGATCCGGCGTTGGTTTTACTTTCTTGATGTTAATTAACGATCTTTTTTCCCCACTAGCAAGCGAATATTCCCAGCATCCGGCCAATGCACCACCACATAGCTCCAATGCCTTTTGGGATGCCATCAATTCTTCTTTCCAGCCGGATCCTTTGTAAAATACAATTTCACCTCCAAGATCTGCTAAAGGCAGGGCCAGTTCAACCAAAACAGGCATCCTTGCCACTGCCTTGCTTAAAACATAATTAAATCTTTCGCGATATTCGGCATTTCTGCCGAAATACTCGGCCCTACCGCAGATGACCTCAACATTTTTTAATCTCAGCACCTTTAAGATTTCTTCCATGAAGCTGACCTTCCGCCGATTCGCATCCAACAAACAAAAGCGATGATCTTCCCTGCAAATAGCTAGTGGAACACCAGGCAAACCTCCTCCGCTGCCGAGATCCACAATACGGCTGCAGGGTTTAAATTCCATCTTGGTCAGCAGGAATAGGGAATCATAGATCTGCTTTCTAATCAGGCTTTCAATACTTTTTTCTCCAACTATTCTGAGCCAGCTTAACCCCTGCCACAACAGTTCACTATAAGCCACGAGTTTCATAAACTGCCTCTCGTCCAGATGCAAGCCTAAGTCAGCAATAGTGCTTTGCATCAAAGACCCTGTAGAAGTTTCTTTCATTAGTCCGAATCCTTCCAACTGTAACTACTTGCCAAGGCAAAAATCACTAAAAACCCGATCAAGCAAATCATCGCTGACAGTTTCTCCTGTTATCTCTCCAAGCTTCTGCCATGCAGCGCTTAAATTGAAACTGATCAGCTCAAGGGGCTCACTCTCTAGAGACCTGGAGGCTGTTTCAAGGGTTTCAAGCGCATCCCTGATCAGCTCTTCCTGCCTGATACTAATCAGCAACGCATTGCTCTGTTCTTTTCCGAAAAAACGATCCAGCTCATCAGTAACCGCTTGTTCTAATGATTCAATGCCCATCCCGTGCAAAGCAGAAATCTTAACGGACCGGGAACCCGGGAAAATATTTCCGATGTCATGATCGTTAAACTGCTGAGGCAAATCGCATTTATTAACAACAATTAATAGCGCCTGGCCCTGTTCTGCTTTAATCAGTGCTCTGCCCTCCTGTTGATCAAGATCAGACGAGCCATCAATTACATAGAGGATCAGCCTGGCTTCTACAACCGCACTCCTCGCCCTTTTTATACCTTCTTCCTCAACCGGATCAAGGGTGTCGTGGATCCCGGCAGTATCAATCAATCTCAGGGGGTACCCGCCAAGGGTAGCCTGTCCCTCGAGGAGATCGCGTGTTGTGCCTGGTATTTCATGGACAATCGCTCTTTGCTCTCCCAGTAACCTGTTCAGTAAAGATGATTTGCCAACATTCGGTTTGCCGACAATGGTAACGGTCACTCCCTCCTGGTATGCCCGGCTGCGACCGATGCCCTTGAGGAGTTCCTTTAATCTTTCGCTAAGCGCTTTGATGCCGGCTTGCAGTTCAACAAAATCATTACTGCTATCTGCAAATTCTTCAGGATATTCAATTGAGGCTTCCAGAGGAGCCTGCAGAGTAATGATCTGATCTCTGACTTCGCTGATAATGGTTGCCAGCTCTCCCCTCAAAGATCGAAATGATGATTTTAAACCCTCTTCTGTCCGGGCTCGGATTAAACCAATCACAGATTCGGCCTGGCTTAAATCAATTCTTCCATTCAGAAATGCTCTCCTTGTGAATTCACCAGGCTCAGCTAATCTTGCTCCCATACTCAAGACAGTCTGCAGGATCGTTCGCAAAGTGGCAACACCACTATGGCAATTAACCTCAACGATATCTTCCCGAGTGTAAGTGCCTGGCGCAGCCATAAAAGCGACTAGGACTTCGTCAATTGGTTTGCCCTCTTGATTATGAATCATCCCGTAATAGAGAAAACGCGATCTTGGAAAATCCCT
>CAZAKI010000013.1:0-2290 GCA_964485855.1 uncultured Syntrophomonadaceae bacterium | reverse complement strand
TGGGGCGGCTCTTGCTGCCGTCTATCTTGGGGCAATAATCACTTTTCGATATGGCTCCTGCCCTGAGCTGAAGGTAGTTATCCCTGGGAACTCCTGCAGGGCTAGATGAATAATTCTTCTTTCCTGTGGATTCATCGGCTCCAAAGCCTGCTCGAACCCTTCCTGGGAAACTTTCCTGGCAACATTTCTGGCAAGTTGGATCAGCGTCTTTTCACGCCTTGCGCGATAATTTTCAACATCGATTACAACTATTTTATTCAGGCAGGTAAACTGCCTTCTGATGATCACGTTCATTAAATACTGTAGATCACCTAAAGTCCGGCCTCTGCGGCCGATTAGAATTCCGACATCGGAACCCTCTATTGATGCCGACAGCTTTTCATCATCTTCCGTCACTTCTACAGTTCCCTTGATTGCCATTCGTTTCAGGAGATCTTTTATGAACTCCACCAAGTATTCAGATGGATCCAGAAGTGCATTTACTTCAACTCTTGCTTCTTTAGTTCCAAGCAAACCGAGGATTCCTGGTGACGGTTCATCAACAACAGTGATCCGGGCATTATTTTTTTTAATCCCCAGCTCTGACAAGGCTTTTTCTACAGCATCATCTACAGTTTTTCCCGTAGCTGTATATCCATTCATTTTTTACTCTTCCCTTTTTTATTCCCAGATTTGGATCTTTTCGGATCAGTTTTTTTCGTTCCCTCAGTACTTGAATTTTTTTGGGTTGCATCCTGGTTGCTGTTCTCTGTTTTTTTCGGATCTTGTTCGCTTATCTTTAACCCTGCATCACTCTTGTGATCATCCAAATGGACAATCAGTTTATGCTGCCCAATTGAAAAGAGGTTATTCATAATCCAGTAAATTACCAGACCAACCGGAAAGCTGAAACTAAATACGGTGATCATAACCGGCATCATGTAGAGCATCATTTTCTGGCTGCTATCCGCCGACATCGACATCTTGGAATAAAGATAAGTCGTAGCTCCGGCGATTAAAGGGAATAGATAGTAGATGCTGATTTGGCTTAAAAAATTATCAAAACTAATGTTGGGAACAGCTAACAGATCAATTAACTCGGCCTGTTGGAACAGATAGGGATTGATCGTGCTCATATCAAGAAATTTATCTGCTTCTCTGAGCAGCCTAAAAATACCGATCAATATCGGAAACTGAACCAGCAGTGGCAAACAGCCCGCCAAAGGATTCATATTGTTTTCACGCATAAATTCCGACATGGCCTGGTTCTGCTTCTCTTTATCGTCTTTATATTTCTGCTGGATTTTTTTCATCTCGGGCTGCAAAACCTGCATCCGTTTTGCCGATTGAATCTGCTTATTGTTGAGGGGAAAGGTAATCAGCTTAACCATTATAGTCATGATGATAATGGCTAGACCAAAGTTCGGTATATAATTATAGATATAACTAATTACTACACCGAAAAACTGGGCAATTGCATCAATCATTATATTTCCTCCTACCTTAATCTTACTTTACAGGGTCGTACCCTCCAGGATTAAAAGGGTGACACCTGGCTAACCTCTTCATGCCCATCAGTAAGCCTTTGATCAATCCATACTTAGCAAAAGCTTCTTGTGTATATTGTGAACAGGATGGATAAAAACGGCAAACTTGTGGCTTTAGAGGTGAAATAAAGCGACGGTAAAATAAAAGAATGCCGATACAAGCTTTGGTTGCATATCTCTCTAAATTGATCTTGGTTTTTTTAATAACTGTCCTCTTCTGCAAAGATTAAACAGCTCCTTGCATGTTTCCTGGAAGTTAAGTTTTACTGATGGTTTACGCGCAATAAGAACAAGATCGAAACCTTGGCTGAGTTCCTGATTTAAAAGTAAAAATGCCTCTCGATATAATCTTTTTATCCTATTTCTTATTACGCTGCCACCAACTTTTTTACTGATCGAAAATCCAACCCGGTTAATCTTTAGTTCGTTTGGGCAGTAATAAAGGACGATATATTTAGAAACAACCGTCCTGCCGTTGCGGTAGACCCGCTTGAATTCCCAATTTTTTTTAAGCCTTTCTAATGGCATTTGATTAAGCGCTTAATCGTTTCCTCATTTTTTGCCTTCTGCGGTTAATAACTTGTCTGCCGGCCTGGGTGCTCATCCGTTTTAAGAAACCATGCACTCTTTTTCTTTGTCTTTTTTTTGGTTGATAAGTCCTTTTCATTTTAACCCCTTCACTTGTGCTGATAATGTAAAAAAATTATACGTAATAAATTATGGTGTGTCAAGAAAACCTTCATAATTCAGGCCTAATCGCCTCT
>CAZAKI010000012.1:54494-55824 GCA_964485855.1 uncultured Syntrophomonadaceae bacterium | reverse complement strand
CGGTGAACGCTCCGCTCGTTAGGGAGGGGGTTTCGGTGCGGCCGTAGTCGTCCTCGTAGCGTTCGATATCGTCTTCCCCGAGGTAATCACCATTTTGAACTTCAATCAGGACCAGTGGTTCCTGCCCCCGGTTTTCCATCCGGTGGCGGGCCCCTCTGGGAATATAGGCGCTTTCACCTTTTCTAACCATAATTTGCTGTTCATTGATCGTTACCAGGGCTTCGCCGGCCACCACTACCCAGTTTTCAGCCCGGTGTTTGTGACTCTGCAGACTAAGGCGAGCTCCCGGGTTAACGTTGATGCGTTTGACCTGATAATTAGTACCGATTTCCAGCGAGGTGTAGCTGCCCCAGGGTCGATAAATAGTGCGATGCTCCCTGGCTTCGACAGCTCCTTTTTCGTGAAGCTTGCCCACTATTTCCTTTACTTCCTGGGTTCGCCCACGGTCACAAACCAACAGAGCATCAGCAGTATCAATGATTACCAGGTTGTTTAAACCGATAGCGCCAATCAACCGAGATTCGCCGTAAATGAGGCTGTTCCGGGTGTCTACCGCCAGCACTTCACCCTTAAGGTAGTTGTTTGCATCATCTTTAACTGAAACCTGGTAATAGGCTTCCCAACTGCCCAGATCGCTCCAGTTAATGGCGGTTGGAATAACCGTGACATTAGCCGCTTTTTCAAGGATGCCATAGTCAATTGAAGTTTTTTCCAGCTTGTGGTATAAATCCGGCAGTGTATCCAGGCGATTAAAATCAATCGTGTCAAGCGCGGCAGAGGTTGCCGGCAAGTGCTGCTTAAATGCTTCCAGGAGTGAACCGATATGAAACACAAACATCCCACTATTCCAGAGATATCGGGAATCGGAGAAATACTGCTCAGCAGTCTTCATATCAGGTTTTTCAACGAAACGTTCGACCCGGTAAGTTTTGTCATTTAAATGTTCTCCGCAGCAAATATAGCCGAACCCGGTTTCGGGGTAGTTAGGTCTAATCCCAAAGGTAACCAGACCGTAAGCTTTTGCAGCAAATTCGCCATCACGCAGCAGCTCGGCAAATTGCTGCTGATCGGGAATCAGGTGGTCGGAGGGAAGTACAGCAATGATTGTCTCCGGACCGGTCTCATTGAGCAAAAAACGGGCAGCCAGGCCAATGGCCGGGGCGGTGTTGCGGGCTTCCGGTTCTGCGAGCAGGCGGGGGCCTTCGATCTTAATAGACGCTAACTGGCGCTTAATTTCCTGGGCCTGTTCTGTATGAGTAACTATAATTATTTGTTCCGGGGGAACGGTTAATACTACCCTTTTGATCGTGGCCTGGAAGAGAGATAGATA
>CAZAKI010000012.1:35731-54394 GCA_964485855.1 uncultured Syntrophomonadaceae bacterium | reverse complement strand
ATCCTGCACTGGAACCAGGGGCAGATATTGCTTTGGAAATTTTTCACGGCTGAGCGGCCAGAGCCGGGTTCCACTGCCGCCGGCTAAGATTACGGCATACATAAGATCACTCCATTCAAAACAAGGTTATCCTGATCAAGGCTTGCTGCATCGCAAACAACCGGTTAGCTTTATTTTGCGTTAGGTTCGCTCAGCTTTAAAGCAAGCTGTTTTTGCTGCTGAAACAATCCCTGGTGCGCCACCAGGTGCACGCGCTGGAGGGCCAGCAATAGTGAAGTAGTCGATTCGCCGCCCTGGTTGAGGTTAACTCCGCCGGGCTGCAGGCCGTCATAGCAGCCGCCGTTACCAAAATCATAAAGCGGCTGGCGCCCATCGTTGCTGCCGAAAAACCAGTTGAAAGCCCACTCCATCTTATTGAGCCAGCTGTCTTCTCCGGTCAGGACAAAAGCCTGATAACAAGCATCGACCAGGGCTGCGGCATCAACCGACTGCTGATCATAAGCGGCTTTCTCTCCATCTCGGCGATACCAGCCTTCGTTGCCGATCAGCGACAGGTGGCCGCTTTCCGGGTTAGTCTGGATAGTAATCAGCCACTGCAGGCTTTTTAAGCCGGTGTCAAACATCTGCTCATCTTCCAACATATTGCCGGCAACAATTAAGGCCTGGGGAATACGGGCGTTGTCATAGCTAACAATATTTTCAGGCCAGAACCACTGATCATCAGCTACGTGATCATAAAGCTTTAGAAGTTTTGCGGATAGCCCGGACATAATCTGTCGCACCCTGGTATCACCACCAAAGCGTCGCAAATAGTAATTGGCGCCGATAACAGTGAAAGCCCAGGCCCGCGGTGAAGTAAACTTAAGCGGGGCATTGATCAGTTCTTTAAACAGCCTGGTTGAAAGCCCCAGGTTTTCATCACTTGGCGGATGTGAAATGCTGTAGCCCAGGGCCCATAAAGTTCGACCATGGCTGTCCTCCGAACCAACTTCTTCCAGCCAGCGGCGGTCAAAACTCATAAAGTTACGCATCCGGCCCATTTTTTCATTATAGGCATGGTAGAGAAAACTGAGATAGGTTTTAAGCAATAGATTAATGGCCTCATCTTTAAAGAGTCGCCAGTTCATTACGGCTGCGATAAAACCGCGGGCGTTGTCATCAGTACAGTAACCATGACTGCGATCGGGCACGTCATAAACAGCGTGCTGAAAAAGACCGGTGTCATCGGTTAGTGATCGCAAATGGGTTAAGTTCACATCCGGCAGGATTGATCGCTCTGTTACATCGGTACCCTGCAAGGACTGGGTAAACATTGTACTAAAGCTGAAGCGGGCCTGTTCAAAAGCGGCGGCATAGTTGCGGCCGACCTCTTTCCAGATCATCTGCCGACCGTACTGGTATGATGCTTTGCGCATCCGATTGCGGCCATCTTCATCACTTAGCAGTTGAATAATGGCCTCAGCCAGCTGATCGCTGTCGCGGAATGGTACCAGGCAGCCGCGCTCTTCGGCCAACAACTCTTCAGCATAAATATAGGGGGTCGAAATAATTGCTTTTCCGCAGGCCAGGGCATAGGCCAGGGTGCCTGAGGTAATCTGCTCCCGGCTTAAATAGGGGGTAATGTAAATATCTGTTGCCACTAAAAACTGTACCAGGCGTTCCAGTGAAACATACTGGTTATAGAAGGCGACATTGCCTTCCAGGCTATAATCGTGAACCATCTTTTCCAGGGAGTACCGGTATTCTTCGCCGTAGCGGCGTTTGATTTCAGGGTGAGTGGCTCCCAGCACAATGTAGAGCGCATCCGGGTGAACCTCTACCACCTTTTTCATGGCTTCAATGGAATATTCCAAACCTTTACTGGGTCCGAGCAACCCGAAAGTTAAGAGCACTTTGCGCCCTTCAGCCTGGAATTGATCTTTGTAATAAGATGAATCGAGAAAAGGAACATCTGGCGCTCCGTGGGGAATCAAGAGAATCTTCTCCTCTGGAACACGGTAAACACGAGTCAGAATTTCCTGGGCGGCCTTGGCCATGACAACAATGGATACGGATTGCTCACAAATTCGCATCAGGGTCTGCCTTTGTCCGGATGACGGTTCTTCCAGAACGGTATGCAGGGTGGTGATGGCCGGCTTCTTTAACGAAGCAAGCAGATAGTTTATATAATTTCCGTCTTCGCCGCCAAAGATACCATACTCATGTTGAATTGATACGGCATCAATCGGCGAATGATTAATAAAATCGGCTGCCCGCTGGTAATCACTGCGCAGCTGGTCGCGGACATGAAAGGCAACCTCTTGCCCGTAGTTATAACTTTCGTTTCCGTTGTTTAGCGCAACAACCTCAAAATTATTTTCTTCACCGTTGCCGTCAGTACCACCATAGACCATCCTCATGCTGTTCAGCAGATCGGCACAGAAGGTGGCAATCCCGCATTTACGCGGCGGATAGGTGGAAATAAAAGAGACTTTAACAGGCCTAAGTATTTTTCCAGTTAACATTTGGGTCACCTCATATCACGAATGATGAGATTAGCGAGCCGATATCTAGTAAAAATTATTGTTACTGATCGCCGATAATCTGCTTGTAGACCTTGATATAGCGATCGACCATCAGCTCAACTGTAAAATTATCTTCAACATGGCGGCGGCAGTCTGAACGCTTGATCTGGGAAACTTTCATGATGGCATCCCTGGCCTGATCCAGATCGTCGACCAGGAAGCCGCTTATTCCGTCAGCAATCAGTTCGGGCATTGAACCGCGGTTGAAAGCAATGACCGGAGTGCCGCAGGCCATCGATTCCGCAACGCTTAAACCGAAAGGTTCATCAAAATTAATCAGGTGCAACAGGGCAATTGCCCCGCCCAAAAGTTCGCCCTTCTGCTCCGGACCAACAGGTCCAATATAGCGCACCTGGCGATCATCGAGATAAGGTGAAACGTAACGATCAAAATAATCTTGATCCTGAATAATGCCGGCAATAATTAAAGGAACTTCAACCTGCTTGGCCAGGCGGATTGATTCATAGACACCCTTATCGTGATGGATGCGTCCGAAAAACAGCAAATATTCCTCAGGCGAAGCTGTCGCATTAAACTGGTAGTTCGCAACCGGTATGCCGTGATGAATAGTAGCCGCATATTTTAATTCAGCGCAGCGATCGGCAGCGCTAATCGCCACGTAATGTACGCGGCCGTTGTATTTCCGGAAAACCGGTAGGATCCGGGGGGATGAAAACCCGTGGATCGTAGTCAAAACCGGAGTAGTGACCAGACCGGCATAGCTGAGAGGTAAAAAATCAAAATGGTTGTGAATAAGATCGTAATTCTCCGCCTCTTCAAAGACGGTCGAGATATGCAGACATTCCCAAACCTTAGGATCAAGCTCCGGGTCTTCCGACCAGGGCCGCTCGGCTACAGAACGTAACCTGGCGGTTGTCAGCGAATCGGCGGTGGCATAAAGGGTAACCTCGATATCCCGCTTAACCAACTCTTCGGTGAGCATGCTGACCACCCACTCCCAGGGTCCATAATGACGGGGTGGTGTACGCCACGATATGGGGGCCAGCATCGCTATCTTCATCGCTGTTCCGGCGGCTTAGTTACAGAAGCCTTCCTCCTTTGAGTCATTACAGCTTAAGAGGTAATCAACCAAATCTTTCAGTTTGGCTGTCGCCAGGCAGACACTGGTATCGGCAGCCCCATAATACATATGAAGATCATCTGTTTCCGGATCATGAGTAATTCCGGTCGGGAAGGTTACACCCGGCACATCTCCCACCCTTTCATAGGGTTCATGGGGGCCAAATACCCACTGGTCGCAGCGTTTCACGATCTTCCAGGGTTCATCAAGATCAAGCAAAGCCAGACCAACCCGGTACAGGCTGCCGGAAGCGGTCATTCTTACCCCGTGATAGATGATTAACCAACCTTCACTGGTTTCGATCGGGGGCGGTCCGAGACCTACCCGGGTGCTATCCCACCAGCCTGGACGGACTGGCAGCAATATTTTGTGTTCGCCCCAATGAACTAAGTCGGGCGAGTTGGCAATCCAGATATGGGCCTCACCGCGGATAATCGGCCGGTGGATCAGCAGGTAGCGGTTTTTAATCTTCCGCGGGAAGAGTGACGCATCCTTATCCTCAGGAGGCAACATCGCCCCGCGTCTTTTAAACGTATGTAAATTCCTGGAAAGAGCCATCGAAACCACAGGGCCATCCTTGGAGAAAGAAACGTAGGTCATTGCATATTGTTCTAAATCCTCAAGCCAGACAATACGGGGATCTTCAATCCCCCAACGCTCTTCGTTGTAATCAGGATCAGGGGCTAAAATTGGTTTTGGATCAATCTGCCAGTCCGTTTTTCCATCTTTACTGCGGGCCTGGGCTAAATGTGAAAACCCTCGCATATCCTCAACGCGCACTAATAAGTGGGTTTCTCCTTCATGCCGAATGGCTCCCGGATTAAAGGTAGCATTAACCGGGTAAGGCCAGATATCGGGAGTGAGAACCGGGTTACCTTCAAAACGTCTGAAGAGCACCAGCGGCCCGTGGTGGTTATTAAAAATCATCTGTTCTTTTTCTCCTTTTTTTACCATATGATCACCATAACTGGATAACTGGATACACAGTGTAGGGCTACAACTGCCTTATGTATATTTCTTTAAAACGGTGCCTATTTCCTGCCCGCTTGCTGAGCGGTGATCAGGAAAAGAAAAAGCGCTTGATCTGGGAAAAATTATTTTTTACTTCCGCAGCACCTGCTATGTGGCCCATATGGCCGGGTAACAGGCGTTCAATATTATCCAGGGCAGCCAGTTTATCAACGCTTTCAGCCATGATATTCAGATCCCCGCCGGGCAGGTCGGTCCTGCCGATACTGTTCTGAAAAATGGTATCGCCGCTGATTAGCGTTTTTTCGGCAGGCAGGTAAAAACAGACACAGCCCGGGGAATGCCCGGGAGAAGTAATCACCTGAATTTTTTCGCCGTCCGGTTCGTCTTCATTAAGGTTGAGCATCCCTTCTTCCAAGTAGAAATCGGGCTTTAAGTCGGGCAGTTCCTTGCCACTATGGGAGGCATAATGCTGCATGATCGCTTCCAATATAAATTCGTCATCCCGGCTGATGCCAAAAGCAGCCCCGCTTTCTTTGCGGACCAGACCTGCCGCTTCAACATGATCCGGATGCCCGTGGGTGCAGAGAATCAGATCAACATCCTTTAAAGAAAGCCCATCCGCATCAGCCTGGCGGTGCAAAGTTTCAAGACAGCTTTCATTAAAATCGTTGTAAATATGACCGGGGTCAAAGAGGACCATCTTGCTGCCCGTGTAAATGATGCTGTTACAGTTGTTGGCCCTGCCCTGCCAGGGATACCAATAGAGTTTTTCAGTCAGTTGCATAAATATCCTCCTAAATCTCTATTATTCGAACTGTTGTTAGAAATCTTTTTGTATCATATCATAAAACGCTACAATTCAGGGGTCTAAGTCCCACCTGATTTGTTAGGTCAAGTCCTCTTTTTACTTTAAGCTTACAGCTTAAAGTAAAGACAAATAATTAGTTGATCTTCTGGTATATTTATAGTATATTTATTATACCATGTTATCTGAATTTGATCCGCAAAAGAGTAAAAGCAATCAGCAAAAGCATGGCATTGACTTCATTGATGGCCAAAAGCTTTTTGCGGATCCGCATCTGATCGTGATCAGAGCAAGAACAGAAGATGAACCTCGATATCTCGCTATCGGCAAGATTGATAACAAGTTTTGGTCGGCCATCATTACTTTACGTAACGATAAAATACGGCTGATCTCGATTAGAAGGAGTCGCCCTGAGGAGGTTGCAATCTATGAAAGCTAATGAGCTTGAAAAACTATTTGAGGATGGAAAAGACATCACAGGATATCTTGACCGATCAAAGACAGTGCGGCCTAATGAAAAACTGCAGAGGGTTAACGTAGATTTTCCGGTTTGGATGGTTGAGGCCCTCGATAAGGAAGCAAAGCGCCTAGGGGTGCCACGACAGTCAGTAATAAAGTTCTGGGTTGCAGAAAACCTGGGCAAATATTCTGTTTGATACGTGAAAAGAACATAATAATTAGGTTTTTTCTCCCTCACCCCGACTTCCCCCCTCAAAGTAGGGAGAGATTTAGACTTACTTATTTATTCGAGGGAGTTCAATTAATATTCGAGAAAGTTCATTCGAGAAATTAGAAACTGTGCTGTAAGCCATTCAATGGTTTAAATATTTATTTGGTAAAAATAGCCCGGTGTGACTAGCGTCACACCGGGCTATTCAATTGTTCAAGACTACCCGCCGGCGACCGCCGGGAAGACAGCCACCTGCTCGCCATCTTTAAGCTGATAATCCAGCTGGCGGGCTTTATGTCTGATAAAGACCTGCTTTACTTCTCCCTCAGGCACACCCAGCTGATCCAGCAGATCGGACACATCAGAATCAGCTTTCAGCTCAACCGTGAAAGGGTGATTACCATTCCCTTCGGGGTTGTAGCGAGAGAGGGTCGCATAAAGACGCACTTTAACGATCATCTTTACTCACTTACCGGTTAGTCCCAGAAAGAGTCATGCTCTTCTTCAGTGACATCCCAAACCTGATTGTGAGGAGGAAGTTTCTCGTATTTCATGAATTCCGGCATGCGATCCGCTTCGTTGCTGATACCGGCTCTTAAGTTGAAATCTCTTTCCAACCGTAAAATCTGGTCACCGATCTTTCCAACATCTTCTGCCGTATATTTAGTGCCAAGCATCCCATTTGTAGTTTCAACCACACCTTCGAAACCGCTGGGGATGTCGAGGATTGGAAAAGCAATAAAGATGCAGTAGCCTGCTGAATCGAGAAAGGCTGTCGCATCCTGCAGCCCCTTAGAAAGTTTTACTTTATCCATCTTAGTCAGCGGATCGGCCTTACCGCCAACGGCCAGGATTTCAGGTGCAATGGTATACCCTGCAGTATGATCGGCCCCCATGGTTGAATGAGCGTAAGTGATACCGATACCTTTCACCGCCCGCGGTTCATAAGCCGGCATGCCCTGACGTTTAACAGTAGGAATTCGGGTTACACCGTAGGCTTCACCGGTAAACTGGGCTCCCTGGCCAAGGATATGGCCAAGCGGGGTGCGATTGCGAATTTCTTCCATCATTTTTAGTGCGGCCGGTCCGTCACCAAATTTTGCCAGCCCGGCTTCCATCGCCACACCTAAGGCTACACCGGCCTCGATTGTATCGAGGCCCAAATCGTTACACTGCCAAACCAGCTCTGCAACCAGATCGAGATCATCAATACCGCAGTTAGCGCCCAGGGCCCAGATTGATTCATATTCCACACTGGAAACATGTTCGCTGCCGTCTTTGTTGGGGTAAACAGTGGAGCAGTTGATGATACAGCCGGGGTGGCAACGGTGTCCCATGGTGCCCACTCCGCCACGCTTCTCGGCAGCCTCAGCCAGGGCTTCTCCGCTGATTTTCGACGCTCCTTCAAAGACACCGGAGCTGAAGTTATTGGTCGGCAAACCGCCCGCTTCATTCAGGATATTAATCAGCACCGCCGTGCCGTAGCTGTTCAGGGCTCCGCCCTTCTTGGTTACATCGTGGGAGAGAATCGCATCGGCCAGCTTTTTCTGGCCTGATTTAAGAAGCTCTTCATCGGCTGGTTTAACACCGGGAGCATCGGTATCATCAAGCACGATTGCTTTAAGACCTTTACTACCCATCACTGCGCCTAAGCCTCCGCGTCCGGCATAGCGGGCAGCCCGGCCTTCGGGGTCGTTAAAAGCAAGTCCAGCCATGGCCATCTTTGCTTCTCCGGCCGGACCGTTAACGACAAAAGCAGTTTTTTCGCCGAATTTTTTCCAAACCTTTTTACCGCTTTCATAAGCGCCAACGCCTTTCAGATCATCAGCCTCCTGCAACTCTCCACCTTTGACATCAACCTTTAAAAGATAGGTTTTCTGATCGGTGGGTAACCCTTCAACAATGATTGCCGCGTAACCCATACGGGCCAGTTTCTGGGGAAAAGGTGAACCGGCATTGGCTTCCTTGATCCCTCCGGTGAGGGGAGATTTTCCCCCGACTGAAATCCTTCCGGAGTTTGGAGCCCGGGTTCCAGATAAAAATCCTGGAGCAAAAACCAGCTTGTTATTGGGACCTAAAGGGTGACAATCTGCCGGGACTTCATCACTGACAACCATGGAACTCAGCCAGCGCCCTCCCTTACCCTTGTACTTTTCGGGTAGGGGTTCCACCTTAACCGTCCTGTCTGTCATGTTGACACGTAAAAGTTTTTCCATCTGCATTCCACCTCATTATTTTATTTATAGTGAAGCATCTAAAACGATCAACCAATTAAGATCGTTTCTAAAATTATACCATAATCACGAATTATCGGCCAATTTTTTATATACATATTTTTACTATATTATTATGCTTTGATGCACATAATTTCTTACTGCTCTAGAAGATCATAGTTCGCAACAGGGCCATGAGGATCATGCCTGTTAGAACGGTGATAAAAAGATTACGGCTAAAATAAGCGGTGATAAAAACGGGGATCGCCACCCAAAAATTCGGATTTGTTTGCAGGGTAAAATCAATGCCGCCGGAAGGCGCAAACAAGGCAGGGGCCAAAAGCGCGGCCAGGACAGCAACCGGAACATAAGACAACCAGAGGGTTAAAGGTGCGGGAAGACTGCGCCTGGAAAGGAAAATGGCCGGCAGCATCCGGGGAATAAACGTAACCAGGGCCATCAGGAAAATGAGCACAGCAATTTCAGGCATTTTCGCTTCCTCCCCCTGATCTTCGCTTGTCATATACTACCCCGCAGGTAGCGGCAATGATCGTAGCCATGACAATATATAGTTGGTTCATACCAAGCAGATAAAAAAATAGTCCGAGGGCCGCTGCCAGTAAAGCGATCACTAAATGTTTTTTAAGTTCGATCTGCATTACCAGCAGGGCAATAAACATTGCGGGTAAGGCAAAGTCTAGACCGTAACTTTCGATTTGCAATGTCAGACGCCCGCCAATCCAGGCGCCGGCAATTGTGCCGCAGATCCAGGCCAACTGGGCCGCAAAATTAAGGGCAAAAAGCTCGCTGAAGGGCGGCACGCCATGTTGCCGGAAATAAGCTGAATGGACGGCGAATGATTCATCGGTCAACTCGAAACTGAAGAGCACCTGCTGCCAGATTTTGAACTTTTTCAGATATGGCGCCAGTGAAGCACTCATCAGCAGATGGCGCAGGTTAACTAAAAAAACGGTGCCGGTAATAGCGGCTACAGTTGCGCCCGAGGCGATCAAGCCAACTGAAATTAACTGGGCCGAACCGGCAAAAACAAAAACAGACATGGCAGCGGCGCTGTAGAGAGTGAGCCCGGCCGTCGAAGCCAGGACACCAAAAGCCATGCCGATCGGTAAATAGCCCAGCATAATAGGAACAGCCCTGATCACACCGACCAGGGCCAACTGCCTGCTATTCCTGCTTTCTAAACATGGTTCTTCATGACAACCGCGCTTGGATTGCCTGTTATGCCCTGAATGAGAAATCAATTGATCACCTTAATCTTCAATGAACCGGTTGTTGAAAGATCGCCTGCTGATCCTGGAAAATGCTAAAATCTAGAATGATCGAAAACGGCATCTTTTAGATCAATTTAAAAACCGTGTCGCCTTCCCTTACCTTATCCTGAACTTTCAGGCCAACCAGATCACCGGATGAGGCCTGATCGATATTCTGATGTTCAACCTGGATCGATTTAACGTCCTGCTCCAGATCGGTAGTTGAACCAACTATCGCGATTCGATCCCCGGTTGATAGCTGATCTTCAAGGCTGATAATGGCCACACCGATCTTGCTATAGTAGTGAGTAACCCGGCCAATCTCGCATCTTTTCATGGCAAACAGCACATCCTTTCGCGATATATTACTTCATTCGCCGCGTCCAGATGCGATCCTGCCATATGCCATATATTTGTAAAAAATAAAGGACTCAGCTCTTAAACAATGCACTAAATATATTTATCAATCTTCTCGGTCAATGCCTGTTTGCTCATCGCGCCGGTGAAACTATCGATTACATCACCATTTTTAAATAAAAACATTGCCGGAATGCCCATGACTTCAAATTTCTGAGCCAGATCGGGATTCTCGTCAACATTAACTTTAACCACTTTTAGCCGACCATCGTTAGCCGAGGCTAATTCCTCCAAAACCGGACCCAGCATCTTACAGGGACCGCACCAGGGAGCCCAAAAATCAACCAGGACGGGAAGATCTGCCTGAACTACCTCCTGGTCAAATCGATCTTCATTAATTTCCAGTACTGCTCCAGCCATCTATTATTTCCTCCTTTGGGTGATCAGGGTTCATGGAGCCCTGCTTTTTTCCATTCTACACCAGCACGATAAAAGGGGTCAACAAATAAAGGAAGCAGCATAAAAGTACTTTTTAATGCTCAAGGGCAGGAATGTTCGATGGTTATATTGAATTTTTATTTTTGTGTTAAAATCACCTGGGATGAAAGCTTAAAAACGAGCATTATATTAAGCGTTCAACCAGGATAAACAGTTGTTTAATAAGGGGGCATAAAAATGATTAAGCAGATTTCCGTTTTTCTTGAGAATAAATCGGGTCGTTTGGTCAGGGTGGCCCAGGTGCTGGGTGACGCCGGGATCAGTATTCGCGGGGTATCGATTGCCGATACTTCAGATTTCGGGATCCTGAGAATGATTGTCGATCAGCCTGACCTGGCCATCACCGAGCTTAAAGACAAAGGCATTATGGCCACGGTTACCGATGTGATTGCGATTGAAATTCCCGATAAACCGGGAGGCCTGGCCCAGGTTCTCGCGTATCTTGATCAAGCGGGAATTAACGTGGAATATCTTTACTCGTTTATTGAAAAACCGACTCATTGCGCAATAATCATGCTGCGCGTCGAGAGAATAGCCGAAGCCATGCAAGTCCTGAAAGATAATCAAGTGCCGATTGTATCCGGAGAGAGAATTTACGGTTTCTGATCGCAGCCTACAGGAGTGGACACAGATGCAGATCTTAAATGATTACTTGACAAGCCCAGAGAGACTAGATTTACAGGAAAAAGCAATCGCCGCTACCGTCAAACATGCTTATGAAAACAGTCCCTACTACCGTAAACTGTTTATTGATCATGGACTTAGTCCAGAAATGATCACCGGAATTGAGGATTTTAGGCAGGTTCCTTTTACCAAAAAGAGCGATTTGCGGAGCGCTTACCCCTACGGGATGGCAGCAGTACCGCTGGATAAGATTCTACGGATCCATGCCTCCTCCGGAACCACCGGCAAGCCAATCGTTGCCGGCTATACCCGTCGGGATCTTGAAGACTGGTCAAACGCGGTGGCCCGGATCTGCAACATGGCCGGGGTAACGGAGAAAGATATCGCTCAAATATCTTTCGGTTATGGGTTGTTTACCGGTGGATTCGGCCTGCACTACGGCCTGGAAAAGCTTGGTGCTACCGTTGTGCCTTTCTCCAGCGGCAACACGGAACGACAGCTGGCTCTGATGGGTGACTTTAAAACCACGGTGCTGGTCAGTACTCCTTCCTTTGCGATCTACATGGCTGAAACAGCCCTGGACCTCGGTTACAAACCGAAAGCTTTCGGACTAAAAATTGGTCTTTTCGGCGGCGAACCCTGTTCAGCAGCGATGCGAGAAGATATTGAGAACCACTGGGGCCTGAACGCTACGGTTAACTATGGTCTGACCGAGGTAGTAGGCCCGGGCATATCAGGCGAATGCACCGAGAAATCAGGCATGCATATTCTGGAAGATATTTACTACCCGGAAATAATTGATCCGCTAAGTGGAGAGGTTTTGCCTGACGGCTCAACCGGCGAGCTTGTGCTTACCCCATTATACAAAGAAGGCTTTCCGGTCTTGCGCTACCGAACCGGAGATATCACCAAGCTAATGACCGCACCCTGCCCCTGTGGACGCACCACCCGACGGATGGACTACATCACCGGGCGCAGTGACGATATGATCATTATCAAGGGCGTTAATATATTCCCATCTCAGATTGAAGAAGTTTTGGCCGATTTTAACGAAGTATCACCCCACTACCTGCTGGTTCTGCACAGGCAAAAAGGTTTTATCAAGGATCTTGAGGTCCAGGTTGAACTTTCACCTGAAGGTTTTTCCGATAGTTTTAAGCAGCTCGAAGCACTTGAAAACCGGATCAGACAACGGCTGCGCTCAACCCTTTCCCTGGCACCACGGATCAAGTTGATGGAACCAAAATCACTGGAAAGAACCACCGGGAAAGCAAAACGAATTATTACCACCGACGATAAAGCATAACAAGGGGGAGTTTGAATGAAGATAAGCAGTAAAAGGACCATTATGACCGGGAACGAAGCAATTGCCCTGGGGGCCTACGAAGGTGGAGTGAATGTGGGCACGGCCTATCCGGGAACACCGAGTACAGAAATACTTGAAAATTTAAGCCGCTATCCGGGCGTTGATTGCAACTGGTCGGCCAATGAAAAAACAGCCCTGGAAGAAGCGATTGGGGCTTCAATTGAAGGCGCCAGGGTGCTGGCTGCAATGAAACATGTTGGGGTTAATGTAGCAGCCGATCCGCTGATGACCCTTTCCTATACCGGGGTGGGTGGAGGGCTGGTCTTAATATCGGCCGACGATCCGGGTATGCACAGTTCGCAGAACGAACAGGATAACAGGCATTATGCCCGTTTTGCCAAGATTCCCCTGCTTGAACCGTCAGACAGTGAGGAAGCACGCGATTATGTGATCGCCGGTTTAGCGATCAGCGAACGCTTTGACACCCCGGTGATGCTGCGCACCACCACCCGCATTTCTCATTCGCGCAGTACTTTAGTCCCCGGTAAACGAAAAGAGCATCAAGTGAGCGGTTTTAAAAAGAATCCGGCCAAATATGTGATGCTGCCCGGTTTTGCCCGCCTGCGTCATCCAATCGTGGAAAAACGGCTGATTGCTTTACGGGAAGAAACGGAAAAAAGCCCGCTAAACAGGATTGAACCCGGTTCTTCTAAACTTGGCGTCTTGTGCAGCGGAGTCGTTTACCAGTATGCCAGGGAAGCTCTGCCCGATGCAACCTTTTTAAAGCTTGGTTTCAGCCACCCGTTACCCACTGCACTGGTCAGCAAATTGGCGGCGATGGTTGAAGAAATTATCGTGATCGAAGAGCTTGATCCGTTCTTTGAGGAACAGCTATTGGCCATGCAACTTAAAGTACCGGTTCGCGGTAAAGATCTTTTTGGCCCGCTGGGCGAAATCAGCACCGAGATGATCAGGGAAAAAGTAGCTGGTAAAAAACCTAAGCTGATCGAAACAGGGTTGGAAATACCGGGCCGCCCCCCGGTTATGTGTCCCGGTTGTTCACATCGCGGTGTTTTTTATATTTTAAAAAAGCTAAAGCTAAATGTAATGGGCGATATCGGCTGTTACACTCTGGGAGCTTTAAAACCGCTCGAAGCAATTGATTCCTGCATTTGTATGGGGGCCAGTGTCGGAACAGCGCTGGGTATGGCCAGGGCTAACCGTGATGCGGCTAGAAAAACGGTTGCGGTGATCGGCGATTCCACTTTTCTGCACTCGGGGATCACTCCTTTAATGGATGCGGTTTACAACCGTTCACCAATGACTTTAATGATTCTCGACAACGGCATAACAGCCATGACCGGTCATCAGCAGCACCCCGGGACTGGCTCAAACCTGCGGGGCGAACCTGCCGCCGCCGTTAACTTAGAAACCCTCTGCCGCTCTTTAGGCGTTAAGCGTGTCTCAGTAGTCGATGCCTTTGACCTGGAGCAGGTAAAAGAAAAGGTTAAAACCGAGCTTGAAGCCGACGAAACTTCGGTCATTATTGCCCGGCGTCCCTGCATCTTCTTACTGACCAGTTTTGATGAACCGCTCTATGTAGACAACGATTTATGCACCGGTTGCAAAGTTTGTATCGGCCTGGGCTGTCCGGCAATCAGCTTTAAGGACGAAAAAGCGGTGATCAATAAGACGATCTGTACCGCCTGTGGCCTTTGTGAACAGCTATGTCGCTTTGAGGCTATTAAGTTTCCCGTCGGGAAGGAAGGTGAAACAAGTGAATAAAACTGATATTTTAATCGCCGGGGTCGGCGGCCAGGGAACAATTTTAACCGGCAGGGTGATCGCCGCCCTGGCAATCGACGAAGGGCTTGATGTTAAAACCGCTGAAACACATGGCATGGCCCAGCGAGGCGGTAGCGTGATCACTCATGTCAGGATTGGCGAGAAAGTATACTCACCGTTGATTCCCGAGGGAGATGGCGACATCCTGCTCTCTTTTGAAAAAATGGAAGCACTGCGCTGGCTGCCTTTTTTATCACCACAAGGCACAGTCATTGTCAATACCCAGGAGCTTGAACCCCTGCCGGTGTTGACCGGCCAGGCTGAGTATACTTCAGGGATTCTTGTCGAGATTGAGCAGAAAGTAAAAAGGTTAATCGCTGTTGATGCATTATCAATTGAACCGGTCAGCAGTAATCCCAGGATGGTCAATACTTTTTTACTGGGGATTCTCGCCCATATTATGCCCTTTGAGAAGGAAAAGTGGCTAACGGTGATGGAACAGGAGATCAAGGCGAAGCTGGTCGCAATCAACCAGCAGTCGTTTGAAGCCGGCTGGCAGTTCGCAAGACAATAAGGAGAAACATCGTTTATCATTTTGCAACAAAGGCTGTCAAGCTTAGCTGAAGGTGAAGATCCAGTGCCCTTCAGCTTACCTGACAGCCTTTTTAAGTTTCCACTTTACATCATGCTTATTGAGGACCCTGGGGCAGACTGTTGATGCCCAACTCCTTCATCACTTCTTTAACAACCTGATCAAGATTTCCTGCGCGTTCTTTGTCGAGTGGAACGGGAAGATGATTTTCCTGAATATCCTTAACTTTTAACCCGGCCCGTTCAAAGATTGTCCTGCTTCCCTCTTCCTCCCAGTTCTTGCGATCCTGGCGGTCAATTACTTTCGAAGGCATGTACGGCTCGCTCTTAAAATACTTCATGGTTAAATCAGTTTCAAGGTAAGTCCCGCCCGGGCCGAGCTTTTCAATCAGGTCAACAGCCATCGTTTCTTCACTGAATTCAATACCCCTCTGAGCTCTTAAAATCATGCCACAGATATCGTTATCGATTACCAACTTTTCTAAGCTAAAGGTATTGATGAAATCAAGAGCACCGGCACCGGAGATCATGTTAATTCCAGCCAGCTGGGCGATGGTGCCGCTCATCGCTGTTTCAGCTCCGGCTTGCATATCAATCAGCTTTGAATCGCTAAGCGCGGCATAAGTATGCGTCGGCAGGCCAAAGTATTTGCCCATCTGCGCATAAGCAGCGGCAATCAGGGATGCTTCCACAGCGCTCATCGGTGTAGTGCTAAAGCGCATATCAAATTGCACCGGTGCCCCACCATAGACAACAGGAGCGCCGGGATTAACACACTGGGCCAGAACAATTCCGCTCAAAGTCTCCGCGGTATGGACGATCAGTGAACCGGCCAGGGTGATCGGCGTAGCTGCGCCGGGCATGGGCACCGAGATCAACTCCTGGGGCAGATCATAGCGGGCACAGTCAATGATATTTTCAGCGCTGATCCGGGTCCATTTCAGCGGCTGCGACGGGCAAATGTCGAAAACCGCAAGCGGCTTTTCACGAAGTTGCTCGTATCCTCCGGCAACCGCGGCCAGCATCTCGCGCATGTGGTGAATACCCCGGACGCTGAATGCACCTGTAATCACCGCCTTAGGCGAATTTTTCAGGCAGAGATAAAGCCGATAGCTGTCGCCAATCAATTCAGGCACATCGTAACAGACTACTGCCGTTGACTGCAGCTGTACATTATCCAGCGCGTCATTCACGCGACTGATCTTAACCAGGTCTTTTGACTCGGTTTTGCGCACAGTTACCCCGTCTGATTCCATAAACTTAATGACCGAAGATCCGGGATCAAAATGTGATTGGTTGCCGCTCAGATCGGCTGCCGGCTCACCTTCGCGATTGAATAGCTTGAATCCCGACGGAGTTCTGCTGATAGCCTGATCAACCATCTGGGGAGTGATCTTGGCGATATGCTTCTCAGAATCGATTTTTGCGCCATTATCCTGCAAAATTTTCAGCGCTTGCTCGGACTCAAACTTAACCCCGCTGTGCTCAAGGATATGTAATGCCTTTTCGTGAACCAGCTTGATCTGTTCATCACTGATCAGGCGCAATTTCGGTTGGCTAGCAAAACTATATTTTTCCATTTATAAGACTCCTTTTAATCATCGAAAAAGCTTCACTTTCAAGGTCAATCGCCCCTATTTTTTTAAGACTATGCGATATTTTTCCAACCGCAGGGACAATAACTTGATAACTGGATACACAGTGTAGCTTTTCGACTCCTTTACTTTACTCTTTGACTGTTGGTTCCATGGCAATATGCTGACCGTTCAGCAGTGAGGCAACCCCGGTATCATAGCGGTTGTGAGTACCGCCGCAGAGCGGACAGGGTTGTTCCGGATCGACCAGGCGGTGCGGCTCGGTATAGGAGTAAAGTCCACCTTCAAAGTTACGCACCACGACCCGATGCGGCGATTGGCTGATTAAATACTGGGGCATAACCGGTATTTTTCCGCCGCCACCGGGAGCATCGACTACAAAGGTGGGGACCCCAAGACCGGTGGTGTGACCGCGCAGGTTTTCAATAATCTCAATGCCGGCGGCAACCGAAGTTCTGAAGTGCTCAATACCCTGTGAGAGATCGCACTGGTAAATGTAGTATGGTTTTACCCTGATCCTGAGCATCTCCTGCACCAGTTTCTTCATAACCTGCGGACAATCGTTAACCCCGGCCAGTAAAACCGACTGATTGCCCAACGGTATTCCGGCATCGGCAAGACGGGCACAGGCAGCCTCAGCTTCAGGTGTCACTTCTTTTGGATGGTTAAAATGGGTATTGAGGTAAATCGGGTGGTATTTTTTCAACATGTTGCAAAGTTCTTCGGTAATGCGCTGAGGCATGACCACCGGGGTCCGGCTGCCGAAACGAATCATTTCAACATGAGGAATGGCTCTTAAATTCTTTAAAATATGCTCGATGAAATCGTCACCGATTAAGAGTCCGTCACCTCCGGAGATTAAAACATCCCTGACCGCCGGGGTGTTTCGAACGTATTCGATGGCGGCATCAACCTGCTTTTTGGAGCTGGCTTTGTCGGTATGACCGGCCATGCGGCGCCTGGTGCAGTGGCGGCAGTACATGGAACACTGGTCGGTGACCAAAAGCAAGACCCGGTCCGGATAGCGGTGCGTCAAACCTGGGACCGGAGAATCAACATCTTCATGCAGCGGATCGGCCATATCGGAAACTGAACGATGGGTCTCATCAACTGTCGGAACAGCCTGCTTGCGCACCGGACAGTTACGATCTTCCGGATCCATTAAACTAGCGTAGTAAGGGGTAATCGCCATTCTGAATTGCTGGAGACACTTTTCAACCCCTTCAATCTCTTGATCAGTTAAATCAATTACCTGCTTAAGCTGCTCTAAACTGGTAATCCGGTTGCGGACCTGCCAGTGCCAGTTATGCCAATCCTGCTCCGTTGCATCTTTCCATAACGGTATATCCCGGTAATTAGGCATTACATCTACTCCTCTCAGATCTGGTTTAATTAAGTTTTAGCTCATAGGCCACCGAATCGGTGGTAAAGCCAAGTTTTTCATATAACCGGCGGGCAGGGAGATTATCACTCAAAGCATTTAATTCAACCCGGCTGAGGTTTTTCTCCCGGGCCGCCTTAATCACTTCAGCTACCAAGATCAAAGCCAATCCGCGGCCGCGATAATCTGGATCGATAATTACATCTTCAACATGCCCGTAATAATTATCATTCCAGGTTGAATAGTGGCCAAGATGCAAGCTGGCGGTACCGGTGACCACTCCTTCGATCATGATAATAAAGATCAGGACCTTGTGTGGATGGTCAACAGCATAGCGGAAAGAACGTTCGAGGATTTCGGGGGAAGCCTTTTTCCGGTAGAAATTTAGCAGCATAGTCCAGAGCCGGCAAACATCGGCCTGATGTTCATAGGTGGCAACCCTGACCTGCATGATATCCTTCCTTTCCAGACGAAATGCCTCCGGATCCATTGTAGCAAATAATTGCCTGCCGGGTAACCTTTTTTGTAAATAACGGGCACCAAAAGCGAAACCGGCCCGGAGGCCGGTTTCAACTCGAAACAATTATTACAAACCGTGTTTACTTTTTACTGGCTTCGATTGCTTCAGCATTACCAGTTGGCTTACCGACCAGTTTCACGAAGACAATCAGGGCAACTAGACCCAGGATAATCGAAATAACCGGATGCACTCCGAGGCCGGCCGGAATAAAACCGAATACCCCGGAAACGATCGCTGCGGTTAGCGCGTAAGGAATCTGGGTCCGCACGTGGTCAATATGGTCTGAACCGGCACCGGTCGAAGAAAGAATCGTGGTGTCGGACAGCGGCGAGCAGTGATCACCGAAAATTGCACCGGTCAGCACCGCACCAAGGGTCGGAATCAGGAATGCCGGGCCGCCAATTGATGCGGCAATCGGCAGAGCCAGCGG
>CAZAKI010000012.1:0-35631 GCA_964485855.1 uncultured Syntrophomonadaceae bacterium | reverse complement strand
TCGGAATCAGGAATGCCGGGCCGCCAATTGATGCGGCAATCGGCAGAGCCAGCGGAACCACAATACCCATAACACCCCAGGATGTGCCCATGGCAAAGGCCATCAGGCAGGAAACAACGAAAATCAACAGGGGCAGAAGGGCTGCCGCAATACCGGAACGCTCAACCAACCCAACCAGGTAATCGGCTGCACCCAGTTCACCGGAGATGTAGCTCAGAGCCCAGGCCAGGACTAAGATGATCAGGGCCGGGAAGACCGATTTAGCTCCATCAATGATCGTGTCAACTGCCTGCTGCAGAGGAACAATACGCTGAACCAGGACCATGACCAGGGTAACGAGCGCTCCAAGGCTGGAAGCCCAGAGCAGCACGACACTGGAATCGGCATCGCCAAAAGCATTCATTAATCCAACTTCGCTTCCGTTACCAGCTACATAGAGGCCAACGAAAGTTGCGCCGATGATCACGATAATCGGAATGACAAAGTTGAACCAGCGCAGCGGGGTGCCTTCAGCCGGCTGCAGCACTTCAGTGTCTGTAGCCGAAAGCGGTTCCGCTCCGTCACGGAGCAGTTTGCCTTCTGTACGGGCTCTTACTTCCGCATTATACATTGGTCCATAGTCCTTCATGGTAATGGCAAGAATCAGGACCAGGGCCAGGGCAAAGATGCTGTAGAAACGGTAGGGAATGGTCTGCAGGAAGATCAGGTAAACGGGAACGTTTTCCTGTCCGATGGACGCATAACCTTCACCGATAACCCCAAGTTCAAAACCGATCCAGGTTGAAATCAGGGCAAAGGTGGCAACCGGGGCCGCCGTGGAGTCGATGATGTAGGAAAGCTTTTCCCTGGATACCTTCACCGCATCGGTTATAGGACGGGCCGTATTACCGGCAATGATACAACTGGAGTAGTCATCAAAGAAGATGATCATCCCCATTAACCAGGCTGCCAGCATCCCGCCACGGGCGGTTTTTGCTTTACTGGTCAGAGCATTTGCTATGGCCTGGGCGCCGCCTGCCTTGGTTACCAGACCGAGGGTACCGGCAATGATCATTGTAAAGATCAAAATCGCGGCATACCAGGGGTCGGCAGCACTTTCCAGCATGTAAGTATCAATTGAACGGAAGAATCCTGCAATCGGGCTGGCATGTAAAATACTTGCTCCCAGCCAGACAGCAACAAATAAAGAGACGATAACCTGGCGGGTGGCAATGGCCAAAACAATAGCTAAAACTGGTGGTAAAATTGAAAGAATTCCATAATCCATAAACATTAAACCTCCTGACTGTTATTAAACCCCTAAGGGCTCACAGCAAAATGAGCCTTAAACCGTGCCTTCCTCCTTTCCGGCTCAGCATATCCAATTATTTTACATTCGCGACTGGATTGCTTATTCCTGCCTGAAAACCTACTTTTCTACCAGATTTGACTAAAATAAGTTATAATGGGCAAAAAGAATGGCAAAATTGAAAGGTGTCACATGATCAATGCCAATGAATTTCAACTGGATTGACCTCATAATCGGGTTTATCTTATTAGCTGCAACGATCAGGGGAATCAGGGTCGGTCTGATCAAAAGTCTGCTGGCAATAATCGGTATTCTGGCCGCCCTTTTCCTGGCTAAGGCTTACTACAGCCAGCTGAGCTTACTTCTGCCGGAGGCCGCTTGGCTGCCACCAGTAGCTGCCGACACGATCAGCTTTTTATCGATCTTTATCCTCACCGCCCTGCTGGTCCATTATTGCGGTGAATTATTGGTTCGATATACTGCGCGAGGACCATTTAGAACTCTCGATAAATTCTGCGGTACTTTTATCGGCCTGGCAATTGGAATTGCCTTAGTCGGCGTATTGCTAATCGTGATCAGCGCCTTTCCGATCTTTACCGCTTTTCATGAACAGGTCGAGCAATCTTTCCTGGCCCAGCCAATTATGGAGAACCTATTATTATTTTATGATCAGATCAGCGGACTGCTGGAGATTGAACTGCCAAAACTAACGGTTTACACAGAAGATCTCGGAACCTTCCTTCAATCAGTCAGCACCGAAACAAATTTATATAAAATTGATTTCAGGGCCTTAGATCAGGCAACCTGCTTTGTCTGCGGGGGAACGGTTGACTTTCTCGGTTTCCTTGATAACGGCAAAGGTGCAATATCGCCTAAGTTTGTCTGCGCAGCATGCGGCAGAACCAGTGACGGATGTCAGACTTACGAGGGGTACCACGCGATGTATGGGAAATGTCCCGTTGAGCTCGGCAACCAGGGTTACCGCTTTGATTGCGGTATCTGGACTAATAACAGCTTTCACCGGCCGCTTGGGCCCTGCCCGGTCTGCGGCACGGAATAGTTTTTCCAAGATCTTAATCCAAACCCCGGCTCAATTACAGCTTAATTGATGTTCCGATCACCATTAAGATCCACGCACAATGATCATCCCTTCGTTTTAATCGCCGGAAAACCAACGATAATCAAGCTGCTACTGAAAACGAGAGTGAAGATCAAGCAAACAACAAAAGATAACCGGCGAATTAGGAAGCAAAGCAAGACCCGGCCCTTAAAATATTCAATTGCAACTTCATCTTTTTAAGAGCCGGGCCGCCTGCAAATGCTAAGTGTCACCTAAGGAAAATTCCTGAGACGCGCCTTAATGAGCCGCAGTAATTTTTTAGAAACCGATCGTGAGCGTCGTTTACCGGCTACAGCAGATTGGCAACCTGGATCTCAGGATCAGACTATTTTAGCTTTTCATTAACTGAAGAACCTTGGTAACGCCTTCGCCGGCATCTTCCGCATAGGCATCGGCGCCGATCTTATCGGCCCACCGTTGGGTGCAGGGAGCTCCACCGACAATGGTCTTGTACTTGTCGCGCAATCCACGTTCACGCAGGATCTTCTCCAGTTTCTCCTGGTTTGGCATGGTAGTGGTTAACAAGGCGCTGGTGCCGATCACCTTGGCACCATGTTCTTCCGCCGCTGCGATGATCTTGTCGACGGGAACATCGCGTCCCAGGTCAATAACATCCACTCCCTGGGTCTGAATCAGGGCAATAGCAATACTTTTGCCAATGTCGTGCACATCACCTTCCACGGTGGCAAAGATCATCTTCCCGATTTTCTCAGCCGCTTTGCCGCTTATCGCTCCCTCTAAGATCGCGGTTGCCGCTTTCATCGCTTCGGCCGAGAGGATCATTTCGGGCAGAAAGACTTCACCCCTACTGAAAAGTTCACCAATCTCACGAATTCCGGCACTGTACCCTTCGGTCAGAATCTGGACCGGGTCAAGTCCTTCCTCAATGGCCTGTTTGGCCACACTAACCGCTTTCTCTTCGTCAATATCGAGTATGGACTGTTTCGCTTCCTGTAATATTGATTCCAAGCTCATCTCATTCGCTCCTTTACTCCAATCCGGCCCTGGTCCGGAAAAGATCTACTGAATTAATTTTAATACCCAGAATACGGGCGATGTTAAATTTAGCTTCTATCCCTTTTGGCGACTTGTTCAGATCGAACGAACGCCCCAGGCCATACTTGGACCGGACTTCTGCCATCAAGTCTGAATCACTTAAATCAATGGGTTTAACTCCCAGTTTTTCCGCTACATATTTTTTAGCTTGATCAATCTTCATGCTTTTTGCCAGCTGCATCCGCAGGACCAGATCTCCGGCTGTGCGTATGCCGCTCATGCAGGAAGATACACCGTGAGCCACTTCAAGGCTGAAAGTATCGCCTACGCCTATCTATAATCCGTCGGCCTTACCGATTTCAATCAGCGCTTTATCAGCCCTGGTAACAACATCAATCGGTGGAATCTCGCTCATCGGGATCCCGCCGACCCCCATGCCCACATTGACATGAACCGGGATATCAGACGCGGCGGTACAGGCCTTGACAAAGGTTACGGTGCGGGCGATGTTCCAGGGGAAAGACATGTTGGTATTGGTGTTAACCACGGCACCAAAAATATTTGCCCCGGCTTTTGCCGCCAGCTGGACCTGTTTATGGGGATAAAGCCCGGCAATTTTAGTCCCTTGATATTCAATCTTGCCGTGCATACCGAGTACAAATTCACCGGCAGCACCGAATTCTACGCCTAAGTCGGGATACTTTTCCTTGATCTTTTCTGTTGCCAGAAGGCCGGCTAAATAGTCGGCGTCACCGGAAGCCCCGCAGGTATCAAGATTGATGCCGTCGGCTCCTGCTGCGTACATTTCACCCGCCACAAAAACAATATCGCGCACGGCATGTTCAACCGCTTCTTCCTGGGCAGCCCTGGCTTCTTCAATTTTAGCCAATGGTAATAGTTCAGACCAATTTTCTACCGGGCCGTCCGGCTTGGTGTAAAGCCCGAGGTTAGGCATCGAGCCGTAAAGAACCGGCATCACGGCATTATGCTGAGCCAGCTCCATCACCGGGGTCTCATTGTGCACAATCTGTTTTACTGCCTTGTAGCTGTAATCCATGTTACCAATATCGACTGAATCGGCACCCAAGACTTTCTCGCTGACCAGTACCGCCATGGAACGCTCCATGGCAATATTGGCATGATAAGTAATTTTACAGCTTCCGGAATCGGAAGTGCTAACCACTTCGCGACCCCGTTCAACCCCGACAATATTACCGGGCATGGTAATAATTTGGTAGAGATAATCAATCTCTTCTTTTGTCAGTTCGGGAATTTTACCGCGATCGGCAGCATCTTTAACCCCTTTTAAAATATCTTCACGAATCTCCTCACCGGTCATTGTAACGCCTGATCCGTCACCCATCCGTGTAAAAAATTCACTCACTTGCACACACTCCTTTCTGTCAATAGATCAATTGCTTAAAAAGAAAAATCGTCACCCAGAGGACACCAGGATAAATCATTAAGCATCATGCAAACGCCGGATGACCATGATTATGAAGTTTAAATTGTATTTGCAGCTTATAGTCATTCCAGTCAGCTCCAGCTTATGATTATAATTGAAGTCCAGATAAAGTTCAATCGCGGGAATATTAGGCGGTATGCCGAATAGGTTATTACCTGATTCAACTCAAGGGCTGAAGCAGCTCGGGCCCTTCATTAGCCGGGTTGTTAACCAGGCGTGATACGGCGGTAACAATTAAGTTTTCCTGCGGGTAAGGCTGGAGAAGCGGTTGCAAGCGTTCCAGTGCGGTGTCGGGTTTTAGCCATCGATCGTAGTCAGCCGGGGACAGAATCACCGGCATGCGATCATGTAGATCGGCCAGAAGAGCGTTAGGTGTGGTGGTCAGGATCGTAAATGTTTCAAGCGGCTCCCCCTCTTTATCCCACCGTTCCCACAATCCGGCCAGCGCCAACAAACGGTTTTCACCGGCTGAAATATAATAGGGCACTTTACCTTTCCCGGTTTTTTTCCATTCAAAAAAGCCGCTGGCAGGAACCAAAAGCCTCCTTTTCTGATAAGCTTCCCGAAAAGCGGGCTTTTCGGCAACAGTTTCAGCCCGGGCGTTAATCAGCCGGTTGCCGACGGAGGCATCCTTTGCCCAGAAGGGAACCAGCCCCCATTTTAGCTCTGCCAGTTCGCGTTTGTCTTTTTTGGCATCAAGGCGGACAACGGGAACTTTTTGCGAAGGGGCAATGTTAAAGCGGGGCCTGAATTCAAAATCAGGTCGCAAATCCAGCTCAAAAAGCATCTTAAGAAGATGTTTTTCCGTGGCCAGCGCAAAGCGTCCGCACATCGGCTGTTCCTTTCAGTTCAAGATTATTCTTTTGCATCATAAAAGCCTAAATTAAAACGGTGAATGCTCGGCACCCCGGGAGGGACATAAGCAACCCTGTCTCCAGGTTGTAAAACAGTTGATAATGGTTTTATAGTGCGATTAATAAAAACTGCCTCGACGTCAGCAGCCGGGATTTCCAGTTTCTCTCTCAGCTGATCGGCTGTTAAGGGTTCTTCCAGCTGATAATGGAGCGGTATCGGCCAGTCTCGCTGTTCGAATAGAAAATATAGTTTTCCAAAAGCTCTTACTTCTAAAGCCGGCAAGCCGGTCACCTCCGTATTTAAAAATCAATCCCTCTTGTGCTGATCCGGGGCAGTCCTCACCTGGCAGCAACATTTTCGTTAAGCACCACCAGGGCATCAACCACAACAGGGTCGGCGCCACTGATTATAACCGGGTTTAAATCAACTGCTTCAATCTCCGGATGGAGCAGGCCAAGGTTACCGACAGTTTGAAGGATTGACGCTAAAACTTTAAGGTCAACTTTCGGCAACCCCCGGTAGGAGCCGATGATTTCTGCCGCTTTGATTTCATTAATCATTTCGAGCGCATCGCCTGAGGTCAGTGGAGCCAGGCGAAAAGTTCGATCCTGCAGGGCTTCCGCCAGCACTCCCCCTAAACCGAAAAGAACCGCTGGACCAAAGGCAGGGTGCCTGGTGAGACCGGCCATCAGTTCGCGTTCACCCTTAATCATTTTCGCCACCAAAACCGGTATTTCCTGCCCCGCTGCGTGACCAATCTTCCTGTAAGCAGAGCGCAGTTGAATTTCATCCTGCAGATTTAAATGCACTAAACCGTGACCGGTTTTGTGCGCAAAATCGATCGAACAACCTTTAAGCACTAAGGGATAACCAATTTCAGACGCGGCCTCCATTGCTTCATTGATCGAGCGGGCAGGAAGTTCCCGGCAGACCGGGATACCATAGGCAGCCAGAATCTGTTTTGATGCGTACTCATCGAGGATCCGGTGGCCGGAATGGACTGCGGCGCCAATTATTTCCTGGGCCCTGGCCGATACTGGTGGTATGACTGTCTTTTGATCTGCAGTTCGCTGCCTGACCAAGGAATAACGGTAAAGGGCAAGCATCGCCTTAGCAGCCTTTTCCGGTCCATCAAAAACAGGAATACCCCGATCGCGGTACGCACTGGTAAAATTATCTTCCCGGCCGAAAAATGATGATACAACCACCGGCAGATCATAGCGCTCGGGGATTGAAAGCGCTTTGGTCAGATCGCGCTCAAAGTGGCTGGTAAATTCTTCGGCACTCATCTCACCAAATAATTCTGCCACGTGCGGATAGATTGCTTTTAAAAAGCCAGTTCCCATTAGGCCGTGGATAACCAGTCCGTCTATTTCTTTACTTTTTAAGATTAAATCCGGCAAAGTAGCGCTGATTACCTCGGCGTCCATATGAAAAGTAAGATCTACCGGATTGCCTACTGCCCCGTGCGGTGGCAGGTGTTTGCGAATTTCCTGCTGTAATTTGTCTGAAAACGGGGGCACATCAAGACCTCCCGCATTACAGGTGTGGGCGATAGCCGTGCCTGGCCCACCGGAATTGGTTAAAACCCCGATCCGTTTACCCTTCAGGGGTGGCTGGCTGGCTAACATCCAACCATGGTAATAAAGCTCCTCGACCGTTGAAACCCTAATTATTCCTGCCTGTCTGAAGAGACCATCATAGAGGTTATCGGGACCGGCCAGCGCGCCGGTGTGACTGGAACCGGCCCGTGCCCCGGCGTCAGATCCACCCACGTACTGGGCAACAACCGGTTTTTGGGCCGTCACCCGGCGGGCAACTTTCAGAAAACGTCCTGCGTCTTTTAAGCCTTCGATATAAAGAGCAACAGCCCGGCACTGTTGATCGGACCCAAGGTAATCCAGGGCATCAGTCAGATCCAGATCTCCTTCATTGCCGACACTGATGGCCTTAGCCAGTCGAATCCCTTTATCCTGCAAATAGGGCAGGGTCTGGGTAATGTAAGTTCCGCTCTGGGAAGCAATTCCCAGTAGCCCCGGTTCGCCACTTAGTGGACAGACCGTGACATTAAGAGGCAGATCACTATTAATGACACCCATACAGTTTGGCCCGAGAAATCTGATCCCGAAGCGGGCGGCAACTGCTTTCAACTGCTCTTCCAGCTGCCTTCCTTCAACGCCTGTTTCCCTGAAACCGGCGGTGATCACGATCGCCCTTTTCGTCCCTATTTTACCAAAATCCTCCATTATTTTAACTACCAGCGGCGCTGGCAGAACAAACATCACCAGATCAGGGGGCTCCGGTAAATCGTAAGCGGTTTTATATGCCGGAAAACCAAAAACTTCTTTTTCAGTTGGATGCAGGGGGTAAAATTTTCCCGGGTAACCGTCTTTAACAATACTCAGAGCCTGGATAGTGCCCATCTTCGTGGGGTTGTTTCCAGCTCCGACGGTGGCTATCGAGCGCGGATTAAGGATCAGCTGCAGTGGGTTGTTTTCCAATATAATCGCCTCCATCTAAGAGATTCAAGACAATTAAACTATTTCCTGCTCTTTCTAATGCTAAAAAAGGCATTCCTTGCCTGGATGTAGAAATACTGTCAGATAATAAAACAATATTTTGTTCTAGCGTGGAATTAGACCAGTAAAAAAGGAGAAAGCCGGATGAAACTTTTTGAACCACTTAAAATTGGAAACCTAGAACTGAAAAACCGGATTGCGATGCCGGCGATCCATCACTGCTATACACCGGATGGCTATGTTAATGAAAGGTTGATCAAGTATTACGTGACCAGGGCCCTGGGTGGAGCCGGATTGATTACCCTTGGCGGCTGCACGATTGATCTGCTCGGGCCCGGCCCAATGATGGTCGGCCTGCACGACGATCAGTTTATTGACGGCCTGAGAAAGTTTACCGCCGCCGTTAAAACAGCCGGCGCAGCTGTCTCGGCCCAGCTTTACCAGGCCGGCCGCTACACCCACAGTATGATGAGCGGCCAAACACCAGCCGCCCCTTCAGCCATTGCCTCACGATTGACCCGTGAAACACCGCGGGAAATGACCATTGAGGATATTGAAACGGTAATCGAAAGTTTTGGCGAAGCAGCCAGGCGGACAAAAGAAGCAGGATTTGATGCCGTGGAAGTTATTGCCAGCGCGGGCTACCTGATCTGCCAGTTTTTATCACCGCTCACCAATCAGCGTACCGACCAATATGGCGGTTCCTGGGAGAATCGCTCCCGTTTCGGTATAGAGGTGATTCAAAAGATCAGGGCAAAAATAGGTCCTGACTTTACGGTTATCGTCCGGTTATCAGGTCATGATTTTATGCCGGGCAGCAATAGTAATAGGGAAGCGGCAATGTTTGCCTCAATGCTGGAAAAGGCAGGAGTCGACTGTTTCAATGTGACCGGAGGCTGGCATGAATCACGGGTGCCCCAGATTACCGGCGAGTTACCGCGGGGAGGATTTGCCTACCTGGCACGTGGTATTAAGGAAGCGGTCACGGTCCCGGTTATGGCCAGTAACAGGATCAATGACCCACTGGTAGCCGAAGCAATCCTTCAACATAACCTGGCCGATCTGGTCAATATGGGCCGGCCTTTGATTGCTGATCCCGATCTGCCCATGAAAACAGCTAAAGGTGATCTAAACGGGATCAGGCGTTGCATAGCCTGCAACCAGGGCTGCCTTGATATGGTTTTTACTTTCCAGGACGTTCATTGTACGGTAAACCCATTGGCCGGGCGGGAACACCAAATCAATGTTCAACCGGCAGAAATTACTAAAAAAATATTGGTAATTGGGGGTGGACCGGCCGGAATGGAAGCAGCCTGTACCGCTGCCAGCCGGGGGCACGTAGTAACTCTCTGGGAAATGAACGCATCCCTGGGCGGCAATTTAAAATATGCCGCCAGCCCACCGGGAAAAGAAGACTTTATCACTCTGCTTGATTATTATGAAGAAATGCTCCTGCGCAACGGCGTTGAAATTGCTCTTAACCGCGAAGCCACCGTTGCAGAAATAATCGCTGAGGATGCAGACCTGGTAATTATTGCAACCGGCAGTAAGCCGATTGAAGCACCAATACCGGTCAGCAATCCGGAAATGATCGCTACAGCTTTGGCAGTGCTGGATGGAACTGTCATTCCCGGTGAAAATGTGGTAATTATCGGCGGTGGATCTGTCGGCTGTGAAACCGCCATTGCCATCGCCAAAGTGGGGACGATATCTGCTGAAACCGCAGCATTTTTAATGGAAAATGATGCTGAAAGTCCTGAACAGATCAAGGAACTACTGAACAAAGGCACGCACAAAGTGTCCTTAGTTGAGATGGAAAAAGGGATCGGCCGCGATATCGGAATCAGCACCCGCTGGGTAACCCTCAAATGTGTCAATCGAATGGGGGTTAAAGTTCTGGATCAGCACGTGGTAAAAGCAGTAACCGCTGAAGGGGTGTTGGTGGAAAAAGACGGCAAGCAGACTCTTTTGCCGGCTGACACCGTAGTGTTGGCCATCGGGGCGAGAGCCAACAATCAGTTGGCTGAAGAGCTAAAGGGCAAAGTAAAGGAGCTGCATGTGATCGGTGATGCCGTGAGCCCACGTAAACTGACCGAGGCAATCCGCGAAGGTTTTGATCTGGCCCGCTCGCTGTAACTGAATGGAGGTTTATTTGCCAGCGATAAAATCCTCGGTCAGCTGGTAAGCCTGGTGATCGGGGTATTGGACTGGCGGATGCTTGGAGAAATAGGCCGAAGGACCTTCGAGAACACCACCGATTCCTCGCTCCAGGGCCAGCTTGCAACAGCGGATGGCATCGATGGAAATGCCGGCTGAATTGGGAGAATCCTCTACGCTGAGTCGCATTTCCAGGTTAATCGGCACATTACCGAAAATCTGACCCTCCATGCGCAGAAAACAAACCTTGTTGTCTTTTTGCCAGGCCACATAATCACTCGGTCCGATATGAATATCACGATCGGCCAACCTTTTTACCGCTGCCGATTGAACCGCTTCTGTCTTGGAAATTCGTTTGGAAGCAAGGCGGCGATGATTGGTCATATTCAAAAAATCAGTATTACCACCGGTGTTAAGCTGGTAAGAGCGATCAAGCGCAACCCCGCGGCGATTAAAAAGTTCAGCCAGGGCTCGATGGATAATTGTTGCCCCCATCTGTGATTTAATATCATCCCCGATAACCGGGATCTTCTGCTCGGCAAAGCGAGCCGCCCAGGAAGGGTCACTGGCGATAAAAACCGGAATATTATTAATAAAAGCCACCCCGGCCTCAAGGGCACAATTGGCATAAAACCGGGTCGCTTCCTCGGAACCGGCCGGCAGGTAGTTCAGGAGGATCTCCGCTTGCGAATCCCGCAGGATCTTTACTACCTGCGCCTGATCGGCTTCCTGCTCCGGAGATAACTGAAAACTGTAGGCCGGATCATGTTCCAGCATATGGTCGGATATTCCATCCAAGACCCGGCCCATCTTAACCTTAACACCGGAATGAGGTAAATCAGGGCAGAACACTGTGGCACAGTTCGGTGGGGCAAATACTGCTTTATTCAAATCACGGCCTACCTTACGGCTGTCAACATCTAAGGCGGCGCATACTTCAATATCGCCTGGACGGTAGCCGCCAATGGACCAATGCATCAAGCCGATTGCCTCTTCCCGGTTAATTTTACGATAGTAATAAATCCCCTGAATCAGTGCAGAGGCACAGTTACCGATGCCGATTATAGCCACTTTTATTTTAGTCATGAATATTTTCCTTCTTCCTGCTTTGCAAGTTTTTTGCCCTAAACCCAAAAAACATTATAACCGAAAGCAGCTGAATTGGGAAACAATTTACATCAATCCTCAATTTGCCATGATATAATTTTAAAAAAAGCTGGAGTGATCATGATGAGAAATAAAATCGAGCAAGTTGGAGCGGTTGATTCAGTACTAATTTATCGTCTTGAGAGCGACCCTTTCGGCACCAACGCTTACCTTGTAATCTGTCCGCTATCGGCGGAAGGGCTGCTGATCGATGCACCCGGGAATGCCGAAGCGATCCTGGAAAAACTAAGCGGCATTAATGTGTCCTGGATCATCATTACTCATGGTCATGCTGATCATACCCTGGTCCTGGAAGAGATTAAAGAGAAGCTGAAATCACCCCTCGCCGTGCACCGTGAAGACAAAGATCTTCTCCCGCTTAAAGCTGACCGGTTGCTGGAAGAAGGCGATACAATTCAGTGTGGCAGGCAGTCCATTACGATTCTACATACTCCCGGTCACACCAGGGGAAGCATCTGCTTAAAGATTGGCAAATACCTGCTTTCCGGTGATACTATCTTCCCAAACGGACCGGGTAAAACAGCTTCTGCCAATGATTTTAAAACTATTTGCAAATCAATTGAAGCCAAAATTCTTCCCCTGGCTGATGATACCGTGATTCTTCCCGGCCACGGTGAGCCAACTACTGTGGGGAAAGAACGCAAGCTGATCACTGATTTTAAAAGCAAGAATCGTGATCAAGCCAGATGCGGAGATGTAACCTGGAGTTAAGTTCAATCCGGAAGGATCCGTCTACCATGGGATCTCAACCCGGTGAAAAGCTTCGGCCAGGGCAAAATCCTGATCGCGGGCGGCATCTTCAGCACGCTGTCGCAGCCACTGCTGAATCGAAGGGAAATGATGGCCACCAGTCTGGCTTTCGTGACAGCGCAGGGCAGCCAGTTTCGCTTCAAAAGTAGCGCTGATGTCCGAATAATAATTGGGATCCTCGCTGGCCCAAAGCAGTATTTCTTTAACCTTATGAGGCATCAGCCCTTCTGCATAAAGATCGGGATAGGCCAGGTGGTCACGGGCATAGGGAAAAGCGGCATCAAGGACAACCTGACCTGTTATGCGGTGATCGCGATGCCAGATATACCGACGATAAGGATCGGCGGTAACCAGGGTGTCCGGTCTGTACGTGCGAATCCAGCGCACTATTTCTTTCCTGAACTGAGGCGTATCTTCCAGAGTTTGATCTTCATAACCTAAAAAAACAACTTCTTTCACTCCGAGCAAATCGGCGGCAGCCTGCTGCTCTTTCATCCTGGTTTGCGCCAGCTCCCGGGGCTTCACGGTCAGATCGCTGGTTCCTTTCTCGCCTCCAGTACAAATAACATACACTACTATTCTACCCTCTTTGACCCATCTTGCGACGGACCCCGAAGCTCCGAATTCAGCATCATCGGGGTGGGGAGAGATAATCAACAGATCCGCTTTTTTTTCAACCACCTAACCCTCTCCTTCTGGATAACCTTAAGTTCACTACAATTATAACTGATCTTCATTTAGCGTGTGGATGATATCCGTCAAGCGCTTTGCGGCAGCGGTCCAGTTGTAGATAGCAAACAGATCGTCTAAATAGGTCTCTGATCCAGTCCATGGTGCTTTATTAATCAGCTCGCGAATTTTCTCCGCCCAGAGCTTAGGGCTACGGTTTGCAATCAGGTGAACATAGCTTTCACTGCCTGGAATTGCCGCCAGTTCCGGGATCACCCCTACCGGTCCGGCAATTACAGGTGTCCCGCAGGACAGCGATTCGAGAGCAACCAGGCCAAAACTTTCGTAACAAGACGGGATAACGGTAACTGCCGCTGCACGATAATAATCAGGCAGGTTTGCATAGTCCACCGGTCCGGCAAATAATAATTGCGCATTGAGATTAAGCCGGGCTGCCTTTTGCTTCAAAGCAGCTTCAAAATGTCTATCCCGCTGATCCCCGCCGACGATCACTGCTTTAAAAGCAGCGGGCTTGATTAAGGCGGCAGCTTCCAGGAGCAGATCAAAGCCTTTAACCGGTTCCAGTCGGCCAACTGCCAGGATAAGCTGATCGCTACCGAGGTCTAAGCTATGATTAGCAGCTCTATGGTCCAGAGAGCTGAAAATAGCGCGATCGATGCCTGCCGTCACCACCTGAATTTTTTCCGGTTTCAATCTGAAATATTCCAGCATTCTCTGCCGTTCAGACTGTGCAGCCACGACCAGAAGATCGGCGCTGCCGGCTAATTCTTCTTCTGCCTGCAAACGGATCGGCGGCTCGCTTTCCCCGGAACACAGTTCATTTTTTGCCCGACCTAAGGTATGGAACATCAATAGATGAGGAAGCCCGCACTTTAACTTCAAATGGCAGCCAACCAGGCCGGAAATCCAGTAGTGGCTGAAAAGAAGATCATATTGCAGCTGACCCTGCTGCCAAAACGCTTTAATCCGATCGGCTATTGAACCGGCATGGTTCCGCAGTGCGTATTTCGTTAGCGAACCCAGACCATCGGCAATCAAGATCAGGCGAACATTAGGATAAAGAGTGGTGATGCTGTTGTTAATTCCTGTAGTGGCCCTGGTATAAATATCTACCTGGTGACCGTTATCAGCAAGGGCCCTTGATAAGCCGAGCAGATAGGTGCTCATCCCGCCCGTATCTTTTGTTCCCAGTAGACCAACTGGTGAACTGTGGATGCTTAAGATCGCGAACTTCAGCTGTTTGCGCATCTTTAACCTCCAAGTTAATCTTGATTAAACAATGTAACCTCATAAATTGGCACCGTTTTACCTCCAAGGCGATGCTTATAAATTTCCGGCCCCTTCAGGAAATCGAACACCCGCTTCCCACTATCGATACTTTTCCGGATCGAAAAAATCTTCGAGAGCAGACCAACACTAAGGGGAGCATAATCAGGGTCATAACCACTGTTGTAAAGGTAGACCCGCTCTAAATAATCAAAATACAAAACAGCAGCGACGGCATAACCGTCTACCTCGAGCACTCCGAAACGGGCCATTCCTGCTTTCGCCGCCGCCAGGACCAGGTTGTGAAAAAAATCCTTAATCTCCGGATTAAAAAAATGTGTCTTCTCCTGGTTTTGTAAAAATAGTGAAAAAAAATGAGGCAGGAAAGCAACAATCTCATTTATTTCTTCCAACTGCTTAAAGCAAAAACACTTTGTCTCGTGTTCCAGTTTCCTGATCTTGCGCCTGACTTCATGACGCTGTTTTTTGGAAAGCAGAGCCAGGTATGCTTCCCAACTGGTTGGAAGGATTAACTCTGCTGTTTCATTTTCCCTTTTAAACGAACCCCGCCAGGGTTTAAGCGGTTCCCCGCTAAAAAAACCTTTAAAAATGGTGGCAGCAGGATGCTGACTAAAGAAGTTTATCCCGGTTAGTTTTTTTTCTGCCAGGGCCGGCAGTAAGGCTTCGAAAAAATAACGTTCACACCCCGGAACCGTAATAAAATCAAGATAATCGCATACATCGGGACTACCCAGCAATCTTAAATCGTTGTCCTGGATCATTAGAGGTGCCAGCCCCAGCAAGCGGTGATCAGCCCAGACAGAAAGCAGCAGCGGTGTGGTTCCACCCCCCAGATGCTCCCACCAGGTTTGTAACCAGAAAGGTAAACTGAAGACCACCGGCCACTTTAATGCAGGATGTTGTTCGTAATAATTAAAAAAAGATTGGAAGCTTTCTTCCCTGATCTTAAAAGCCGCTGGAGGCAGATAAATTACTTCCCTTCGAACCCGGTTCTTAACCGGTAGTTAGCATATCCGTGACACTCTAGCTTATAGATAGATAATGATGTGAATTAACCCGCTATCCCACTTACGTTCATACTTCAAGCCCAGTTTCTCGATCAACCGGAACACCGGTAAATTATCGGGCAAGATATCCGCTGTCAGGGTATGTAACCCCTGGTTTTTGGCTACACCGACTAGATAGGTGAGCAGCTCGAATCCAATACCCTTACTCTGGGAATCATCGCGCACCACGATCGATATTTCTGCCGTCAGGCTATCTTCGCCGCTGCAGTACTGGGCAAGACCGGCAACCAGATCCTTACCCTGGATGGATCTAACCGCCAGAATAGCCATTTCCCGGGTATAATCAATAATCACAAAATGCTTTTGCAGTTCGGCGTGCGGCAAGTGGCGCCGCATGGATAAAAAACGGCGGTAGATACTCTTATCAGAGAGGCTGTAGTAAAAATCTTTAATCAGCGGTTCATCGCTGATCTTAACCGGCCGTAGCAAAAGCTGCACACCCTGCCTGGTTGTCCGGTATGTTTCAAGATGTTCCGGATACTCCCCTCTCTCGCCCGGTAAAAAAGCCTGATCCGGATAAATTAGGTTGCGTTTACGGGCCTCTTCAATCAGCCAGGGTCTGAATTTTGGATGTGCAATAGCAATCAGGGACATCGCTCTTTCCCGGATATTTTTACCATGCAGGTAGGCAATACCATATTCGGTTACTACGTAGTACAGATCTCCCCTGGTTAGGGTTACCCCGGCTCCTTCTTTCAGGGCGGGAACAATTCTTGAGTTTTGGTCATTCCTTGTCGTCGATTGTAGGGCCAGGATATTTTTACCCTCCCTGGCAAGCACTGCACCACGCATGAAATTTGCCTGACCGCCTATCCCGCTATAAAAAGTGCTGCCAAGAGATTCAGCAGAAGCCTGGCCGCTCAAATCTATTTCCAGGGCGCTGTTGATCGCCGTCATCCGTTCATGCCCGGCAATGACCAGTGGGCTGTTAGTGTAGTCAATTTCTTTAAACAGCACTGCCGGATTGTCATCGAGAAAGTCATAAGTCTTCTTGGTGCCCATGCAGAATGAAGCAACCAGCTTGCCGCGATTGCGCTTTTTTAGGCTGTTGTCAATTACCCCTTTTTCCATCAGCTCAACCAGCCCGTCACCGAGCATCTCGGTATGAACTCCAAGCTGTTTTTTTTCTCCCAAATAAGCCAGGATTCCGTTCGGCACACTACCGTAACCAACCTGGATTGTGTCTCCGTCCTCGATGATTCTGGCCGCATAATGGCCAATTTTTTCAATAGTGACCGGATCAAGTCTTGGCTGCTTGTATTCTAATAGTGGTTCGTTATAAGGAACAAGATAATCGATTTTAGAGCTATGGATAAAAGTATCTCCATGAACCCTTGGCATCTGTGCGTTAACCTGGGCAATAACCAGCTTGGCATTTTCTACGGCTGCCCTGGTTATATCAATACTGACGCCAAGGCTGCAATAACCATGTTCATCGGGAGGAGACACCTGAACCAGGGCAACATCAACCTGTACCTGGCGGCGGCGAAACAGTTCCGGCACTTCTGATAAGAAGATCGGAGTGTAGTCGGCAGCCCCTTCGTTTACCGCCTCACGGGTCAGGTGGCTGATGAAAAATGAGTTCTGGCGGAAATTATTTTTTAATTTTTCATCACTGTAAGGGGCAACCCCAAGAGTCCAGACATGCAGTATTTCTGCATCAAAAAACGCTTTCGGATGTGATTCAACATATGCGGCCAGCATCTTGACCAGCTGTTGAGGTTCAGCGCAGCCGGTGGCAATAAAGATTCGATCGCCTGCCCTAATCTTGCTGAAAATTGTCTCCTCATTGGCTACCTTTTCCGGATAAAGTGCCTCCAAATTATCGTCTTTTTTCATCACCATGCACCTTCTCTCGCTTCATTCTAACAGCCACACCCTTCACTGGCAATAAGGTAAGGTTTCACAAAGGGTTGAACAATCGGACAGGCATTATTGTTATGATTCAGGTATAATTAACAATGAAGCTATAAAGAATAATTATACGGAGGGTTTAAAATGAAATTATATCTTGATACGGCCAATGTGGATGAAATTCGTCAGGCAGTGCAGTGGGGTGTAATCTGTGGAGTGACCACCAACCCCTCGCTTGCCGCCCGTGAAGAAAAAAGCTTTAATGCGATTCTGCCCGAGATCTGCGACCTGGTTAACGGCCCGGTCAGTGCTGAAGTAATATCGCTTGATTATGAAGGGATGGTTAGCGAAGCGCGAAAACTGGCAGCAGTTCATAAAAATGTAGTTGTTAAGATTCCGATTACACCTGAAGGTATGCAGGCAACAAAAACCGTTTCAAAAGAAGGTATCAAGGTCAATGTAACATTGATCTTTTCGGTTAATCAGGCTTTGCTGGCTGCCAGGGCTGGAGCAGCCTATGTTAGCCCCTTTATCGGTCGCCTTGATGACATCGGACACCGGGGGGTTGACCTGGTCAGGGATATTGTTGATCTAATTGATCTTCATGATCTTGAAACCGAAGTAATTGCCGCCAGTATTCGTCACCCGGAACATGTACCGGCCGTTGCCCTGGTTGGCGCTCATATTGCCACAATGCCTTTTAAGGTTTTAAAACAGATGTTTAAGCATCCACTGACCGATGCCGGGATTGAAAGCTTTCTTCATGACTGGCAAAAAGCAGAGGCCAACCGTAAAAAGATTTAAGCAATTAAACCGCTGGAAGGTCAATGATGGGATCTAAAAAGTTAAAAAGTCTTTTCATTCCTGCATTATCAGTGATTATGGTTGTTTGCGCCTTCATGTTGATCAGCATCACCGGAAACAATCCTGACAACGCTGCCAAAGATCAGCTCGCCCTGCTGCAAAGTAAACCGGCTGCAGGCTCGCTAAACAACCAGGAGACAATCATCTACTTTTTTCCGGAAAACCCGGCACCCGGTGATTTTCTGGTAATCGAAGCTGCTCCCCTGGAGAACAGCCTACCGGTTTCGCTGCAATTTGACTTCCCCGGCAGCTGTTCTTCCCAATACCGGGTTGCAGGTAACTTTTATGCGTTGATCGGCATCAGCTATGACACTATTCCCGGTGAATACGAAGTGGCAATCAAAGCGAATGATTCTTCAGCCCAAACTAACCTGGCCAGGGCTACAATCAGTATCGGTAAAAAAGAATTCCAGGTTGCTTACTTTAACGTACCACCAAGCGCTACTGCCGGTTGGACTGCCGAACGCCTGGCAGAAGATCGGGAAAAAGTTCGTATCGCCAGGGAAACGAGTGAGCTTAAACCGCTATGGCTGCAAAAATTTATCAGCCCGCTTGAAGCCAGGGTATCATCAGAGTATGCAGCGATCAGGTATATCAACAACAATCCGCCGCGACGGCACAACGGCATTGATCTGGCCGCGGATGAAGGCACGCCGGTTGTCGCACCAAACAGCGGTATCGTGAGGTTGGCCGAGTATCTGCTTTCAGGCGGCAACACGGTAATAGTCGATCATGGTTTGAATTTATCAAGCACCTATATGCATCTGGAGACCATTACAGTCCAATCAGGTCAAAAAATCGAGCGGGGGGAACAACTGGGAACTGTCGGTATGACCGGCTATGCCAATGGACCACATCTGCACTGGGAAGTGAATATCAACCAACTTCCGGTTAACCCACTGCAGCTTATCGCTAATGATCTACTTTGGATCCCCCCGGCTTATGTCCAGGATATGCTTGAAAACTAATCGTAAACTAATCACTGCCTTTGGGCAAAATGAAGATTTTCCACTCTTTCTGTGATAAAATACTTAACTAAACCAGATTGTTAGGGGTGTTGGAGATGCTAAAATCGTTATCAAGGAAAGCCCTGGAGATCAGCCCTTCGCCGACCATGGCGATCGATAGCAAAGCCAAGGAGATGAAACGCCAGGGGATCGATGTAATTGGCTTTGGGGCTGGTGAACCCGATTTTGATACACCGCAAGGAATACGGGAAGCTGCGATCGAAGCGATCAATGACGGCCATACCCGCTACACTCCGGCTGCCGGCACGATCGAGGTTCGGGAAGCAATTTGCGCCAAACTTTTGAAGGATAACGGTTTATCCTACCAACCAAATCAGATTGTCGTCAGCAACGGCGCCAAGCACTCGGTAAACAATGCCCTGGCCGCCTTGCTCAACCCGGATGATCAGGTTTTAATCCCGGCACCTTTTTGGGTCAGTTACCCGGAAATGGTGCGGCTTAATTCCGGTGTACCGATTACTGTCCAAACTGACCGGGCCAATCATTTTAAAGCTTCGGTTCAGGATCTGCAAAAAGCCCTGACTAAAAAAAGCAAGGTTTTAATTTTAAACAGCCCTGTAAATCCCACCGGACAGGTTTATAGTGCCGAAGAATTAAAGGCTGTTGCCGATTTTTGTCTTGATCACCAGCTCTACATCATTGCTGATGAGATCTACGAAAAATTGATCTACGGTCAGGCCAGGCATGTCAGTATTGCCGGTTTTAACGATCAACTAAAAGATCTTACTATTGTTGTCAATGGTGTTTCGAAGAGTTACGCCATGACCGGTTGGCGCATTGGCTACACGGCTTCGAGAGCAGATATTGCCACCGTCATGGCCAACATTCAAAGCCATACGGCTTCAAACCCCAACTCTATTGCGCAAAAAGCAACAATAGCTGCCCTTCAGGGTCCGCAGGATAGTGTAAAAATGATGCATGATGCTTTTGACCAGCGCCGAAGGTATCTAGTGAAGAGAATCACTGATTTGCCTTATCTCGAGGCCCTGGAACCGGAAGGCACCTTCTATATCTTTGTCAGTATCGCCGCCACCTTAGGGAAAAATTTCCGGAATCAGAACATCAGCAGCAGCGATCATTTTGCCTCCCTCCTGCTGGAAAACAGCAAAGTTGCTGTTGTTCCCGGGAGCGGTTTCGGCTCACCAGATTACGTCCGCCTTTCTTTTGCCACCTCGAAAGATAAGTTAGAAGAAGGTTTAAACCGGATTGAACTATTTCTGAAAGAAATCGAGTGATTTCAGTTAAAATAAGGCTTTCAAAGTGAAAATGGATCTTTAGTGGGAGGATAATAATGTTTGACGTTGCCATTATCGGAGCAGGAATTGTCGGCACCGCAATCGCCCGTGAACTTTCTAAATACGAGCTTAAAATCATTCTGCTCGAAAAAGACAGTGATGTTGCCAATGGAACTACCAAGGCAAACAGCGCCATAGTTCATGCCGGTTTTGATCCGGAACCTGGAACCTTGAAAGCAAAATTGAATGCTAACGGCAATAAGCTCTTTCCGGTGATCTGCAAAGAGCTTGATGTGCCTTTCAAAATGATTGGATCGCTGGTTATTGCCTTCTGTGAAGAAGAAATGCAGACCCTGCATGAACTAAAAAGCAGAGGTCTTGAAAATAATATTCCCAATTTGAAAATTATCGATAAAAAAATGCTCCAGGCAATGGAAGCAAATTTGAACGATGCGGCAGTCGGTGCCCTTTATGCCCCCACTGCCGGGATTACCGATCCTTACCTGTTGGCGATTGCCCTGGCCGAAAGTGCAGCCGTTAACGGAGTAGAAATCAGCCTTGGCAGTGAAGTAAAATCAATCAGCCGCAAAGCTTCCTGCTTTGAACTAGCCTCTACCGGTCGGATCGTTGAGAGCCGCTTTGTAATCAACGCCGCCGGTCTTTACGCCGATCGGATCAATAATCTCATAAACCGGCCATTATTCGAAATAAAGCCGACTCGTGGAGAATATTTTTTACTGGACAAGGGAACAGGCAGCCTGGCAAACCATGTTTTATTTCCCTGTCCGACGACACTTGGTAAAGGAGTCCTTGTTGCTCCGACTGCCCACGGTAACCTGATTATTGGACCAAATTCCGAACCGGTTGCCTCCCGGGAAGCAACCGCAACCACAGCCGAAGGCTTAAAATATGTCCGGGAACAGGCAGCGAAACTGAAAAAGGGATTGCCCTTTCATGAGGTAATCACCTCTTTTAGCGGATTACGGGCCAAAACTGTCCACGGTGATTTTATCATTGAAGAATCAACAGAAACAGCAGGTTTTATTAATGTCGCAGGGATCGATTCACCCGGTTTGGCTGCAGCACCGGCAATCGCCGCTTACGTCGTTGAATTGCTTCAGAACAGACTGGATAACCTGTCTTTAAAAAGTAACTTCACCGGTCGTGCCCGCAATTATACTCCGTTCATGTCTCTTGATGCTGAAACCAGGAAAACAATGATTGCTGAGGATCCCCGTTACGGCAGGATCATCTGCCGCTGTGAAAATATCACTGAAGGTGAAATTGTCAGAGCTATTCAGGGACCGGTAGGGGCCCGTACTGTAGACGGCATTAAGAAGCGCACCCGACCAGGTGGTGGTCGCTGCCAGGGAGGTTTTTGCGGGCCGAGGGTTATGCAAATTTTGGCTAACGAACTTGGCAAAAACCTGCCGGAGATCAATAAGGATAATCCGGGCTCTTATATTCTCAGCGGAACAACAAAGCAGAAAGAAATCGAACCCCGTGCAGGAGGAGCAATCGGTAAATGCCTGCCACAATCAAGCGGGATTACACTCGAAGAGGATGTCAGGTCTAACTACGATCTGATCGTCATCGGCGGAGGTCCGGCCGGAATGGCCGCAGCAGTTTCGGCACGTGAAAATGGTATTGAAAACATATTGGTGATTGAACGCGACCACGAGCTAGGCGGTATATTACAGCAGTGCATTCACAATGGCTTTGGCCTGCACCAATTCAGGGAAGAGCTTACCGGACCTGAATACGCTGAACGATTTATTAACAGACTGAAAGAAACAGGAATCCGTTGCAAGCTAGACACGATGGTCCTGGCAGTAAGCCCCGACAAGAAAGTGACCTATGTCAATACTGTGGATGGGCTGGTTACCATCCAGGCCAAAGCAATTGTTCTCGGCATGGGCTGCCGTGAGCGAACCCGGGGAGCAATTAGCATCCCCGGAATGCGCCCGGCTGGCATTTTTCCCGCCGGCACGGCTCAACGTTTTGTCAATATTGAAGGCTATATGGTCGGCCGCAAGGTTCTCGTTTTCGGATCCGGTGATATCGGCCTGATTATGGCCCGAAGAATGGTCCTGGAAGGAGCAGAAGTAGTAGCTGTTGTTGAAAGAAAAGATTATTCCGACGGCCTGGTCAGAAACTATGTCCAGTGTGTAGAAGATTACGGGATTCCCATGCTCTACCGGCATACGATTGTCGATATCAAGGGGAAGAATAGAGTGGAAAGCGTAACTATTGCCCGGACCGACGAGCATAAACAACCACTTAAAGGAACTTTTCGCGAACTTGAATGTGACACTATCCTTTTTTCCCGGGGCCTGATTCCGGAAAATGAGCTAGCGAAAGCAGCCGGTATTAAAATAGATCCGGCTACCGGGGGACCGGTAGTCAATGAAATGATGGAAACGACTGTAGAGGGAATTTTCGCCTGTGGTAATGTTGTTCATGTTCACGACCTGGTTGATTGGGTAACCGATGAAAGTATGAAGGCCGGACGGGGCGCTGCCGCCCTGATTAAGGGAAAGATCAGGAGCAACGGCGAACGTTTCACTTTTCAGACCAAACCGCTACAAAATATCGGCTACATCGTACCACACCTGGTGCGGTCAGAAAATATTGATGAACATCTAGAGCTCTACATGCGGGTTAAAGGCAACCATGAAAATGTCGTTTTAGTGGTCAGGACCGATCAGCAGGTAACGAAAACCGTAAAGAAAAAAGTCCTGACACCAGGCGAGATGATTACCTTGAAAATAAAGAAAAGTGAACTGCCAGCAAAACCATTTAAAACCCTGTCAGTAGAAGTGACCAAGGAGGATAGTCAATGATGACTGAACAAAATGAAAAAGATCTAATTTGTATCCTCTGTCCACTGGGTTGCAAAATGACGGTATCGGGTTGTGCCGATAAACCGGAAGCTTTGGTGATCCGCGGCCAACAATGCAAAAAAGGCCGAGAATACGCTTTTGAAGAGTATACCAACCCGACAAGGACCTTAACTTCCACGGTGGTTATTCACAACGCTCCCCTGGCCCGACTGCCGGTGAAGACTAGCAGAGCCTTACCAAAACATCTAATTTTTCAGGCCATGGAAGATATTAACAGGGTTGAACTAACGGCTCCTGTTAAAATGGGGTCGGTAGTAATAAAAAATCTGCTCGAAACTGACATTGATGTTATTGCTTCCCGCAGCATGGGTTAGTAAAGAATCAAGCAACAGCCGGCCTTCGATACCCTTACTTCTTAAGCCTTAAATAAAAACCCTCCCCCTGCAAGGGGGAGGGTCAACTTTATTAATGACCACCGCAGGAATCGTGGTGTTGATGTTCCTTGCAAACCGAGCCGGTAGAAACCAGATTGCCCTGCAGGTAAGCTTCTGCAGCCGCTTTCGCCTCACCGGAAGCGCCAACTACCACTTCTATTCCCTTTTCGTTAAAGAGATCTATAGCCCCGCCTCCCATTCCACCGGATATGATCACTTCAATTCCCAGTTCATGCAGGAATATAGGCAGAAATCCAGGTCTGTGCCCCGGGCTTTTGACTAACTCACTTTTTTCGATCTGCTTACTTGAAGCATCAAAGACCATAAAACCTTCGCAATGCCCAAAATGTTGAGAAACCATGCCATGATCACTGGCTACTGCAATTTTCATTTTTTATTACCTCCAATTTGATTCTAAGTATTTTGCGACCGGCTTAAGCCAATCACCGCTAAATAACTCAATCTGACCAGTATCACAAGCTGTTGAAAGCGACGGATCAATCGGTATTTTGGCCAGCACTTTCAGGTTATGTTTTCCGGCGATCTCTTCGATGTGACTTTCGCCAAACACTTTATATTCCTTGTTATTATCAGGACAAACAAAATAAGACATATTCTCGACCAATCCGATGATCGGGATATTCATCATCTCGGCCATTTTGACCGCCTTCGAAACGATCATCGATACCAGTTCCTGCGGAGAAGTGACAATGATAATCCCGTCAACAGCAACCGACTGAAAAACGGTCAGAGCCACATCTCCGGTTCCGGGAGGCATATCGAGAAAAAGATAATCGACATCGCTCCACACTACGTTTGTCCAAAATTGCTTGACGGTATTGCCGATCAAGGGGCCTCGCCAGACCACAGGATCGGTATCATTTGGCAAGAGTAAATTAATGGACATGACATCAATACCGGTTTTACTTTTTACCGGATAGAGAGCGGACTCATTACCTGATACCTTTCCATGCAGACCAAAGGCTTTCGGAATTGACGGCCCGGTGATATCGGCATCAAGGATGGCCGTGTTGTAACCCAGCCGATTCATGGTTACGGCAATCATTGAAGTTACTATTGATTTACCAACACCACCTTTACCGCTAATCACACCGATTACCTTTTTAATACTACTTAATTCATGTGGTTTTTCAGAAAAATCAGTTCTTGGTTCTTTTCGCTCAACGCATTCTTCACTGCAACTGCTACAGGTTTGATCACAACTATCATTCAAAGTACTATCTCCTTTACCGCTTTAATATTATCTTACCCGATATTGATCTGCTAATACTATTTTAAGCCGCCCCACCCTCGTCGGCCAAGAGCAGTGCCATCACCTTATTATATATACCTTTAACAGCCCTTCCCGACGGGCAATCAAGATCTACAATGGTTTTACCGCAGTTCACAGCCTTGACAGCCAGCGGATCGAAAGGAATCTGACCGGCAAAAAACAAGTCATTTCGACGACAGTAATCTTCAATTCGGATGCTGTTAGCCAAATTTGTGTCGTGCTTATTGGTACATACCGCTATAGAGGTATGAAAGTTTGCTGCAGTTTGAATGATTCTTTCCATGTCGCTGATCCCCGAAACAGAAGGCTCGGTTACAATCAAGACCAGGTCTACTCCGCTAAGCGAGGCGATAACCGGACAACCAATACCCGGTGAACCATCGATAATCGCAAAACTTGTATCACCGGCTGCTTCTTTCATCTGTTTCTTAACCTCGGACACCAGCATTCCGGTTGTGCCGCTGCCCATTTTAAGTTGGGCGGTAGAAAAAACCTTGCCCCCATTCCGGTAAAGAATCAGCTCGCCGGCTACAGCCGGTTTCAGTGAAATTGCTTTTACTGGACAGATTGCCTCACAGACCCCACAACCCTCGCAGGCGTAGGGATCAATTTTAAACTCTCTACCGGAAATTAAGGCATCAAAACGGCAATGCTCAATACAGAGCGAACACTGGGTGCACAGTTCCGGGTTTAGTTCTGCTTTGGGCAATCCATAATAATCGCTTTTCTCCGCTTTTGCCCTCTGCTCCATCACCAGGTGCAGGTTGGGAGCATCGACATCGCAATCAGCAAAAGCCCTGGCTTCAGAAAGCCGGATAAATGCGCTGGCAACTGTTGTCTTACCTGTCCCTCCCTTGCCGCTAAGAACTAATAACTGCTTCATTTTCTGCCTCCATCAGCACTTTTGTTAAAAGGGAAGTAAACTGTTCCTGATATTTTTTACTTACCCGGGCGGCAATATCTGCATCGGAGTTAATTGTACCAAGTTCAGCATCGAATGCGATCCGGCCTAAAATTGGGATCTTTTTCTCCAGGCAAAATTTTTCAGCCGGATTTTCTTCCCCGGCAAGGCATTTATTGAGAATTACTCCAAAAGGCTTGTTAAAAAGTTTGACCAGGTTATAAACCAGGTTTAAATTGTGCACTCCAAAAATGGTTGGCTCGGCAACCAGGAGACAGTAATCAACATCACGGATGCTCTCCATGACTATGCAGGCGCTGCCCGGGGGGCAATCAATAAAAACCAGTTTTTGTTGATCAAGATCAACACTGTCGAGCAGATCTCGAATAATTGGTACTCCCGAAGCCTCACCGGTATTCAAAAATCCCGAGCGAACAGAGACCTTCCCAGAAATACCCGCTTCAATATGTCCGATAATCTTGTTTTTTTCAACAATGGCCTTCTCAGGACAAAGAAGGGCACAGCCACCACAGGAATGACAGATCTGATCAAATATTTGTAAATGATCGATGATATAGGCCAGGGCGTTGAACTGACAAAAATCAACACAAATACGACAACCAGTACAAAGCCCGTCATCAACAGATGGAATCTTGATGACGGTATCTTTGACCTTAACATCTGTAGGCTTAAAAAAAAGATGGCCGTTTGGCTCCTCAACATCACAGTCAAGATAGAGGGCTTGCCCGGCTACAGCTGCTAAGTTAACCGCGACCAATGTTTTGCCGGTGCCGCCTTTGCCACTGAGTACTGCTATTTTCATACGCTCCCTGCCCCACCACGGCGGTGAAATCCGGGGTGAATTTCATTTAAAAGCAGCAATTTACCATCATTAAAGGCGTTTATGTTCTCCATTGCTGATTCGGAAATGGTTTTGTAAAGCTTTACTCCGCCAGTATTTAAAACCTGAGCCGCATTTTCACCACAACGCGGTGTAAGCAGAAAGCTGACCTGATTGTCGAGAAGTGATTGTGCAGCTTTAATTCCTGCTCCTCCCTGGCTTGATGCCGCTTGATTATCATAAAATAGATAGTCATTTGACTCCGTGTCATAGATTAAAAAGTAGGGCGCACGTCCGAAAGAAGGGCAAACTGTTGTGTCAATATTCTTTTCATCCACCGGTAATGCAATTTTCATCATGATCCTCCTTGTTGCTCATTTTGTGTTTCATAATAATTCTTGATAGCCAGGCGCAAAGCACTGACTCCAAGGTTTGAGCAATGTACCTTGTTTTCCGGCAAACCATCAAGCGCTTTGATTACATCATCTTCGGTAATCTTAAGGGCTGCTTCAAGGGTCTCCCCTTTTGCCAAGACCGAAGTCATGCTTGAAGTAGCAATTGCGGCACAGCAGCCAAGAATAAGATAACTGATTTCCTCAATTTGATTATTTTTAATCCTGAGGTAAAAGGTTAGCGAATCTCCACAAGCTGGATCCCCAATGCTGCCATAAGCATCCGCATCAGGCATGATATAGGCATTTTGAGGATTTGTAAAATGTTCTATAACCTTATCCGTATAAAATATCGTCATTCACCTCGATCAAATTCACTATCCCTATTCCTGCCGAAACGATGCCGTCGACAACCTCCTCCGTAGCAATCACTGCCTGTACCGTCACAAAGTCGGTATTCCCCACCCCCAATGAGTAGGACCTTACCATTAACCAGGGATTCAGCAAGTTTTTTCCTCGCATGATAATAAATACCCTGAACTGTAGTCCGGGCAATCTTCATCTGGCAAGCAGCTTCTTCCTGGTTAAAACCTTCTAAATCAATTAACCTGATCGTTTCATATTCATCAATAGTCATATTAACGGATTGATCAGTCTTCGCCTGAGAATCAAGCGGACCAAAAAGGTTACTTTCAGGCAATCCACAAACCTTTCTCCACTTCGTAGGTCTTGGCATCTTCAGCTACCCCACTAAACAACGGAAATAGCCTGCATCATTTCAGACTATTTCCGCAATTTTTAGAGCTCTTCGAGTTGTTTTTCCACGACTTCAAGACGACTTTTCAGAAATTCTTTTTGTTCCTGCAAGTAGTCCTTGTCATTCACCGGCGCAGTCATTTGCGGATTATTATAATTGGCAAAACCCCGTCCAAATCCACGGCCGAAACCCCTGCCGTAACCACAGCGAAAACCAAAACCGGCTCCGTACCTTGGTCCGGGAGCCCCGGCACAATAACCCATTCCCCTGCCAGTCATCGCTCCGTATCCCATTGGACCAGTTCCATCGCGTCCAGGCATTGAAAACACCTCCCAGTATTATATGACATATGTCATTTTCAATTCCTATTATACACTTATTATGACATATGTCAATAACTTTTGATAATTTTATTCAGCTTCATAATTTCTTCATAATTTCTTATTCGCCGCGCCAGATAATAATAGAAAACACGCGCAATAAAGGCGTGTTTAACTAATGGTTCTTGGTGTCGGGAGGGGGACTTGAACCCCCACGGTGTATACCACACGCCCCTCAAACGTGCGCGTCTGCCTATTCCGCCACCCCGACATGATTAATTTCCATTACGATTATAAGGGTTAGCATGCAAGCCGTCAAGAATATCTGTTACCGCTATGTGTTACCGCTAAGCGTATCATCTGAAATTAACTATTGTGGAAATAAAACGAATATATCAATACTACTAAATTTTTTCTATTGTGTAATTAAGCATTTTTTATTATAATATTTATAAATTTACAAACATAAACGCCAATACAAAAGGAGGGCTTATACTACAAGTGGACAATAAAGAAGTATATCTTTCTAAACCCTGGCTCCAACACTACCATCAGGATGTTCCACCTACTGTTGAGGTTTCCGAAAAATCACTGGTCGACCTCTTCGATGAAACCGCGGTAAAATACGCTAGTCAGCCGGCGGTTATTTTTTATGGAAACAAGATCACTTTCAAGCAACTGCACGACGAGGTGAACCGTTTTGCCACCGCCCTGTCACAACTAGGCGTAAAGAAAGGCGACAAAGTTGCCCTCTACCTGTTAAACAGCCCTCAGTATGTAATTGCCTATTTTTCAATTTTAAAAGTGGGCGGAACGGTTACCCCGATTAGCCCTGTTTATACCAGCAGCGAAGTTAAACACCAGCTGACAGACAGCGGCGCCAAAACCATAGTCTGCCAGGATATCCTTTTCGACAACGTAGATAAAACCGGTCTCGTCCTCGAGAGAACCTTCTTAACCGGTATCAGCGACTATCTGCCGACGATCCGCAGGATGATTGGTAAAAGTGTTTTACGCAAAGCTTTCAGCGAGCTTGAGGTTCCCATGCCTAATATTGATGAAAATGCCGGTTTTTATCGAATGAAAGAGTTAATTAAGAAAACCGAACCGCAACCACCTTTAGTGGAGATAAATCCGGCTGTAGACCTGGCTTCGCTGCCCTATACCGGGGGAACAACAGCCAAACCAAAAGGGGTTATGCTAACCCACCGCAATTTGATCGCCTGCCAAACACAAATTCAGGCTTCATGGCCGATTATTGAAGAAGGCAAAGAAAAGGTCTTAGCTTTCCTGCCCTTTTACCATATATATGGACAGGTAGTCGTGATGCTCAATACCATGCTGATGGGTGGAACCCTGATCCTTTTTACAACCCCTGATATTGATGACATTCTTTATTCGATGGAAAAATATCAGGCCAGCACTTTCTTCGGCGTACCAACTTTCTTTGAGTATCTCAGGGAATACGAAAAGACAGACAGGGTCAATTGGAAAAGGTTAAAAATGATCACCTGCGGCGCCGATACCCTGCACACCACCACGCTTGAAGGCTGGACTAAGAGAACTGGCAGTATTATTACCGAAGGTTATGGGATGACGGAAACCAGTGGAGTTAGTCATGTCAACCCCTTGGGTGGTAGTAAACCCGGCTCTTTTGGGGTTCCTCTACCCAATGTAACCGCAGCGATTATTGACCCTGAAAGCAATCAGTTTCTACCGCTTGGTGAAACCGGAGAAATGATTCTTAACGGACCAAATATCATGCAGGGATACTGGAATCGTGAAGAAGACAACAAAAAAGCTTTTGTCGATGTTGATGGTAAATCTTTCATGAAAACCGGAGATCTGGTTCGCATGGATGAGGAAGGTTACTTTATCTTCTATGATCGTTCAAAAGACCTGATTAAATTCAAAGGGTACTCAGTCTTTGCCCGCGAAATCGAAGAGGTGCTCTACAAACATCCCCAGATTAAAGCCGTTGGCGTCATCGGGGTTCCTGACCCAAAAGTAGGACAGTATATCAAGGCCAATATCGTTCTCAACCCTGAAGCACGCGGCAAGATTTCGGAGGAAGATATCCTCAATTACTGCAAGGAGAACCTGGCACACTACAAGGTCCCCAAGGTAATCGAGTTCCGCGGGGAGCTGCCTAAAACCGATGTTGGCAAAATTTCCCGACGTGAACTGCGCGAAGAGCTTGAAGAGGAGGTTTAAAATTGAAGAACGTCTTTTTCGAAGTGGAAAATGTAACCAAGCGCTTTGGCGGTTTAACGGCCATTGACAATGTCAGTTTCCAGGTCGCCAGGGATGAGATGATCGGTTTGATCGGTCCAAACGGGGCAGGCAAGACAACCTTGGTTCGCCTGATTATGGGCATCTTAAGACCCGACAGTGGAGTCATTCGCCTGCGGGGCAAGAATATCACCCGTATGCGCACCTGGGATATTGTCGAGGAAGGAATCGCCGGAACCTTCCAAAACACCAGACCTTTTCGGCGTTTACCGATCGTAGCTAATGTAATGGTGCCCTGTCTTGGTCCGCGAACATCGAGAAGAGGAGAATGGGTTAAAAGGGTAGAAGCAAGGGCCATGGATGCCCTGGAATTTGCCGGGATATCAGACTTGGCTATGGAACCCGCTTCCCGTCTGTCTCAGGGAGACTTAAAGAGACTGGAAGTAGCAAGGGCAATCGCCACCGAGCCTGAATTGCTAATCCTTGACGAGCCATTCGGTGGATTAACTCCAACTGAAACTGAGCTAATGGCTAAGTCTGTTCGCCGACTGCATAAAGGTGGCCGGTTCGGTCGCCTGCACAGTGAGGGTGCTGCAATGATCATTATCGAGCATAAGCTTCACGAACTAATGAAAATCGTTGACCGGGTTATCGTCATGCATTTCGGCGGAATTATTGCCACCGGTACCCCGGATGAAATTATCAAAAATGATCAAGTAATTGAAGCATATATCGGTAAGGAGGTGGGTTGATTGCTGCTTGAAGTTAAGAACTTAACTGTTGCTTACGATACAGCGATGATCTTAAACGATGTAAGTATTTCCGTGGATCGCGGTGAGCTGGTGAGCCTGGTCGGTCCAAATGGAGCAGGAAAATCCACTTTTATCAGGACTATTACCGGTTTGGTCCGTTGGGAAAGAGACACTTTAAAAGGAACTCGTTATGGAGATATCACCATCGAGGGAACAGTATCTTTTAATGGTGAAAGGGTTGAATCCCTCCCCGCTCATGATATTGTCAAGCGAGGTTTGATTCATTGTCCGGAACGGAGAAGACCGTTTACCGAAATGACCGTTTACGAAAACCTCTTAGCCGGAGCGTACCTGGTTAAAAATAAAACCGAGTTCCACACTAATCTTGAAGCTGTGTATCATATTTTTCCGGTTTTAAAAGAACGCAGCAGCCAGATCTCCGGTACCCTCTCTGGCGGAGAGCAGCAAATGCTGGCTATCGGCCGATCGCTGATGGTCAAACCCCTTCTGCTCTGTATCGATGAGCCCTCTACCGGTCTGGCCCCACAGGTTAAACAGCTGGTTTTTGGTAAAATCAAAGAAATCCAGGCTTTGGGGATGACTATCCTGCTGGTTGAACAGGATGTGAGTATGACCTTCGCCATGGCTGACCGCAATTATATTCTTTCACACGGTAAAATTGTCACCCAGGGCAGCAGTGCCGAACTGCTGAAAGATGAAACCGTGCGGCAATCATATCTAGGCTTGTAGTTTAGCATTAACTGTCATTAAGAGGGTTAATCATCGAGGGAGCGTCTCTAGACGCTCCCTATAATTTAAACTAGCGATCAGAAACCCTAGATCAGGCGGTGAGAAAGTTTTACTTTAACGCATGTCTGAGTAGCAAACCCGACATTCTTTGCGGGTAAAAGCATTGCGCACTTTACAGCGTGGACATTCCCGTTCCAGTTTATCTCTGAAAAAAGTCGTGATACCCTGGGGCATCAAGCGCAAGACCAGCAATACAAGCAGGGCAAAAATCAACATGCGATATTCTGCTGCCGCTCTTAAAAATTCCAGCGCCGGGAAAAGAATAAAAACTCCGGCTACTGCCCCGTAGATCGTCGCCACACCGCCAAAGATAGTCCAGATAATCGCCTGAAATGACATTAATACAGCAAGCATCGAAGGACCGGCTATGCGGAGAAAATGGGTATACAGTCCACCGGCAATACCAGCAAAAAATCCGCTGAGGCAAAAGGCCAGCAGCTTGTATTTAATGGTATTAATCCCTGATGCCCGCACAGCGATTTCATCTTCACGGATGGCATGAAAAATAATACCGATCTTCGAATCGGTAATCTTCCACATAATGAAACAGAGTAGCAGCATCAGACCGACAGCCAGGTAGTATTCGTGCAGACGGATCGAAGCCAGGCGAGTAATGCCGGAGATGCCAAGTTCACCACCGAAAAAACCAGGAAAGACAAAAATAATCCCCATCAGCATAATCGGAAAAGCCAGGGTGGCCAAACCAAGATAAGGTCCTTTCAGTCTCAGGCAGGGAATGCCGACCAGCAATCCCACCAAAACTGCGGCGATACCACCCAGGGGAATTGTAATCAAAGGTGACAGGCCCAAGCGCAGGTTAAGCAAGGCTGTAGTATAGGCGGCTACACCAAAAAACAAGGCATGGCCAAAACTTACCTGACCAACGAATCCGGAAAGGAGATCCCAGCTGGCTGCATAGATTGAAAAGATGGAGGCAATAGTCAGGATTCTTAAAATGTACATATCATTGGTAATCAGTGGCATAATAATCAGCATCAGCACAAAGAGGACAGCAATTACCCGGGTTGGCAAGACAAGAACTTCATTGCGGAGATATCGAAAAGCTATTCTGATCAAGGCCATCGGATTATCGCTCTCCTTCCATGTATATTCCAAATAGGCCTTCGGGACGGATCACTAAAATAATCAACATGATAGCCAGGGCGATGGCTACTTTGAGAAAAGCACCGCCAGGCATCAGGAATACTACCGTCACTTCAATAAAAGCAAGAATCATCGCACCGATGAAACTGCCTTTGATACTGCCCAGGCCACCTAAGATAACAATGGCTAAAACTAAAACCAAGGGATTCAGCCACATATGCGGCTCCAGCGTGTAGAGCGGCGCTACCATTACCCCGGCTACCGATGCCAGGCCAACCGACAAGGCCATCGTAGCAGCGGCAATTTTGGCCACGTTCATACCCATCAGGTTAGCCACTTCCCGGTCCTGGGCAGACGCCCGGATAGCATTGCCTAATCGTGTTTTCATCAGAACCAGCCAGACGGCAACCAACGCCAGGCTGACCACGCCAAGAGTTAAAAGGTATTGGTAAGAGATGCGAATGCCCATCGGGCTGATGTAACCGGTGACAATGTTAGATACCCCACGGTAATGTCCGCCGAACATAATCAATACCAGCTCCTGAAAAACAAGGGCTATCGCTACTGTAATAATCAGGACCGCGGTCTCATGTTCCCGAATTGGCTCCATAAAAACATAGTAAACAAAAACCCCAATCAGAACCACAATAATGATCGAAAGTGGTATAGCGACCAGGGGATGTAAGGCAAGCGTAGATCCAAAATAAAAAACTGCATATGAGGCCAGCATAAAAAACGCAGTATGGGCCAAGTTAATGATGCGAGCCGCCCCAAAAATCAGGGAAAACCCAATTGCCAGCATAGCATAGACAGCACCGTTCATCAGGCCGTAAACCAAGATATCACTGAGCATGGCAATATCCTCTCGTTTAATCGATGATCAATAGCATAACTGTGAAGGCGCAGATGATGCGTCTCGTAACATAATATTATCAGAAGATTTCTACCAACCTAGTTACTCAACCGGAGGAGCCCCTTATGAGGGGCTCCTCTTCTCCACTAACTTGAATTATTACTTTAAGTTACTGCCTCCACTGCTCCAAGACATGCGGTGGAATCTGGTAGGGGACCATCCCCTCATAGCCAACAACAAGATCAGGAGCATTCTGTGGATCAGGCTTCCATTCAACAGGCCAGACTCCCAGCAGTTCTCCGCCTTGCCATTGAATTCCAACGGCAGTTACATAACCCGGTCCCCAGATAATATCGTGGGTTTCATCAAAAACGAGCCTTCCGGCGGGTCCCGTAAAATCTGTTTTCTCCAACTCCACGATTACAGCATCCGTCTCAACTGAGCCTGCTCTTTCAATTGCTTCCTTCAGGACATAGAGAGCGGTATATGTGTCGGCATTGTAGTTCGGAAGCTGCCCGTAGGTGCTGAGGAATTTGGTGATAAACGGTAGTGTTTTATCGGTAATAGCAGCATTCTGAGCGAAGGTATTCAGAGTATAATCATAGTCTCCGAATCCGTCAGTGGCGTCAAAATATCCTGATTTCTGCGCTTCAACGTTGATCCCGACCGGGCAGGCCGGAATTTCCAATTCGCCCCACTGTTTACCAAATGGGATTCCAACCGGACCGGACATAATCGTATATATAATATGGGCACCGGAGGATTCAATCCCTCTTAATTCCGTGGTAACATCAGACGCAACCGCGGAGGGACGGAAAGTTCCTACAAATTCGAGACCCAGCGTGGGGAAAATCTGTGGTGCCATCTGGACCAGTGCTTCATTCCACTCCAGCGCTTCAGCTAAAATGGCAACTTTCGGTGAAGCAATACCAAGCTCCTCGCGAACAGCCATCGCCACATCGTTTAACATTAATACTGTAACCGTAACCAGATCAGTCGATTTAATTGGTGTTACCCTGAAAAGATATTTCCAAGTTTCATAATCTTGATCAACTCGGCCTTGCAGCAATTCGTTGGTTGCCGCGCCGCAAATCATGAATATTTTTTGGTAATCAACAGCAGCCAGCTCGGTGTAGGGGGTGACTGCTTCGGTGCGGAAACCACCAATCAGGAAATGCGGATCTTCTGATATGATCACATTCTCAACAGCTGAAACCGCGCCCAGAGGATCCATGATTTCATCAGTTTCGACCTGGATCAGGCTGATCGAATAGGCTTCTTCACCCACCATTACTCCGCCTGCTTCGTTAATCTCTTCGGCAGCCATCTGAGCGCCCCACCACATCATTTCACCCTGGATGTTGGTCATCGGTCCGGTAACGGCAATCTTTATTTCTCCGTCAAAAGCGGGTCCCTCATCTTCAGGCGGTGTTACATCCTCTTCCGGCTCAGAAGGAGTGCAGCCGGTCAGGCTGATTACCAGCATCGCAATAATCAGCACTGCAGCAATAAGATATATACTCTTTTTCAATCAACTTACCTCCTCTTCTTAATTAAGTCGATCCTGCCTGTAAAGATTTTCGGACATTTAGGAGTTGAGGCATTACCTCCCAACATGAAGGATGTGGATTGATTTTTCATTATAGCCAGAATTATAACACAACAATAAAAACTTGACAACATTCAAATTCTTCTTATACTGTTAATAATTAGCCTAAAAGCAAATATAGCCTCTCGACGAGAAGGTTTTCGCCTT
>CAZAKI010000011.1:23108-56485 GCA_964485855.1 uncultured Syntrophomonadaceae bacterium | reverse complement strand
CAATAGTCAAGTATCGTTTTATGGATATACGGTTTGCATTCCGAAAATATTTTTATAGGTTTATTACCGCAATAATTTTATCTATACTGTCAATATCTGTTATTAGAATATTTTTCAAATGGAATGACTCAATTGACTTCTTTACAGCTGAAACAATTATTGCATTGATAGTTTTCTTTGTCGTTTTCGAGATGCAATCAATACAGTCAATGATGAGTGCTTTATTGGAGAAATTATTTTTTAGAAGTGGATTTGACTATCACAGAATTTTGCCTAAAAAAATAAGGGCTTTGGAAAATATTCTGGAGCTTGACCAGTTATTGGGTCTGTTAACCAAAGAACTTGTCAATTGTATAAACCTTGAATACGGATTTTACTGCAAAAAAGAACAGGGTGATCGCTACAGTCCAAAAGGTTTTATGATTAAAACAGTAAACGTAACTTACAATTCAAAAATAGATCAGGAAATAGATCTCTTAATCAGTCATGTCGTCAGCAGCAAAGAACTATTGGTGCGATCAGATTTAAAAAGGGCAAAAAAACCTGATCAGCTTGGCTGGCTGGAAAACATGATGGAAGAAAAGGGGATTGAAGTGGCACTGCCTTTATTGATTGAGGCCAGAGTAGAAGGGATTCTGTTTCTTGGCGCAAAACTTAGTGGAGAACCTTTTTACCAGGAAGATATAGAATTGCTTGCAGCCCTGGCTTCACAGGTGTCAACTACGTTGATCAATGCCAGGTTGTACGAAGAAATATTAAAAATTAAACAGTATCAGGAAAAGATTCTATTAAATATGGGAAACGGCCTGGTTGCCATCAACGAAGACGAGATTATTACTAATTTCAATAATGAAGCAGAATATATATTCTGCGTTTCAGCCGGGGATGTGATCGGCAAAGAGCTGTTACCATCGCTCGGAGAAGAGATCTACAAACTTTACGACGATACTATCCAGAAGCAGGCCGGAATAAACCAGGTCGAAATAAAATTGTTAATCGCTAATAAGGTAAGATATCTTTCCTGCCATACTTCAATTGTAGAAGCTTTAGAAAATTCCGCCCAGGAAGTTATTATCATCCTGAGCAATATTACCAGGCTCAAAGAATTGGAACAGGAAAGAGGCAAATCAGAGCGACTGGCTTCACTCGGTGAGGTCGCTGCCGGAATTGCTCATGAAATAAAAAACCCGCTGGTTTCAATCAAAACATTTGCTGAGCTGCTGCCGGAAAAATATGCCGATCATGATTTTCGCAATATGTTTTCTAACGTTGTCAGCCAGGAAATAAACAGGATTAATGAGCTGGTCGGCGAACTGTTGAATTTTGTGAAAGAGCCGGTATTACTGCGGGAGCCGGTTAAACTGACTAAATTGATTAATGAAATCATTGCCCTGCTTACACCACAATTGGATATGCAGGGGATCATCGTAAAGATTAATCATGCGGATCAGCAGCCATCTGTCCTTCTTGATAAAGCGCTCATCAAGCAGGCTTTATTGAATATTTGTGTCAATGCAATCCATGCTATGCCGGATGGAGGAACTTTGGTTATTAGCACTGAATTGTCAGAAGGTTATTTAACTGTTACTGTTGAAGATACTGGATGTGGTATACCGGAAGCGATTAAAGATAAAATATTCGATCCCTTTGTTACGAGCAAAGCAGACGGAGTAGGGATTGGATTAAGTTTGTGTCACAAAATAGTAGCAGCACATGGCGGCAAAATAAGTGCTTACAGTAATGCTGGAAGCGGTTCGAAGTTTGAAATTACCTTGCTGTTACAGTAATTTATTATCCTGACAGATGTTGTTTTTAGTCTAATGTTAGTCTGTGGGAAAAGAAGGTGCAGATTTGAGAGTCCTGCTGTTTTTAACCGAGGATCAATCCTTACAACAAGAGCTCAAAGACCAGATTCCCAATCATTATTACCTGGTGGAAAGTGATGATGCTTCAGACTGGATTAGTTCTAGTGATCTTCAGCGGGGCTTGGTTTTGCTGGATATGGATTATCCACGTATCCTTGATTGGTTGCAGGAAGCCAGAATCAAGAAGCCGGATCTAGTTTATGTTGGTGTAGGGAAAACTAATAAGCAGGCCTCGGATTTGGCAGATTATCTCTATGATTATCTGGTAGTTCCTTTTGAATCGTGGCAGCTTGAAAAGATGCTTGATCGAGCCTGGGGCAAAGCTCTTGAGGGTTATCAGGATCCTGGTTCCGCAAATAATTTAAAAACTGTAAATGTTGTTCGCGAGCAGAACGAATTTGATACCCGTCCCTGGGCCAGGGTGATCAGTGATTTTTCCAGGACAGTAAGCAACCAGCTGAATAGGGATAAATTTCTCAATCTTTTTCTTTATGCGGTTAAAGAGCTAATACCGGTTGGTAAACTGTCTGTATTGTTAAAGGATAAAGATCGTGAAGAGTACTACATTGCTGCCCAGCATGGTTTGAACCCCGATCTTAATAAAAAGTTACGCTTGAGCTGTTCAGATGGAATTATAGCCTGGCTTTCCGAGGAAGGTCAGATTCTTCAACGTTTTAAGCTGCCGAATCATATTTCGACTGAGCAAAAAGCTGAGATCCAGCTGGAAATGAAGTTGCTTCATGCCTTTGTCTGTGTTCCCCTGATTGCTTACGGTAAAGTGAATGGTGTTTTGTGTCTCGGCTCAAAGGTAGCCGGTACCCCATTTGATCATCAAGAACTTGAATTACTCTATGCGGTTTGCGGAAACATTGCTAGCGCCTTGGAAGACATAAATTTACATGAGCTGCTGCTCAATCAGAAGATTTATATTGAAAGTATTCTCCAGCGGATGAACAGCGGTGTAATCGCCATCGATCGGTTTGAAAAGATCACAACCTTTAACCAGCGAGCCGGAGAGATCTTATCCCGGGAACCACTAGCAGTGATCAATAAAGATCTAAGACTGCTGGTTAGTCCTCTTGGAGATATCTTGTACGAGACAATGATCAAAGGAACAGAATACAATAAAAAACAACTTGAATTAGCCGGGGATGGATTACCGCTGGAAGTTAGCACTTATCGCATGGTAAATCAGTTTGATGATATTCTTGGTAGTGTGATGATTATTGATGATATTACTGCTCGCAAAAAAGCTGAAGCAGAGAAAAATAAAGCGGAGCAGATCAACGTCCTGAACCGTTTTGTCAGCCAGCTGACTCATGAAATCAAGAACCCGATGGTCGCCATCCAGACATTTGCCCAGTTGCTGCCAGAGAAGTATCAGGATAGTGATTTTAGAAACATATTTTCTAAAACTGTTAAACAGGAAATCAAAAGGCTAAATGGTTTGATTGATCAATTGATTGCTTTTTCCACACCGCTTCATTATAGTTTTGAAATTGCTGACATCAAAGATGTTCTGGAATATGCCTTTGAACTTTTAGAAGAACAGGGCGTGAAAATGGCTGATTTAATCCAAAAAAACTATTGCCAGGAATCATTACGGACTAAAGTTGATAAACTAAGCCTGGCCAGAGCTTTTTCTTATCTCATTAATTTTTTATGTGAGTCTGCCCAGAAAAACGGTAAAGAGATCATCATTGTGACAGCGCTTTCTGAACCGAAGACAGAATCGGCGCTCATTCAAATCATGATTACCGACAATTGTACAAAGATTGAATTTGAAGATCCGGAGATGATCTTTAATCCCCTGGAAATTTGTCCAGAAAGCCCTATATCGATAGGCTTGCCGGTTAGCAGAAAAATCATTGAAGATCATGGCGGTCGGCTTCATGCTGTCCAGTCTGCCACTGAAGCTCTAAAATTTGGCATCAGCCTGCCTTCATTAGAATCTTAATTAGTCAATAAAGGAGCTTGAATCACCAATGGAGGACAACCCCAGGATTTTAGTTGTTGATGATGAATTGGGACCGCGGGAATCTCTGCGAATGATTTTAAAAGATCAATATCGGATTGAAACTGTTGCAACCGGAAGGCAGGCCATTGATCTTGTCCAAAAGGGGGGGATTGATCTGGTAATCTTGGATATCAGGATGCCGGAAATGAGCGGCATCGAATTATTAAGCGCGATCAGAAAAATTGCCCCTGCCACGGAAGTGATCATGATTACGGCTTATGCATCGGTTGAAACGGCTACAGAAGCACTGCGTATGGGCGCAATTGATTACCTGATCAAACCTTTCGAAATAAGTGCGGTCAGAAGTGTTGTCGAAAAAGGGTTACAGAAGCGAAAGGAATCCAGGTTAATTGATTCTAAAATTTTAGAACTTCAACAGGCTAAGGTTATGCTTGAAGAAGAGATTAAGATTACATCCATTAATATTAAAAGCCATTACCGGGAAACGATCGATTCGCTTGTAGCTGCTGTAGATGCCAAAGATTCTTATACAAAAGGGCATCAGGAGCGGGTTGCTGGTTTGGTAAGCCAGATTTGTTCTCAGCTTAACCTGCAGGAAACAGAACAGGAACTAATTCGACGGGCGGCAACACTTCATGATATCGGGAAAATTGGAGTTGATGAAAGGATTTTAAGAAAAAGCTGCGGACTGACCAGCGATGAATATGCGATTGTGCAAAAACACTCTGCCATCGGCGCCGCTATTTTATCCCCGGCAACTTTTTTAAAAGATATTGTTCCGTTGGTTTTGTACCATCACGAACGCTATGACGGAACGGGTTATCCCGAAGGGCTAAAAAGCGGCAACATTCCCTTGGGAGCAAGAATTATTGCTGTTGCCGATTCAATCGATGCAATGCTCTGGGATCGACCGTACGCAAATTCAAAAACGGTACCTGAAGTTAAAAAAGAACTGCTCAAGGTGGCCGGAAAACAGCTTGATCCAACTTTAGTTGAAATTGTTATTGAAAATAATTTGATCGGCAATTAAATTTAAGTTTAATTATAATTGCCTGGAATGTCGCACGATGGCAAAAAGATCACTGATCAGGGCATAGGCAGTTTGCCGGATTTGCGGATCGTAACTTTCAATGGTAAAGGTGCCGGCCAAGTCCGTATAAATGGTCAGAGCTGATGAGGTGCCCTGGATTTGGGCCAACGGTTGTGTAATCGGAATAGCCACCGGTTTAACTCTACCGTAAGTCTCATCTCCGCTTCGATAACCTTCACAGAGCAACTTGATTGTTTCACCTGCTTGTTTTGCTTTATCCAGATCATCCCGGCTGATAGCGGTGATTCCCTCGCGATCAATTTCCGGTGGAGTAATGTCTGCATTGAAAAAAACGTTCATCAGGGCGGCAACCTTGGCTGCAGCATCCCAACCATCCAGATCCAGGGCAGGATCGGATTCAACGAAACCTTGTTCCTGTGCTTTCTTCAGAGCAGCCTCAAAAGATTCGCCCGCAGCCATTTCGGTCAGCATATAATTGGTGGTACTATTGAGGATACCCCTAAAACCGCTTATTGTACAGGCCGGAAGAGTTTCACGAACCAGGTTAAAAACGGGGGTACAATCCATTACAGTTCCTTCAAATAAAAGTATCTGCCCAACTTTTTCAGCCAGGGCCTGTAAATCTCCATAATAGAAAGCAATCGGACCCTTGTTGGCAGTGATCACATCTTTACCGTTAAGTAGAGCATTTTTGATATGATCTGCAGCTGGCTGTCCGTTTATAATGTTAAGAGTGGTAATTTCAATTACGACGTCGATGAAATCAAGGTTAATCAAATCATCGACAGTAAGAAGCTTATAGTCCGGGTTTTCAATATTAAATGAACCGCTCTGGTTAATATCATCTAGTGCTCTTTTTAAATCAATGCCTTGCCGGTTAACCAGCGCACCCCTGCTGCGGGTAGAAATTGCAGAAACCTGGAAAGTACACGACTCTTTTGCGGCCCACCCCTGTTGTTTTTCCAACAATATTCGAGCCAGTTCCTGACCAACATTGCCAAATCCGATCAAGCCGATATTAATCACTTTGTGCATCGTTTGAATACACCTCTTTTTCCGTATTATATCATGGCCCGAAAAAAGATCATTTGCGCTCTTGACTCTGAAACCGTTAAAATGATCTTGCAGAACCAAAGATATTCTGCTGGTATTTTTGTGGTTTTTAGCAAGATCATCCTTTGGTATGAGCATAAATTCAAACCGGAGGACCTTATGCTATGTTTTGATGATCATTAAACTATAATTATAAGCTGCCCCGGCAGGGCGGTAATATGATCGACGAAAGGAAAATGTAGTGATGAAAAGTAAAATATGGGGTATTATCCTGCTCGTCCTCGGTATTATGGTTCTGTTGCAGTTGACCGGAGTTTATAATTTTGGTCTGGCTTTTTGGCCGGTTGTTTTATTATTAATTGGCCTGGTGATTGTTTGGGAGAGTATCAGCTTTGGCTGGCATTCCTGGTTTTTACTGGGCCTCGGGTTATGGGTCGGGGGGATTGGTATTTTTGGTATTTTAAAAAATGCCGGTTTTAGTGAACTCGGCGGAGGCGATATTGCTCGCTACGGGTGGCCGCTCTTACTTGTAGCCATCGGTTTGTCAATCCTCCTTGGTGATCGGTTTGGCGGCAGCGGCTGTTGGCTTAATCATCGGTCGGAAGATGGTTCAGGATGGAAGGGTTGTTCCAGGATGCGTCATATCGGGGATCTTTATCACGGACGATCGCCCTGGATTTTAGATGCGGACCAGGAATTTTATCATGGCATTGGTGATGTAGTAATAGATTTGACGACAGCAACAATCAACCCGGGTATGCACAAGATTTTGGTGAAGGCTGGGATCGGCGAGGTTACAGTGAGGATTCCCGAGGGAGTAAACCTTGATATTGAAGCCTCTGTAGGGATTGGTGAGCTGAAGCTCTTCGGAGAAGAACGTTCTGGCATTTCCGGTCTACTCTTAAAAAGGCAGGTTGAACTGGAAGGAGCTGAAGCAACTTTGCAGATTGAAGCGAGGCTTGGTATGGGAGAGATGGAAATCCAGTATATGCCAGCGATGCCGCCGGGTAATCTACAATGAGCGTGGAAAGGACCTTTGGCTTACAGTGGCGCCTGGCGGTAGTATGTTTTGCCGCCGGCGTCAGCAGTAGCCTTACCACCATAACGGTATATTGGGTTACAGCTCAAGATGGTTTTCTACAGTATGCTGAAGTGATCCTGGCTTTATTAAGCGGTTTGATTATTGGTGTTGCGGCAGCAATTATTGGCTCAGTAATTACCCGCTCAGTCAAACTAAGGTTATGGGAAGCAGGACGGATGGCTGGACGCATAGCTCGTGGCGATTACCAAGCCAGAGTAGAAATTGGACCTGCCGATGAAGTAGGGTGGCTAGAAGAACAGTTGAATTTGATGGCGATCCAATTGGAAGCAGCTGTCGGAGCATTGAAAGATCTTGCTGAAAAAAACCGCCGATTATCCGAAGAGGCCGGTCGGGGAGCTGCACTGGAAGAAAGAATGCGCCTGGCCCGTGACTTGCATGATACAGTTAACCAGCAACTCTTTGTGCTCGCCATGCGAGCGGCAGGGTTGAGTAAACATTTGCAAAATGCTGATCGTTCGGCCTTAGTTGCCGAAAGCAAAATAATTGAAACCATGTCTCGGCAGGCTCATAGTCAAATTCGCGAGTTAATTCTGCAGCTTCGCCCGGTTACTCTGGAAAAGGAAGGCCTGGCTGCGGCACTAAGGGAATATATGATTAAGCTAGCTGAACGGGAAAGCTGGCAATTTTCTGATCAAATTGATTCAAAGCTGGCATTGACCGGTGAGCAGGGAGCGGGTTTGTTCAGAATCGCCCAGGAAGCCTTAAATAATATCAGTAAACATGCCTGTGCCGATATTGTTGAAATCAGGCTTATGCAGAATGAAGGCCAAATTGAACTGGTGATTGCCGATAATGGTAAAGGTTTTAATCTTCATGATCCGGTCAGCTCTGCGGCGGTAGGGTTATCCGGAATTAGAGAAAGGGCAGCGGAGATCGACGGGCAAGTGACAATTGATAGCTTACCAGGCAGGGGAACTAAGATCATTGTTCGTCTCCCACACTGGGAACAAGGAAGTGACTAAGATGGTTTCTATTATGCTGGTTGATGATCATGGGATGGTTCGCGAGGGTTTGAAATACTATTTAGAAACAGAGCCGGATCTGGTGGTTGTAGGTGAAGCTTCCGATGGGGCAGAAGCTGCAGAGATGGCTGGAAAGCTTAAACCCGATCTGATCTTGATTGACCTGATTATGCCGGGTGTAGATGGGATTGAGGGAACCAGGCAGTGTTTGGAACAAAGTCCCGGTTCAAAGGTGATTGTTTTAACCAGCAAAGCAGAAGACGATCTGGTCTTGCCGGCGATCAGAGCCGGGGCTCTTTCATACCTGCTGAAAGATGTAGCCGCTGCAGACCTGGTGCAGGCGATACGTGATGCAACTGCCGGAAAACCAACCCTGCACCCCTTGGCTGCAAATAGGATGATGCGCGAGGTTAGTGTTGAAAAAACTAATACTTCCAGGGTGGATCAGATTAGTCCCCGGGAAATGGAGGTCCTAAAGCTGATCACTGAAGGTCTTGGCAATAAAGAAATTGGTGAAAAACTATTTATTAGTGAAAGAACGGTTAAAACTCATGTAACTCACCTGCTGGAAAAACTTAACCTGCGAGACCGGACCCAACTGGCGATCTATGCCTTGCAAAATAAACTATTTGATGCTTAGAAGCTGAGGATGACAATGTGCGGTTAAATCCTGAATGCTATAATCAATAAAGGCTTCTGTCAATGAACAGACCTTTGCATCCAATCCGGCCAGATTAAAGGAGACTGATCATTTATGAGTAGGAATAAACCTGAATCTGCTTTGTTTACATGGGTAAAGCAAATTATCCTGGTAGTTTTTTTATCAGTAGTGATCAGCGTCTTCATTATTCAAACTTATGACATAGTTGATGTTTCGATGGAGCCTACTTTTGACCTTCAGGGAAATAGGGTCCTGGTTTTTCTTACTCCTTATATTTTCGAGGCTAGCCCTGAACGTGGGGATATTATCATTATTGACAGTCGGGTTGAACGAATTCGAACATTAGTGGATCGGTTGGTTGAGAGTCCCCTGCCTGCTCTTTTTACCCGTCGGGGGGAAGATCATATGTGGGTTAAACGGGTAATCGGTTTGCCCGGTGATCGCCTTGAGTTTGTCATGGGCAGGGTCTATCTTAATGGCGAACTGCTTCAGGAAGATTATATTCAAGAAAAAATGATCAGCGACCTTGATCCTGTTGTTGTTCCGGATGGCTATGTCTATGTGCTGGGTGATAATCGCAACCACAGCATGGACAGCAGGCAAATCGGCCCTATTCCCCTGGCCAATATCCAGGGTAAAGTTATAGCCCGTATTTACCCCTTTTCTAAAATAGCATTCTATTGACCGAAAAGATGGAGTTATTTCATTCCCCGAAGGTGAAAATATATTACTCGATGAGCAAGAATTCAGTGAAACAGAAACTGCAACGGAATCAGGGAATCACCCGACCTGATCATGATTGGAGAACAAGATGCTAGATAAAATTTATAAGCGGATCAGTACTGAAACCGGCATGGCAGAAAAACAGGTTAGCCAAAGTGCGGCTTTGCTTAATGAAGGTAATACCATTCCCTTTATTGCCCGGTATCGTAAGGAGATGACCGGAGGACTAACTGACGAGGATTTGCGCCTGTTACAGGATAAATTAGAACACTACGGCAATCTCGAGGAAAGGCGTCTGGAGATCCTGCGGTTAATTGGTGCACAGGGGCAACTTAGTCCGGAGTTAGAGCAAAAGGTGAATCTTGCTGTTACTGTGACTGAATTGGATGATCTTTATCGACCTTACAGACCCAAAAAACGAACCAGGGCTTCAGTTGCCCGGGAAAAGGGTTTGGAACCGCTGGCGTTTTTTATTCTCGAAGGCAGAGTAGATCCCTATCCTGAAGCCGACCGTTATCTTGATCCTGAGAAAGAACTAAACTCAGTTGACGATGTAATTCAGGGAGCTTCAGATATAATTGCAGAAAATATGGCTGATAATGCGGCTCTACGTAAAGCGTTACGACGTTTTTATCAGCAGCAGGCGGAAATTTCTGTGGTCAAGAAGGCGGATCAGAAGGACCAAACCTACGATCATTACAATGGTTACAGGGATCCGCTGTTCAAAACGAAGGAACACCGTATCTTAGCCATAAACCGTGGGGTTAAGGAAAAAGTTCTTGATATGAAACTGGTTGTCGACGAGCTGGAGGCTTGTAAAATAATTGAAGCAGTATATATTGATCCTGATTGCAATAGATCCTCTTTAAAACTGATTAGAGCAGCAATACAGGACTGCTTTAAACGGTTGCTTCACCCTTCCTTGGAAAGAGAAGTATGGCAGGCAATGTTGGAAAAAGCCCAAAAGGGTGCATTGGCGGTATTTCGGGCAAACCTAAAAAAAAGATTGCTTGTGCCGCCAATGCGAAACAGTCGTGTTTTAGGATGGGATCCCGGTTTTCGGACCGGATGTAAACTGGCCGCCGTTTCAGAAACAGGGCGATTGCTTGAAACAGCGGCTGTATTTCCTACAGCTCCGCGTAATGATCATCTCGGAACTAAAAAAAAATTTTTGCAGATGCTAAGCCGGCACCAACTAGATTATATCGCCATCGGTAACGGAACTGCTTCTCGTGAAAGTGAACAGTTTATTGCTGAAACAATCAGAGAAAATCAACTGAAGGTTAAATATACAATAGTTAATGAAGCGGGGGCCAGTGTTTATTCTGCTTCTCCACTGGCGGGAAAAGAATTTCCCGATCTTGATGTAGCAGAAAGAAGCGCTGTCTCTATTGCCAGGCGCCTTCAGGATCCCCTTGCGGAGCTGGTTAAAATTGATCCCAAGGCGATTGGGGTTGGTCAGTACCAGCATGATATGCCGGCTAAGGAGCTTGATAGTTCACTAGCCGGAACGGTCGAAGATTGTGTTAACAGCGTAGGAGTTGATCTGAACAGCGCTTCAGAGGCGTTGCTGGCATATGTTGCCGGTATTAACGGCAAAGTTGCCAAAAATATAGTTCAGTACCGTGATGAAAAAGGATCGTTTGAATCTCGTGACCAACTGCTTGAAATTCCCGGTCTGGGACCGAAAATATTTAAACAGTGTGCCGGTTTTTTGCGTTTGCCTGAAAGTGCTAATTATCTCGATCGAAGTGCGGTTCACCCAGAATCGTACGCGCTGGCTGCTAAAATTATGGAAATAATAGGGATTAAACCCAAAGACCTTGGTTCAGCAGATCACCTAAATGCTGTTGAGGAACCGTTTGTCTCTAAACTGGCGAACGAGCTTAAGGCCGGAGTGCCGACTATTCGCGATATCATTGAAGAATTTCGTAAACCCGGTCGCGATCCCCGGGAAGATCTGCCGGAACCGGTTTTCTTAAAAACAGTAACTGAAATGGATGATTTAGAGCCGGGAATGGTCCTGACTGGAATTGTCCGCAACATCGTTGATTTTGGCGCTTTTATTGATATCGGTGTTCATCATGACGGGTTGGTGCACATCTCCGAGATTTCCGAGCGTTACATAAAACATCCCCTTGATGTCTTGCAGATTGAAGCTGAAGTAAAAGTCAAAATTCTTGATATCGATCGGGAACGAAAAAGGGTGTCACTTTCGATTAAACAGGCTATGGTTGAAGAGCTTAGTGAAAATTAAGCGGCTAGAGTTTGTAATCCGTAATTAGATCACGTAAAATAATAGTTGAAATTGTCTGTTATTATTTACTAGTTGCATTGTGTTTTTGCTCTGATTGGGAGGTAGAAGATGTTTTCCATTCTTGCCATAAACCCGGGGTCAACGTCAACCAAAATCGGTTATTTTGAAGACGGACAATGGAAGTTTAAAACAACATTAAAACACAGTCACGAAGAGATAGTATCCGGGATTGACCGCGATCAACAAGCCCGGTTGAGGCGCGAAGCAGTTATTAATTATCTTAATATGCAGAAAGTAGAATTAGGAAGGCTTTCCGCAATAGTGGTCCGGGGAGGACTTCTTAAACCACTGGTGTCAGGTACTTATCTTGTCGATGAGGCTGTTTATAGCGATTTACAGCAGGCCAAATATGGTTGGCATGCTTCAAATTTAGGCACGATTATTGCTTTGCCGCTTACCCGTAAACTTGGTATTCCATTATATACCGTTGATCCGGTTACCGTTGATGAATTCGAAGCTGAAGCACGCTATACAGGGCTGGAAGGAGTAAACCGTCTTAGTATGTCTCACGCTCTGAATATGAAAGCGATGGCCCGTGAAGCTGCGGCCGATTCCGGCAAACGTTATGAAGAACTGAATCTGATTGTTACCCATCTTGGCAGCGGTATATCTGTTTCCGCTCATTTGAAAGGAAAAATGATTGATGTAAATAATGCTAATGAAGAAGGACCATTTTCTATAGAAAGATGTGGTACTATGCCTTCTTTGGGGCTGGTTCGTTTTTGTTTCAGCGGCAAATATAATCAAGAGCAGTTGATTCGCCTCTTAACCGCAGAAGGTGGGGTATTTTCATATTTGGGAACGAAAGACTTTGTCGAGGTTGAAAAAATGGTGACAGAGGGAGACCGGAAGGCAGCAGCCGTATTATCAGCTCTTGCCTACCAGGTAGCCAAGGAGATTGGTGCCATGGCAACAGTGTTGAAAGGTGCTGTCGACTTAATTGTGATCACCGGTGGGATGGCTAAAGCGGTCAAACTAGTGTCCCTGATTAAGGAAAGAATTATTTTTATTGCTCCAGTTATGGTTATTCCTGGTGAAAAAGAGTTGGAAGCCCTGGCCGCTGGAGCGCTGAGAGTTCTACACGGGGAGGAAAAAGCGCTAAAGTACCAGGAGGTATAAGCACCGAAAAAGGTTGCTTTGTTTTGCTTGAAGAGGGATAGAGGGGGTTTAATCAAGTGTCATTTGAAAACTTTTACCAGGTTATTGCCGCTGTCAAGGAGCTGCCCCCCTGCCGGCTGTGCGTGGCAGCTGCTGCGGAAGAAACCGTTCTTGAAGCAGTGAGGGACAGTCGTAAAGAAGGGTTAGTCGATTTTGTTTTAATCGGCCCGGAGGAGAGAATCTGGCGTCAGGCAATGACCGTCAGTCTGAATCTGCAGGGAATTGAAATTATCGATGTGGCTGATCCGATTGATGCGACACATAGAGCAGTGCAGGAAATTGCCGCAGACAGGGCCGATATTTTAATGAAGGGCATGGTTAACAGCTCTGATTTTTTAAGAGCTGTTCTGCATCCGGATGGAGGCATGCGTCGGGACCGGATATTAAGTCATCTGGCAATTTACGAGGTACCCGGTTATTACCGCCTGATTTACATGACCGACGGAGGATTAAATGTCAGCCCGAATCTTGAGCAAAAAAAGGCCATCACCCAGAATGCCGTAGAATTTTTGCAGGCTGTTGGTTTGGAACAACCGAAAGTGGCTTTTTTAACCGCGAACGAAAAGGTTGATCCCAAGATGCCTTCAACGGTTGATGCCCAAGCTTTAAAAGAAATGGCTGATGAAGCTTTTCCCGGTGCTATTGTCGACGGACCGGCCCCCTTGGATATTGCAGTCAGTCTTGAAGCTGCTTTGCATAAAGGGATTGATAGCCCGATAGCCGGTAAAGCCGATTTGCTGATGGTGCCTAACATTGAAGCAGGTAACCTCCTTGGGAAAGCAATTATCTACTTTGCCGGAGGACGTATGGGTGGCTTGGTTCTTGGGGCAACACGTCCGGTCATTCTTACCTCGCGTAACGAACCGCCGATGGGTAAGATGGCTTCCATTGCTCTGGCCGCCTACTCAGTTGCCCGCAACCGCTAATAGTTTTATGGTTATGACCATAAATATTTAAACTGCCACTTACTATTTATTTAGTTCTCAGGTCTGGAGGTCTAGCGTTTATTGGATAACCAAGCATTTCGTCGTTACGGGCACCAGTTGATTGATTGGCTTGCTGATTATTATGATCATATTGAATCATACCCGGTTTGTTCAACTGTGAAACCGGGTGAAATTCGAGCAGTTTTGCCACTGAAACCTCCCTCGGGGGGAGAGCAGATGGAGATGATTATCGCCGATTTTGAAAAGATTATTTTGCCGGGGATTACGCATTGGCAGCATCCGGGCTGGTTTGCATATTTTCCGGCTAACAACAGTCCTGAGTCAGTGCTTGCTGAATTGCTTTCTGCCGGTCTTGGCGCTCAGTGTATGAGCTGGCAAACATCACCGGCAGCCACCGAGCTGGAAGAGGTTGTCATGAGCTGGTTGCGAGCGATGATTGGACTGCCGGAATATATGCATGGAGTTATCCAGGACACGGCTTCAACCTCGACACTTTGTGCTTTGCTTACTGCCCGCGAAAAGATGACTGATTTTCAAGCAAATTATCGGGGGATCGGCAGGCCTTTAACCGTTTATGCATCGGAAGAAGCGCATTCAAGCATTGACAAGGCGGTAAAAATAGCAGGATACGGTCTAGATCATTTGCGCAAAATCCCGACTGACGACAACTACGCCCTTATTCCTGAGATTTTGGAACAGAAGATTTTGGAAGATCTGGAGCAGGGTTTTGTTCCTACCTGCACCGTTGTTACTTTGGGTACAACCTCTTCTGCGGCGATCGATCCTCTGGATAAGGTCGGTACGATATGCAAAAAACATAATCTCTGGCTGCACGTCGATGCCGCTTACGGTGGAACTGCTGCCCTGCTGGAAGAAAAGAGGAAGATGCTTGCAGGAGCAGAACGGATCGATTCGTTTGTATTTAACCCTCACAAGTGGATGTTAACCAATTTTGACTGCTCTGCCTATTTTGTGAAAAACGAAAAACTGTTGCTGCGCACTTTTGAGATCCTGCCTGAATATCTTAAGACGGGTCACGATGCGGTTGTAAAGAATTATCGCGACTGGGGCATCCAGTTGGGACGTCGGTTCCGGGCTCTCAAATTGTGGTTCGTGATCAGGTCTTATGGTGTAGAAGGATTACAGCAGATGATCCGTGAACATTTAAGGCTGGCGAAGCTTTTTCAGCGCTGGGTGGAAGCGGACAGACGCTTTGAGTTGATGGCTCCGGTCCACTTTGGCCTGATTTGTTTTCGTTTGAAAAAAGATGGAGCTTCAGAAGAAGAACTGGCCAAGCTAAATGCTGCTTTGCTGGAAATAGTTAATGCCACCGGCCGGGTTTACCTTACTCATACAACCCTTAAAGGACGCTATGTAATCCGGATGGCCATCGGTCAACGGACGACCAAAGAAGAACATATCAGCAAAGCCTGGGGCTTACTGATCAGTAATGCTGAAAAGTTGCTTTAACTTCCATCTGCCTTCATCAGCTAGTCGTAATTGTCAGATATCAGCAAACGATACGTTATGATATAATTTAAAAGTTGCCGACCGACCAGTCGGCCGGTTTGTTCGTCAGGAGGATTAGCGTTGAATTTATCTGCATTATCAGTGAAGAGACCGATAGCTACCTTAATGATCCTGATCCTTGTTCTGGTCATTGGACTGGTTAGTCTTTATCAAAGTCCGCTTGATCTACTACCGGAAATACAGGCACCCGTTCTTGCCGTGATTACTGTTTTTCCAGGTAGTTCTCCCCAGGAAACATTAGAATTGGTAACAAAACCGATCGAAGATAGTGTTTCTGCCGTAAGCGGTTTAACCGGTTTAAATTCATTTTCAAGAGAAAACCTCTCCCTGGTGATCATGCGATTTAACTGGGGTGCCGATATTAAAACAGTACGTGAAGATGTTAATGTTCGCATGGATTTATTGTCTTTTCCTGAAGGGGTACAGCGTCCCCTGTTGTTTGAATTCGATCCTACATTGTTACCAATTATGCAGGTTGCGGCAAGTGGAAGTGACGATCCAGTTCAGCTAACCGCTTGGTTGGAAGAAAAAGCGAAGCCGCGTTTAGAGTCTTTGAGCGGTGTTGCCAGTGTGCAAATTCAAGGCGGAGCCCGCCAGGATCTCTTTATCCGGACGACGCCTGAAGTAATGGCGGAATATGAGATTTCCTTTGAACAGATAGCCAATATTTTACGGGCCAGTTTAATCGATCTCCCTGCCGGGATCATCGAGTTGGAAGACCGGCAGGTTCGGATTAGGTTCCTTGGCCGTTTTGCTGACAGCAATTTGCTTTCAAATTTAATCGTCGGCTTCAAAATAGATCAGGAAGCGCTTACCAGTTTGGTTGGTCAGGAAGTAGATATAAATTTAAACCAACTTCTTTCCAGTCAGAATAACCTCATATCCGACAGTGGCAATCAGCCAACGAGGCCGGTTCCGGTAAACGACATATATTGGGACGATCTGTTCAATTTTGACGAGGTCACTTTTGCCGCCGGCAACCTTTATCTGCCTTTGAATGACCAATGGGTTGCTGAAAGCGATGGAGATATGTCCGCTCGCCTGCTTTTGTTTACTGCCAATCCCAGTGTATCCTATGATCAGGATTTGCAAAGCCTGGTTATGTCCTTAACCGCTCTCGGGCAGATTCCGCTGCAGGATACCCAAAACGAATCTCTGCTGGGTGATCTTAACTCAACCAGGTTGGAAGATGTATGGCTTCTTGATGAGGCAAAATGGCAGAATGGATTGCTCAGAGTTCCTCTTAATCAGGAGCTGCTCCTGCAGAACGATATTTCAATTGAACAGATCCGCGCTCTAACCGCTAGTTCACCACTAATTATTGAATCCAGTCCCAATCAACTGACCCTGGCTTTCCACCAGGATTGGGAAACGATTCGTCAAGAGCCGGTGATTAGTATTCCTGATTACGGTGCCTGGCTGGAGGGGATTCAAAGCGACATCAGTCGTGATATCACTAACGCTACCGGTCTTCTTGAACAAAACCTGACCGACTTGGCTACAACAGTTATTTTAAGCTCTATGGTTCCCGGAGGGTCTGCTTTTGGCACAATGGATTTCGGGGATGATTTTCCGATCAATCCAATCTCACTTGGGATGTTGGCGGATATTGAAGAGGATACTTATAACCCTTCAACGATTAGTCGTTTCAATCGTCAACCCAGTGTTAGCCTGGTTTTTCAGAAAGAAGGAGATGCAAACACGGTTCTGGTTGCCCGCCAAATCAGGGTTACTCTTGAAAAAATGGCTGAAGAGAGTGTCGACGGAGAATTTCCAATAGTTTTTAATACCATTTTTGATCAGGCTGCAGAAATTGAAAGCGCCCTTGCCGATCTGGCCTGGTCGCTGATTGGTGGAGCAATCCTCGCAGTTTTGGTGCTGATTCTTTTTCTCAAGAATTGGCGGACAACTATGTTTATTGGTATCAGTATTCCGGCGGCAGTAATCACCACATTCACTCTTTTGTATTTTACCGAACTTACCATCAATCTGATGACCCTTGGCGGCCTGGCCCTGGCAGCAGGGATGCTTGTTGATAATGCTATCGTTGTCAGTGAAAACATTTATCGTCATTACCAGATGGGCAAAACCCCCGCGGATGCTGCTGTCGAGGGTGCTCAAGAGGTATCCGGGGCTGTAACGGCTTCGACTCTGACTACACTCAGCGTCTTTTTCCCTGTAGTCTTTTTAAGTGGATTAGCCGGACAGCTTTTTTGGGAATTTGCAATCACCGTGGCCTGTGCCATTCTCGCTTCTTTGATTATTGCTCTGACGGTGATCCCTCTGTTGGCATCGCGATCACTGAAGCAGGAGGCGAAGAGCGGCAAGCAAGGCAACAAATCAAAAAGATGGCCCGATTACCGTTCATTGCTTGAACTTGCCGTTAAATATCCCTGGTGGATTCTGGTTTTTGCAGCGCTATTTGTTATCGTTGGTATTATTGGTTACAACACCCTTGGCAGCGAACTATTTCCAAGCCCTGATGAATCTGCTTTTAACATTGATATTGCTTTACCGCCTGGAACAGTGATGAGTACTACTGACAGTTATGTTGATCAGGTAGAAGAAATTCTAAGCAATAGGCCTGAAATCATATCATCTTCAGTCCAGATTGGAGGGGCAGGTTTTATTGGTATTCCAGGAGAAGGGGGGGTATCTAATGAGGCCCAGGTTAGAGTTGAGATCGATCCCGAATATCTTGATTCGATGAATAAGATTATTGATGAAGTTCGGGAATCGCTTGAAAAAATTCCGATTGACGCAGAGATCCTTATTGCTCGTGAATCTTTGCTTGATGCAGCCGGTTTGGAGACCAGTGTCGATCTGGTCATAAGCGGTGATGATCTGGAGGAAGTAACTGCGCTTACTGACAAGGCAGTTAAAATGCTCGAGTCACAGCAAATATTTTCAGATATTCAGTCATCACTTGAAAAAAGCCGCCCTGAAATACATATCAAGCTTGACCACGGAAAAGCCTTGCAAAAAGGAGTAACTTTGATCCAGGTAGCCACAGCAGTGCGCCAGGCGCTTGAAGGAATTCCTGTCAGCCGTATTGAGACAGACAGTGGGGTGCTGAATGTAGTGCTTGGTTATCAGAAAAGAGATATTAATGATCTTGAGGATCTTGGCAATATCGGTTTTTATTCTCCAACCGGTGAATATATGCTGCTGGCTGATATCGCCAACCTTGATGAAGCCTTTGGACCACAAAGTATTCCCAGGGAGAATCAACAGATTGTTGGTCAGATTCAAATGCAGTTTACCGATATTGATTTGGGCACGGCAACAGATAACGCTTTAGAGATTCTGGATGATTTAGTTCTGCCTTCCGGTTATGAAATCAGAACAGCCGGCAGTTCCAACATTATGGGTGATGTGACTTCTGAGTTGCGGCTGGTCATCATTGTTGCTGCGCTGCTAGTATACCTTGTAATGGCGGCTCAATTTGAATCGCTTCTCCACCCTTTTATTATTATTTGCAGTCTGCCTCTTGCTTTTACCGGAGCAGTTTTTGGGTTGATTATAACCGGCAATGAAGTTAGTATCCCCGCGATGATTGGTGTGGTTGTCCTTTCCGGGATCTTGGTAAATGATGGTATCATTATGGTTGATTTTATCAATCAACAGCGCCGGATCAATGGATTGCCTCTGAAGGAAGCAATCGTCGAGGGCGCTGCGGCCAGGTTGCGACCAATTCTGATGACTACCGCTACTACAGTTTTAGGCCTGGTGCCACTGGCCATGGGCCTGGGCGAAGGCGGACAACTTCAGGCGCCAATGGCGATAACGATTATTGGCGGGCAGATCACCGGCACAATCCTTTTATTGTTGGCTATTCCTTCTATCTATAAAGTAGTTAACCGGGAAAACAATAAAGCGAAGGATGCTTTAAACTGGACTGCCTTGAAAGAAGCAGATGGCAATCTCAATGGCCATGTTGATGGAAGAGATCGCAAATATATCATGTTGGTTTTAAGAATGGTTTTAGTCTTGATTATTGCAGCAATCATTCTTTACCTGATGGGATCATATTGGTAGCAGTTTCATAGTTAATCAGAATGCTGTTCTATCATTTTGATCTGATCGAAGGAGGTATGAGGCTTGGCCGCTTATTACGGTACCCTCGAGGGAGAAATCGGTAAAAAAGAACAGATCATCCTTGCTGCGGTTGATAAATTCCTGGAAAAAGATTTTTATCAGGTGACCGTGGTCGAAATAGCTGAACGGGCGGGAGTAGGAAAAGGCACTGTTTATGAATATTTTACCAGTAAAGAAGATCTCTTTAAACAGTGTTTTTCATATTGTGCTGAATTTTACCTGCAATCCTTTAAAAAGCATTTGGAGAAACCACTTTCAGTTAAAAGAGTGATGCAGGAAATTATTGATACACACCTTGATTTAATCAGGGACAACCGCAGGAGGTTGCACCTGCTCTATAATGAAAAGCCGCTTAATTTTCAGGAGCTTCAGCACTGGGTGATCGAGAGGCGCAAAGAGCTGTTAACCGGAGTGGCAGCATTGATCGAAAAGGGAATTGAAACGGGAGAAATCCGTCCTGAAATTGATGCCGAAATGGCCGGACGTCTTTTCCTGGCGTTAACTTACGTAGTAATGGGTGGCATGGTGATCATTGATAATTTAGAAGTGAGCGATCACCAGATTTTAGCCTTACTCGATCTCTATTGGCAGGGGGTCGGCGCTAGCGGCTAAAAAGGGGAAAGGTCAATGACCGGAATAGTTGGTCATCAACCTTTTTCCCGTAACAAAGATCTTTCTACTGCTGATTATTTAATGGCGGTTCCTATTTCATGGCCTAAGGTTTTTGCCTTTTCAACTGCTTCTTCATCCGGATTCCAAAGCATGCGCAGACCATCTTTATTGATTAGCTCGAATCCGGCTTCTTCGAGCAGTCCATTAATCATTTTCACTGATTCGCCGCTCCAGCCGTAACAACCGAAGGCAGCTGCTTTTTTATTCTGAAACCCAAGTCCTTTAACCATCTCCATCAATGAAGCAATTGAATGGAGGATTCCCTTATTAATGGTCGGCGATCCGACTACTATTGCCTTTGATTTGAAAATTTCGGTTATAATATCATTGATATCGGACCGGGCAGCGTTAAAAAGTTTAATGTTTGTTTCGGTATTCGATTTTTTTATACCAGAGGCGATTGCTTCTGCAGCCCTCCTGGTACCATCCCACATCGTATCGTAGATGATTGTTACCTGATTTTCCTGGTAGCTGTCAGCCCACTCCAGATATTTATTGACAATCTGTAACGGGTCATTACGCCAGATTATTCCGTGACTGGGGCAGATCATCTCAACCGGGAGGTTCATGCCGACAACCTCTTTGATCTTGGCAGTAACCAGCTTGCTAAAGGGAGTCAGGATATTAGCATAGTACTTGATTGCTTCAGCATATAGTTCGTTTTGATCTACTAGGTCGTTAAACATATATTCTGTTGCATAATGTTGGCCGAAAGCATCATTGGGGAAAAGAATGCTGTCCCCGGTCAGATAGCAGAACATGCTATCCGGCCAATGTAACATTTTTGCTTCGACAAATACCAGTTCTTTACCGCCACCAAGTTCAATTTTGTCACCAGTTTTAACCGGTTTAAAATTCCAGTCCTGGTGGTAATGACCGCGCAATGATTTTGTCCCGGCATTGCTACAGTATACCGGGGTGTCAGGGATTTCTCGCAACAGTTCCGGCAGCGCACCGCTATGATCAGTCTCTGCATGGTTGGCAACGATATAATCAATTTTTTTCAAGTCGATTTCTTTTTTTAGATTTTTAACAAATTCCTTAGCGAAGGGACCCCAGACCGTGTCAATTAAAACAGTTTTTTCCGGACCCCTGACCAGGTAAGAATTGTAAGTGCTGCCATGATGAGCACTTAGCTCTTCTCCATGGAATTTTCGCAGTTCCCAATCAATCTTTCCAACCCAGGTTACATGATCATTTACTTTAAATGACATTTGATACACCTCCCAAATGGTTTATCAATAATAATATATCATGAACGAATCATCACCAACATCATTTTAAATTGTTCGTTTGCTTTTAGCTCATGAGGTTCATTTGCGGGCATAATAATTAATTCGCCCTCTTTCACCTGATGGGGTTTACCGGCAATAATTATTTCAGCAGTGCCGTCTAAAATCATTACCAGGGCATCAAAAGGAGCGGTGTGTTCACTTAACCCCTGACCCTGATCAAATGCAAATACGGTGACCGTGCCAGTTGTTTTCTTTAAAATTTCCTTGCTAACGACGGAATTTTGTTGATAATCGGCAAGATCTTTCATGGTTAAGGCTTGTGCGAGAAACTTTTGCATCGTGGTCACCTCGTAAAAATAATTAAACCTAACTATATAGGTTATATTTATTTTAGCATAGGATGATTTTTTGTGCAACTATTAAATTTGTTTATTATCGGTTGCAACAAAGGAATTATGGGGTAAATTGTCTAAATCAAAGCAGTAAAGTGTCAGCCGGGTGATTCAAAGGAGGATAACTGATGTTTGAACAAATTTTAAGCTGGTTTTTTGGTATTCTAACTCAACCGGTCAAGACACTGAGAGATATTGTCGAGGAAAGGCCTGCCAACGAGGCTTTCCTGGTCTATCTAAGTATCACCATCTTGAATCTTCTCGTGTCTTTATATAACCGACAGTCATTGCAAGCACTTGAAGATCTAATGCTGGAAACCAAGATTCATTTGCCATTATCTGTAATAGTAGCTGCCTCAATTCTGATTACTATTATCTCAATTTTTCTAATTACCGGCCTAGTCCATCTTCTGGTTCGGCTTTTTAAAGGCAGTGGTGCTTACTGGAGTTTCTTTTCTGCATATGCCCTGGCAAACTTTCCTTTAATTATCGGGGTTCCGATCACTTTCGCCAGTGGTTTCATGGGTGTGGGTTGGAATGCTCTGGCTGGGTTTGTTAGCTTTGGCCTATCGATCTGGATTATGATCCTGCAGATTATTGCGATTCGCGAAAGCTATGGATTATCAACAGTGGGAAGTATCGGTATTTATTTCCTACATTTGGTACTTATGGTTGGTATGCTGGTTATCCTTGCCGTATTAATAGTTTTTGCTGTTGCCTTTGTTTAAACTAGCGATTAATCGTCGGGCAGGAAGAGATCATCGAGCGGTTTTAAAACTTCAACTACCCAGTTAAAGCCTCCTTCGAGGCTGGCTTCGTAAGCAAGGGAGGCAGACTCTTCAATTACTTTTCTGACGATACGGCGGGCTGAAGCTTCATCTTTTTCATGTAAAGCCTTCCGTGCATTAAAAAGAGCTCGATGTACTTTTTTCTTCAGGAGTGCTTCTTTTTTTAACCTGGAGGAATCCGCTTGATTACTCATGGTGTTTAATCAGTCCATTCCAGTCCGATCGTGATTGGATCGATGAGACTATAATTATTTTATCAGCTTTAACAGTTGTTAACAATAACAGGGAAGAGGGACTAAATCATTTACAACGAAGAGGGCAAAGATGATCGTGAACTGATCGATGAGTTGAACCGAAAATACGGTGATCTGGACAACTTGCCCGCTGACAATCTGCAGCAAAATATATTGCGCCAGACGTCTAGGCTGATAGCCCTACTGTTGGCCTTAATTTTCTTATTTACGGTCACTGGACGCTGGTTATCAGTTTTCAGTGGTCCTGCTTTACAGTTTTTGAAAGAATCGTGGTCTCTTTCTTCTGACCCGCTGGTTACTGAAGTAAGGGGAGCAGTAGTTCAGGTTTTTACAGAAATCGTGGGTTCTAACCGGGATAGCCTGAGAGGCAGCGGTTTTAATATTGACGAAAACGGGTTGGTCGTAACCAATCGCCATTTAGTTGAAAATGCAGACCTGGTTAGGGTTTCTTTTCCTGAATACGGTTCATTTCTGGTTTCCGAATGGTTTTTATCACCATTTACCGATCTGGCTCTGCTTAAAATTGAAGGTGATGAATTGCCCGCAGTACCCCTGGCCGGCAGCACTTTAGAAATTGGCGAAGATGTCCTGGTAATCGGTAATCCCCTGCAGTTTGCCAGGATTGCCAACAGGGGCCAAGTAGTTGCTTACTACGAAGCTTATGGGCGTGAACTGCCTCACCTGGTGATTGAGGCGATGATTTACCCCGGAAGTAGCGGTAGCCCGGTCTTTAATGAAAAAGGCGAGGTGGCTGCAGTAATCTTCGCTACATTACGCAGCGACAACCATGATCAGATTTATGGTTTAGCCATTGATATAAGAGAACTGAAGAATTTTATAGCAGATCTACTACCCTGATTGTTGTTCTAACCTGTTTAAAGATGCTTTTAAAGCCAGTATTTATTTCTTCAACTTTCGCTTAGTTAAGCTGTTGAGAACAGGAACGGTCAGATTCATGCCTAATATGGCAAAAGTAGTACCCTCAGGCAGCCAGCCCCAGAGGCGTATAGCCATGATCACTAATCCGACTCCGAAGCCAAAAATATAGCGGCCGGTTTGGGTTTTCGGCGAGCTGATCGGGTCGGTCGCCATAAAAAATGCCCCCAGAATCAGGCTGCCCGAAAATAAATGAAAGGCAATATTTTGTCCCGTAATCAAACAAACAATTACCACAGCAGAAACAACCGCTAGGGGAATACGCCAGTTGGCGTGGCGGTTGTAGAGCAGCCAACCGGCGCCAAGCAGTAGCAAAAGGGCGGATGTTTCTCCGATACTGCCGGGGATAGTACCTAAAAATAATTCCCGGATTGCCGTTATTGTGCCTTCACTGCGCATGATTTGCAAAGGGGTTGCCGTGGCAACTGCATCAAACGGGGAAAGCCAGGGACTCATAGTTCCCGGGAAAGCATAGATAATGAAAATGCGTCCGAACAGTGCGGGATTAAAAAGGTTTTTTCCGTAGCCACCAAAAATTTGTTTGCCAAGGACGATCCCGACAATTGAACCGGCGGCAATAACATATAAGGGTAGCGATGGTGACACGGTTAGAGCCAGGAGCAGACCGGTTACCACTGCGCTCAAATCTTTTATTTTTAGCGGTTGCTTTAAAAGATACTGATAGAGGGCTTCAGAGCCTACAGCAGCGGTAATAGAAACTAGGATTAACAGTATGGCGTTTAAACGGTAGGAATAAATTGCCCAGATCACCGCTGGACTGAGGGCAATTAACATTCCTTTCATCATTTTCATTCGTTGATCTCCTCCTGGCGCATCCTAAATCTATTTTATAACAGTTCTGAGACCTCAAGCAAGCAGGAATCATTCATGGAAGGGAAGGAAGGTTTTTTGTCGAATTATTCTAATCAGCAAAAATGAATGCTCCCCCTTAGGAGGTTGAATGATGGCTGAGAAAAGTTATCTAGGATTATCATTGCCGCGCCGGGATGGGGCGGACAAGATCAGGGGAAAAATTCGTTACCTGGGAGATCATATTACACCTCACACCCTCCATGCAGCATTAAAAACCAGTCCTCATGCCCATGCGAAAATAACCGGAATTGATCGATCACAGGCTTTAAAATCACCTGGAGTACGAGCAGTTTTAACCGGGGATGATCTGCCCGGAAATATCGGTATTTATTTAGGTGATAAACCACCGCTGGCCAGGATCAAGGTGCGCCATTACGGTGAGCCGGTTGCAGCAGTTGTGGCAGATAGCGAAGCAGAAGCAAAAGCTGCCTTACCGCTAATTAAGGTTGATTATGAACCTCTACCGGTAGTCACTTCACCTTCTGAGGCCCTGGCTGAGGGGGCTCCTATTCTGCATGAAGAGATGGCTTCTTACAGCCATATCCCGGCAATTATTCCTGAACCGGGAAGCAATGTTGCCAACAGGACAAAAATTCGCAAGGGCAATCCCGATGAAATATTCACAAAATGTGATTATATTCTGGAAGAAAAGTTCAGTTTCCCGCCCGGTGATCACGTAGCCATGGAAACCCGGGCCTCGACAGCGGAAATATTAGAAGATGGCCAGGTTATTATTCACTCTACAACCCAGGCCCCTTTTGTCGTTCGCAGTTTGTTGGCGACTGCATTTGATCTTCAGCCGGGTAAAGTTACTGTTATTACCGGACCTCTGGGGGGCGGTTTTGGCGGCAAGGCCGGTATCCAGCTCGAAGGCCTGGCTTACCTGCTGACCAAGACTGTAGATGGCAGACCGGTGAGACTGGTTAACAGCAGGGAAAATGACCTGGTTTCTTCTCCTGGAAGACCCGGGCTTGAAGCAAAAATCAAGATTGGCTGTACTAAAAACGGCAAACTGCTGGCTGCCAGGATTCTGTTTTGTTTTGACAGTGGGGCCTATGCAGATTATGCAGTTAATATTAGCCGGGCGGCTGCAATTGCCTGTACCGGCCCTTATGCCATTGAAAACATCTGGTGCGATTCGCTCTGTGTCTATACCAATCATCCCTTTGCCACGGCTTACCGGGGCTTTGGCCACGTTGAGCTGGCCTTTGCCATGGAAAGAGCGATCGATCTCCTGAGTGAGAAAGCGGGAATTGATCCCCTTGAATTCAGGTTGATTAATGCGATCAAGGCTGGTGATACTACTCCAACCCAAAGTGTGATGGATGCCAATACCGGCGATCTGAAAGAATGTCTAAAACGGGTTGGAAAGATGTTAGCATGGCAGAATGGTCAGCATCAAGAGCTTCCCAATGGTTCTGTCAGAGCTAAAAGTATTAGCTGTTTTTGGAAGGCTCCGGCGATGCCGACCAATGCTGATGGCGGAGTGATTCTAACCTTTAACGATGATGGTACAGTCAACATGCACTGCGGTATTATTGATATTGGTCAGGGCACAAAGACCGCGCTAACTCAAATCTTGGCTGAAAAAATGGGAATCAGTCCTGAAGCAGTCCATATTGTTAACGAAGTAAATACCAGGGTTGCACCACATGACTGGGCTACCGCGGCCAGCCGCAGTCTTTTCATGATCGGGCGGGCCTTAATTGAGGCTGCGGATGATGCGATCAGTCAGCTTTGCCGGACTGCGTCGATTGTTTTACATTGTCCGCCTGATGATTTAAAAGTAGCAGGCGGCAGAGTTTTCCTGGCCGATGAACCGGAAATCGGTTTATCTTTAAATGAGGTTGCTTTGGGTTACATGTTTCCAGATGGGAACGCAATTGAAGGTCAGATTATCGGCAAGGGGCGTTACATTTCACGTCGGCTTACGGCCATTGATCCGGAAACAGGAGCCGGTAGACCGGCTCTTGAATGGACCATGGGGGCCCAGGGAGTTGAAGTTGAGCTTAACCCGACCGACGGTAGCTACCGGGTAATCAAAGCGGTTTGTGCGATGGATGTTGGCAAAGTTATCAACCCCTTCCTTGCTCATGGCCAGATCGTCGGGGGAATGTCAATGGGCTTGGGTTTTGCCGGCTGGGAAGGTTTTATGCTGAATAACCAGGGTAAAGTGTTAAATGAAGATTTACGCGATTATAAGATATTACGCTACGGTGAAGAGCCACAATATATGGTGGAATTTGTGGAAACCCCGCAGCGAGACGGGCCCTTTGGGGCCAGGGGTCTTGGTGAGCAGGGTGTGTTAGGCATGCCCGGCGCCCTGGCTGGAGCACTTTCAAAAGCTCTGGGTAAACCCCTAAACCATCTGCCCTTAACTCCCCAGGTTATTTGGGAGGCTGGAAGGAGTGAACCGGATGATACCATTTGATTTTGACTATTATCTTCCAAATACAGTGGAAGAAGCAGTCGAGCTATTTCAGAATCTTGATACTGAAGGGAAAAACCCGCTCTATTATGCCGGGGGAACCGAGATCGTTAGCCTTTGCCGCCGCCAGCTGATCAAGCCGGCTGCTTTGATCGATATTAAAGGAATTGAAGAAACTCTTGTCTTGAAAAAAGAGGGTGGAAAAATAATTGTCGGCGCGAACTTGACTTTAAATACATTCGGTGATCAGAATGATTATCCTCTTTTGTCGCGGGTAGTACGCAGCATTGCCGACCGTACGGTTCGCAATCGTCTTACTCTCGGCGGTAACATCTGTGGCCGGCTGCCGTATCGTGAAGCACTGATGCCTTTTTTACTAAATGATGCTGAACTGAGCATTGCCGGTCCTGACGGCAGGAGAACCGAAAAACTGTCTTCTCTTTTTGATAAACGGTTAAGACTGGAAAAAGCAGAACTGCTCCTCCAGTTAAGCATAGATGAAAACCAGGTTGAACTTCCCCACTGGAGCAGGCGCAGGGAAAAACACGGGCCGATCGATTACCCCCTCTGCCATCTTGTTGCGTTAAAAACCAATGATGATCAGATTAGACTCGCGGCTTCAGGACTATGCGCATTTCCCTTTCGCAGCATAGATCTTGAAAACCACCTAAACGATCGAAGCGTTGCCTTGAAAAAAAGAGTTAAAGAAGCCGTTAAGATCCTTCCCGGTAAAATTCGTGATGATGATCGTGGTTCAGCCGCGTACCGCAAGACAGTTTTTGAATTTGACCTTGAAAAGATGCTTTCTGAGATGGAGGGAAGCTAATGGCTGTCAATTATTGTGGAATCAGTAAAATTAAGCTTCAGGTTAATGGGGAAAGCCGACATGTCGCAGTTCGTCCTGCGGATACCCTGTTAAGAGTGCTTCGGGAGACCCTTGGTTTAACCGGCGCAAAACCTGGATGTGAAAATGGAGATTGCGGTGCCTGTACTGTTTTATTGGATGGGAAACCGATAAAATCATGTTTGGTTTTAGCGGTTGAAGCTATCGGGAAAGAGATTACTACGATTGAAGGGCTTAAGGATACGGCTATTCAGCAAGCTTTTCAGTCAGAAGGTGGATTCCAGTGTGGTTTTTGTACTTCCGGGTTCTTAATGAATGCATACGCTCTGCTTCAGAAATATCCTGAACCGTCGGATCAGTTGACTCGTGAATGGTTGCAGAGTAATCTTTGCCGCTGTACCGGCTATGAAGGGATCAATAAAGCGATGATTAAAGCTAAACAGATTTTAAAGAGCCAGGCTGGTTTTTAAGAGTTTTGAGTTAGATTGGAGTGTTAAAAAATCAGCGATTACACTTCATCAAAAAGCATTTATGCTTTTTCTGGAGGACACCTGAAATGAATGGTGTCCTCCAGAAGTGTTTAAACCATTTTTAGATCAGGTTGCTGGTTATTACTCAGCTGCCGGGGTAAAAGTACGGGCGGCTAATTCACGATCTAACATTAAAATACCATGCCCCTGTTCCCCAACCCTTTTAACCAGGCTGAGCAATCTGCTCATTGATGCTTCTTCTTCTACTTGCTCATCGATAAACCACTGCAGGAAGCTGATACTGGGGTAATGCTTTTCATCCTGGGCCATGCCCATTAAATTATTGATCAGGCTGCTGACCAACTTTTCATGTTCCAGGGCCAAGGTAAAAATCTCTTCTGTTGATTTGAAGTCAATTTTTGGGTCTTTAAAACCGGTAATCATTGCTTCATCACCCTGATCATTGATAAATTCAAAGAATTTCATAGCATGGAAACGTTCTTCCTCCGCCTGAACAATAAAAAAATTAGCAAACCCATCTAGTTCTTCTTTTTTGAAAAAGGCAGCCATTGCCAGGTAATAATGTGCTGAGTAAAACTCGTGTGTAATTTGCTCGTTTAATTTAGCTAAAAGATTTTTCGGTAACATTTTTTCCTCTCCTTTCATTAATATTATTATAATATACCAATTTATTATGTGCAAGAGCCAGACGGCAGAAGTTAAAATTGCAAAAATAATATTTATTGCGTCTTTTTATTTATTGCGATTTTTTACTTCATCCGGGCAGGATTCACTATTTTAATCAGAGAAATAAAACAGGTCTGTTAAAAGTAAAATAAGCAGCAAAGGAAGTGACCTGATGGAAGAACAACTGAAAACGGTTTTTGCTTCCTACAAAGGCGAGAAAAATGAGCTGATTCCTGTCCTACAGGATGTCCAGGAAGAGCTTGGCTATCTGCCCGAGGAAGCGATGAAAGTAGTCGCCCGTTTTGTTCGGGTTCCGGAAAGTAAAGTTTTTGGTGTAGCAACTTTTTATGCCCGGTTTCACTTAAAGCCGCGCGGCAAACATATTGTTCGCCTGTGCTGCGGAACTGCCTGCCATGTTCGTGGGGCTAAAAAAGTAGCAGACAAAGTCAAAGATGTTTTAAAAATAACTGTAGGTGAGACTACTGAAGACAAAAAATACACCTATGAAGAAGTTGCCTGCATTGGTGCCTGTGGCCTGGCCCCGGTTATGACCATTGACGATAAAACTTTTGGTCGACTTGATCCGGACAAAACTAAAGGGATTATAGAAAGTTATGATCCTGAGCCGGAAGGGGGGCAGGTTTAAATGGAACATTTTATCGATCACTGCTGTGAAAAATGTTTTAATAGCAAAGAAAAACCCTGTGATGTATTTATTGAATGTTGTCTCGAAGGGCCGCTTTGTCATGAAAGCGAATCATGCAAAAAGGCTCGGGAAGCGATAATTAATAAATATTCGCACGGCTCGGCGTTCCGGGAACACTAAATGAATGCTCTGGAAAAAAGCAGCGAAAGGAGAGAAGACCAAAGTGTATGAACGTCATATTCTAATATGTGCCGGAACGGGCTGTATTTCTTCAGGTGCACTCGAAGTTAGGGATGCCCTGGGTGAAGAACTTGAAAAACATGGCATTAAAGATCAAGTCCGGATTATTATGTCCGGCTGTCATGGTTTTTGCGAGAAGGGGCCAATCTTTATTGTTTATCCTGATGATATTTTCTATTGCGGGGTGCAAAAGGAAGATGTTGCTGAAATAGTAGAAGAACACTTAGTAAACGGCAACCGGGTTGATCGCCTCTTGTACCAGGATCCAGTCTCGGAGGAGCGGGTTAATTCACACGATGAGATTATGTTTTATCAAAAACAGATGCGTCTTGCCCTGCGCAACTGTGGAGTAATTGATCCGGAAAATATTGATGAGTACATTATCAGGGGCGGTTATATTGGCCTAAAAAAAGCATTAAAAATGGAACCGCTTGCTGTTGTTAATGAAGTGAAAACTTCAGGTTTAAGAGGACGTGGAGGGGCCGGTTTCCCTACCGGTATGAAATGGCAATTTGCCAATAGCAGTACCGGCCAAAAGAAATATATAGTTTGTAACGCCGATGAAGGAGACCCCGGAGCCTTTATGGATCGTAGCATTCTCGAAGGTGATCCGCATGCCGTTCTTGAAGGAATGATGATTGCCGGTAGAGCAATCGGTGCGGATGAGGGTTACATTTACGTTCGTTCAGAGTACCCCTTGGCCATTAAGCGGTTGCGTACGGCGATTGGTCAGGCTGAACAATACGGGATCCTTGGTGAAAACATTCTTGGTTTAGGATTTAATTTCAAAATTAAAATCAAGGAAGGTGCCGGCGCATTTGTGTGCGGAGAAGAGACAGCACTGCTTGCTTCGATCGAAGGTAAACGAGGGGTGCCCCGTCACCGCCCTCCATTCCCGGCAGTAGAAGGTCTATGGAGCAAACCTACCTGCATTAATAATGTTGAAACCCTGGCAAACGTCCCGTTAATTTTACGTCGCGGTGCAGAGAAGTTTGCTTCTGTCGGGACCGAAGGTAGTAAGGGAACCAAGGTTTTTGCCCTGACCGGAAAGGTTAATAACACAGGATTGGTTGAAGTGCCGATGGGCGTAACAATCCGCGAGGTGGTTTTTGATATCGGCGGGGGTATTCGTTACGGGAAAAAATTTAAAGCTGCTCAAATCGGGGGACCTTCAGGTGGTTGTATTCCTGAAGAACACCTCGATCTTCCGATTGACTTTGACTCACTCACTGCAGCCGGAGCGATGATGGGCTCAGGGGGACTGGTAGTGGTTGACGAGGATACCTGCATGGTAGATATGGCCCGCTACTTTTTAAATTTCACTAAGAATGAGTCCTGTGGTCAGTGTATACCCTGTAGATTGGGAACTTCTCAGATGTATAATATCCTTGAAGACATAACTGAAGGGCGAGGTAAGCCAGAAGATCTGGATCTGTTGGAAGAACTTGCCTGGGCAGTGAAGAAAGGTTCAATGTGTGGTCTGGGCCAGACAGCTCCCAACCCAGTCTTGACTACCTTGCGCTATTTCCGGCATGAATATGAGGCGCATGTATATGAAAAGCGCTGTCCGGCCTTAGTTTGCAAAGCCCTTCTGCAGTACAGCATAGATCAGGAGAAGTGTATCGGCTGTCAGCGCTGTGCCAAGGAATGCCCGGTTGATGCTATCAGTGGCGAGAAAAAAGAGCCTCATGTGATTGACCAGGATAAATGTATTAAATGCGGAGCATGTTACGAAGTCTGCCCGAAAAAGGTTCGGGCGGTCCAGGTGTTGTCAGAAGGATTAAAACAGAATGAAGAAAACAGATCTTGCGAGGAGGGATGCAAATGTCAGAGCTGATAACTCTAACCATAGATGGTGTGGAAATAAAAGCTGAACCGGGGACCTCAATACTGAGGGCCGCCCTGGCTAACGGTATTTACATACCTCACCTTTGCGATCATCCAGACTTAACCTCAGTGGGAATCTGTCGGGTCTGCCTGGTTGAAATTGAAGGCCGGCGACCGACAGTTTCGTGTATGACACCGGTAGAAGAAGGGATGATTGTAACTACTGCAAGCCCCGAGCTTGATCAGACTCGCCGGGTCAACCTGGAGCTGCTGGTAATAAATCATGATTACAACTGTCAAAACTGTGCAAAAAACAGCGATTGTCAGCTTCAGAAACTAACCCATTATATTGGCTTGGATGAGGAGCGCCTTAAAGCGATGCGCAAGCCTGAGCTTAATATGCCGCTTGATGATTCCAATCCCTACTATTTGCGCGATCTGAATAAATGTGTTCTCTGTGGTATTTGTGTCCGGACCTGTGAGGAGATTCAGGGCGATGGTTGTATTGATTTTGCTTTTCGAGGGATTAAAACCAGGATCAGTGTGCTCGGTGACAAGCCGATAATTGATTCAACTTGTGTGACCTGTGGTGAATGTGTTTCCCGATGCCCGGTTGGTGCTTTAGTGCCCCGAAATTCAGTTGAACCCACTTATGAGGTGGAGACAATCTGCCCCTTCTGTGGTTGTGGTTGCGGCATTATTGTCGGTGCTCGGGGCAACAAGGTTGTAAGTTCAAGGGCGGTTGCCGATCACCCTGCAAGTAGTGGCAGCCTTTGTGTAAAGGGAAGATTCGGTCTCAATTTTGTTAATCATCCTGACCGACTGACCAAGCCGCTAATTCGCAAGAATGGAGAGTTGGTGGAGTCTTCGTGGGAAGAAGCTCTCTCGCTGGTGGCCGAGAAACTTGGACAGTACAAAGGCGATCAATTTGCGCTGATAGCTTCCGCCAAGTGTAGCACTGAAGACAATTTTGTAATGCAAAAATTTACCCGCGCGGTGATGCAAACTAATAATATTGATCACTGCGCCCGCCTCTGACACGCTCCAACGGTGGCCGGTCTGGCCACAACCCTTGGTTCGGGAGCGATGACCAATTCAATTGACGAAATTGGCGATGCCAAATGTATCTTTGCCATTGGAACCAGCACCACCGATGCCCACCCGATTATCGGTTATCAGGTTAAGAAAGCAGTCCGCAAAGGGGCGAAACTGATTGTTGCTAACCCGCAGGAGATAGCCCTGATTAATTTCGCTGATCTGCACCTGCCACTTAAACCCGGCAGCGATGTAGCCTTGTTAATGGGGATGGCCAGGGTGATCATCGAGGAAGGACTGCATGATCAGAAATATATCGATGAACACTGCGAGAATTTTGATCAATTCAAAGCTTCGCTTGAATCTTTTACACCGGAATTTGTAAGTGATGTGACCGGCCTGCCCTGGGAAGATGTAGTTCAGGCAGCCCGCATCTACGCCGAAAATAGTCCGGCTTCAATCCTCTATTGTATGGGGATTACCCAACATTCACATGGAACGGATAATGTAATGGCGAACAGCAACCTGGCTTTGATTACCGGGAACCTGGGACGTCTCTCCGGCGGGGTTAACCCCCTGCGTGGACAAAATAACGTTCAGGGTGC
>CAZAKI010000011.1:0-23008 GCA_964485855.1 uncultured Syntrophomonadaceae bacterium | reverse complement strand
GAAACTGCGGCTAAAGCCGATGTAGTCTTACCGGCAGTTTCATTTGCTGAAAAGAATGGTACTTTTGTTAATACCGAAAGGCGGGTTCAGCGTGTTCGCCGGGTAATTGATCCGGTTGGTGAAGCCAAACCTGATTGGTGGATCATCAGTGCCATCGCAAACGAAATGGGAGTGGAAGGTTTTGCCTATCACAGTGCGGAAGAGATCTTTAAAGAAATAGCTTCCTTAACTCCCAGTTATGCCGGGATCAGTTATGAGCGTCTTGAAAATGAAGGGATTCAATGGCCTTGTCCGACAGCAGAACATCCAGGAACTAAGTTTTTGCATGCTGAAAAATTTGCCACCCCTACCGGTAAAGGCAAGTTGATTCCCCTGGAATACCGGCCTTCTGCTGAATGTTGCGATTTTGATTTTCCATTGATCCTGACTACAGAACGTAGTCTTTATCAGTTCCACAGTACGATGACCCGTTATTCCGAAGGTCTTGATCAGTTAAGTGGTGAAGAAAAGATTCTGATCAATCCACAGGATGCGGAAAAAATGGAACTGTCCGACGGAGATCTGGTGGAGGTTAAATCGCGGCGGGGTAAAATCCAGGTGCGGGTTAAGGTTTCAAGACGCAGTCAGCCGGGTGTAGCTTCGCTGAGTTTCCACTTTGCTGAATGCCCGACAAACCTGTTAACCAGCAGTGCACTGGATCCAGTAGCCAAGATCCCGGAAACCAAGGTTTGTGCAATCAGGATTGACAAAGTTTAAGGCACGATTCCGGCTAATGTTGGTTTAACCTCAATTAAGGGTGCAGCTGTTGAATGCTGTGCCCTTAATTTTAATTAATAACCGGAATGAGCAGGAATATGTTATAATTTTAATGTTTTAATCAGATCAGGGATTGGGGTATCGGCCTATGTTTCCTCTGCGCGATTCGATAACCTACCACGGAGCAAAGATCGCCTCTTTTGGGTTGATCATTGTTACCGCCAGTGCATTCTTTTTACAGCTTTCATCCGGAGGAGAAACTTTTGAGGCGATCTTTTACCGCTACGGGTTTATCCCGGCAGCATTTTTCCTTAATCCGATGGCTGAATTTTTTACGATTATTTCCAGCATGTTTGTTCATGGGTCATTAATGCACTTGATCGGTAACCTCTGGTTTCTGTGGGTCTTTGGACCGGCAGTTGAAGGAAGAATCGGACTTATTCGCTTTATGCTGTTGTATTTGCTTACCGGTATAGCAGCTGCCCTGACGCAGGGATTTTCAATGCCGGATAGCACCATCCCGATGGTTGGTGCCTCCGGTGCTGTATCCGGGCTCCTGGGGGCCTACTTGGTTTTATTTCCCCGGGCCAGAGTGCTGACTTTTATTCCGCCCCTGATATTTTTCTTTTTTTGGCTGCCAGCTCCAATTTATCTAGGTTACTGGGCCGTCATCCAATTAATATATGCTTTTTCAGATATGCCCGGTATAGCCTGGTGGGCTCATATCGGTGGTTTTGCTTTAGGGTTGATTTTGATTCTAATTATGAGACCGAAACGCAATTACCGTGCCGATCCTTTCTGGGAGTGCTGGCGCGATTACTGTTAAGAAAGATGGCCTTAAGGAGGAAAAGAGATGGAAAATTTATCTCAGTTATTCTGGATTTTTATTATCATATCAGCTTTAACCCCTTACCTGCAGCAACAGCTGCTCCGTTCAACCCGAACCAGGAAAATGGTAGAGCTGGAACGTAAACGCGGCAGCAGGGTGATTACCCTGATCCACCGGCAGGAAGCACTAAGCTTGCTGGGAATTCCCCTGACCCGCTATATTAACATTGAAGACTCCGAACAGGTTCTGACGGCCATTCGTTTAACTGACCAGAATGTTCCCATCGACTTGGTGCTGCATACACCCGGGGGACTTGTGCTGGCTTCCGAGCAGATTGCTGAATCATTGCTACGACATCCCGGAAAAGTTACGGTTTTTGTGCCGCACTACGCAATGTCCGGCGGAACGATGATTGCCCTGGCTGCTGATGAACTGGTAATGGATAAAAATGCGGTTCTGGGACCGCTGGATCCCCAGCTTGGTCAGTATCCTGCGGCTTCATTGGTTAAAGTGCTTGAAACCAAGCCGATTAAGGATATTGATGACCAGACAGTTATTTTGGCCGATGTTGCAACAAAAGCTTTAAAGCAAGTTAAAGTTACTGCGAAGAATTTACTTGCCAAGCATATGGCAGAAGAAAAAGCCGAAAAGACAGCAGTACTATTAACCCAGGGTACCTGGACTCATGATTATCCGATTGATGTTGACCAGATCGCCGAGCTTGGCATCAATGTCAACACGGATATGCCGCCTGAAATCTATGAACTGATGAGGATGTTTCCCCAGCCTCGAAATGCCCGACCCAGCGTCGAGTATAATCCCGGTCCGGTTTACCCGGTGGCGCCAAAAGAATAATAGCCTGGTCTACTGTTGTTTTACTTTTGCCCAGCTGTCTCGCAGGGGGACGATTCGGTTAAAAACAAGATTCTGATCATCCGAGCTTTCCGGTTCAAGGTAGAAGTAACCTTTTCGCAGAAATTGAAAACGGCTGCCGGGAGAGCTTTCTCTAACGGCCGGTTCTACCGGCACATTATTGCAGATAGCCAGCGAAGAGGGATTGATCATGCCGGTAAAATCGCCTTCTTCCACTTCCTCGGGGTTTTCCACTAAAAATAAATTTTCAAAGAGGTTTACAGTTGTTATCACGGCATGAGCAACCGAGACCCAGTGGATAACCCCCTTCACTTTTTTGCCACTGGTATCGGAACCGCTCTTGGTTTGCGGATCAAAACTGCACCTTAGCTCGATTATTTTCCCCTGAGGATCTTTTATTACCTGATCGCATCTGATAATATATGCGCCTTTGAGGCGAACCTCCCTGCCTGGGGCCAGTCTGAAGAATTTTTTGGGGGGATCTTCCATGAAATCATCGTGTTCGATATAAATAATTCTGCTGAAGGGAACCTGGCGAGTGCCGGATTTTTCATCTCCCGGGATATTTTCCATTTCAAACAGTTCAGTTTCTGCTTCCGGCCAGTTGGTAATTACTATTTTCAGGGGATTAAGGACTGCCATCAGCCGGGGGGCTTTATTTTCCAGCTCCTGACGGATACAATGTTCAAACAAAGCCAGATCTGCGGTACTGTCGGCTCGTGAAACCCCGACTCTGTTGTGAAAATCAGCGATTGCTTCTGGCGTGACTCCCCTTTTACGTAAACCTGCTATGGTCGGCATGCGAGGATCATCCCAACCGCTGACATAATTTTCTTCCACCAAACGGCGCAGTTTTCTTTTGCTCATAACCGTATAATTCATACTCAGGCGGGCAAATTCAGTTTGGCGCGAGCGATACCTGATCATCTCGGGAGCAAGTTCAACCGCTCGGTCAACGATCCAATCATATAGGGGGCGATGATCACTGTATTCAATTGAACAGAGTGAATGAGTAATGCCTTCAAGGGCATCTGAAAAAGGATGATCGAAATCATACATGGGGTATATGCACCATTGGTCACCGGTGCGGTGGTGGTGTGCATGTAATATCCGGTATAAAACCGGATCGCGCATATTCAGGTTTCCTGAGGTCATATCAATTTTTGCCCTTAATACCCTGCTGCCATTCGGAAATTTCCCATCCCGCATCTGTTCAAATAAAACTAAATTTTCTTCCACTTTCCTGTTGCGATAGGGGCTTTCCCGGCCCGGTTCAGTTAGGGTACCGCGGTATTCACGGATCTGATCTGGGCTTAAGTCACATACATAGGCATATCCGGCCTTAATCAGGCGCAAGGCAAATTCGTACTTGGCTGCAAAATAATCGGAACTGAAAAAAAGTCTATTTCCCCAATCGGCGCCGAGCCAGCGAATGTCTTCAATAATTGAGTCGACAAATTCCTGCTCTTCCTTAATCGGATTGGTGTCGTCAAATCTTAAGTTAAAGAGCCCATTAAAATCTTTGGCAATAGAGTAATTAAGTAAAATAGCTTTAGCGTGTCCGATATGCAGATAACCATTGGGCTCAGGAGGAAATCTGGTGTGGATTGGCTTGCCTCCTAGATTATCATTTTCTAAATCATCCTTGATTAGCGTATAGATAAAATTTGTTTTCTGTTCCAACTTTGTTCTATCGGTCACCAGTTTCTTCCTCTCCTCACAAATATCTGTTTAACATCGTTAAAAATAAACTGTTAACATTATATTTTTCTTTTCTCATCTGCTAATCCCTTCATTTTTTGCAGTTGAAAAAAGAATCTTTATCATCGCGCCACCTCGGGGGGCGTTGGTAACATCGATCGATCCTCCCTGCTGTTCGATTATGGCCCGGGATATTGCCAATCCAAGTCCACTGCCTCCATCTGGACCTCGAAAAAAAGGTTTAAATATTTGCGGTAAATCCGTTGGCGAAAAACCCGGTCCATCATCTGTGATGATTAATTCAGGACCGTTGATGTTGATCGTGATTGTTTCGTGAGCATAGCGGAGGGCATTGCCAAGGATGTTGAGAAAAAGGCGATGTATTTTTTCCGGGTCAGCCCAGATACAGAGTTCTTTTTCTCCGGAAGACTCTGTTTTAGTAACAATATTTTTTTCAAAAGCCAGGCTCTGAATAGAATCGATGGCTTCCCTTGCGGCATCATCCAAACACACTGGTTTAAAATTGCGATGATCAGGCATACTTTCCAGGCGGGAAAGCATGATAAATTGTTCAACCAGATTTTTCATCCGACTACTTTCTTTAATGATAATATTCAGGACCTGATCAGTTTCATGGGGGCTGATAATGCGATCTTTAATGGCTTCGGCATAGCCTTGAATAGACATCAGGGGGGTTTTTAACTCGTGTGAGGCTTTTTGGAAAAAGTCTTTTTGTGACAAGTCATACTCGGCCAGTCGGCGGCTCATTAAATTAAAAGCTTCAGCCAGTTCTTCAAGCTCATCGTTGGTGCTGATGGATAGGGTTCCTTCAAACTGCCGGCGAGACAAAGCGATAGCCCTTTTTTTTAGCTGTTGAAGAGGCTCTACTACCACCCTGGTTGCCAGGGCTCCGGTGATTAGCGATACGGTAATCCCGGCCAGAAGCGACAAGCCCAGGAGACCCAAAAGAGCACGGTTTAACTGGCTCAGTATGTCCAACTTGGAGTAAAGAATTAAAGACGCAGCGGAAGACTGCTCGCCGATATTGACCGGGTAAGTAACAGCAACAATGTCATTATCTACCAGGCTGTTTTCCGGTTCGGTCGAGAAAGCAAACTTAAGAAAGGAATCATTCTCAATGAATTTTCCGGGTGGATACAAGTCCCTGTCACTGCTGTCGATAATCATTCCGTCTGGTTGAATAACCAGGTAGTCGGCATAAGCAATACGGTTGGCCAGGCCAAAATATGCTCCGCGCATGTGACCGCTGCCGGGCATGCCCTGGCGTGTTGCTGTAGAAGACAGGGTTTCAGCTACTCGGTTCAGGTTTTCGATTGTATCATTTATCAGGTAGTAACGGACTGTAAGGCTGAATGCCATGGTCAGAACTGCAAAAGAAGCGAAAAGAACAAACAGATAGCCAATGAATATTCTCTTAAACATCAAGTTTGTACCCGTAGCCCCAGACGGTGACCAATTCCGGTTGGGCTCCCTTTTCACGCAACTTTTTCCTGATTCGTTTCACAGTATCATCGACGGCCCGTTCATCACCTTCAAAATCATAACCCCATATCTTTTCGATTAACAACGTTCGGCTAAAGGATCTTCCTGGCGAAGCGACAAGCAGTTGTAACAAATCAAACTCCCTGGCTGTAAAAGAAGTTTCTTCTCCATTGATTACAGCCTGACGCTGGGTGGGAATGATCGTAACATTTTTTAATGTCATTACCTTGCCGGCATTATTGGCAGGCTGAAGTCTTTTGAAAATATTTTTCACCCGGACGACAAGTTCACGTGGGCTAAAAGGTTTAGCCAGGTAGTCGTCTGCCCCGAGTTCTAAACCTAAAACGCGGTCGAATTCTTCGCCGCGGGCTGAAACAAAGATGATCGGGATTTCGTAATCAGCTCTCAACCTGCGGCAAAGATCTAACCCGTCTACTCCGGGTAACATTATATCCAGGATGATTAGGTCCGGTTTATTTTCAGCCAAAAAAGCACTTTCAAATTCTTCGGCTGAAGTAAATGTGTGCACCCTGTACTCTTCTTTTTCCAAATAACGGCGAATCAGATCCCGGATATTCTTTTCATCGTCAACAACCCAGATATCTTTCATTGTCACCCAACCTTTTTTACATAAAAGCTGCGGTCTTTTATTATTCTATATCAGAACAGCAGAAAGTCCAGTGAACTTATTTCACCGGACCTTCTGTGCTAATTTAGATTATGGTTATTGTTGTTTATAATTTCCTTCACCTTGGGTTCGTCCGAAATTCCGCATGCCCCGACCACAGGCCTGAAAGCGTTCGGTAAACTCAGCAGGAAGAATCTGGCTTAGAGCTTCTCTTTTTTCTTCCATAATCTTAAAGCGTTCTTCTCTTAAAACTTTTAATCCCTCCCAGTTACCGGCATCTCGCAGGTCGAACATTTTTTCGCGTAACCCATCCATTTTTTCGCGAAAATCAGCGATGATGCTGTCATATTTTGCGCTCTCTTCTTCATTTAAGACATCACGCAAACAGCTACCATTTTGTCCGCTGCCAAAACCTCCGCCATTGGCGAATGCTCCAGAACTGATCGTAAGGATCATTACGGTTGTTAGCAGTAAAACAAGCAGTACTTTTTTCATTTTATTGCTTCTCCTTTGCACATCTAGTGTCTTTCAAACATAGATTACAATATAGGTTTGTGGTTTTTGCGGGAAATATGTTAAGATTTCTTAACACCACCTGAAATGCCAGATTTATGCAGGTTGCTGGTAAGATATTTTGAATATATTAGGTTGGTGGAAATATAACTGTTCGCAGCTTATCGGAGGCTTAACAATGAATACAATTATCCAGATTACCTTAATTGGCCTCAGTGCCGGAGTGATCGGAACCGGTTCAGGGGCCTTTATCGCCCTCTTTCTAAAAAAACCAGGCAGAGCAACCCTTGGTTTTATCCTTGGATTTGCCGGGGGAATCATGCTGGCCATTGTGCTTAACGATCTGCTCCCGGAATCGATCGAAGCAGGAAATTTTGTCACTGCTTTTACCGGGTTGCTGTTTGGAGCAATTTTTATTCTTTTTCTTGATCTTAAGATGCCTCATTTCCATTTCTTTGAAACAACTGACGAATTGACCCGTTTTATCCGAACTGGAACCATTCTCGGTCTGGGCATTGCCATGCATAATTTGCCGGAAGGAATAGCCATCGGGGCCAGTTATGTAGCCTCGCCGGCTCTAGGGTTTACTCTGGCTTTAACTATTGCTTTGCACAATATTCCGGAGGGGATTGCCATGGCTTGTCCTCTATGCGTCGGTGGCATGCGGTTACGGTGGATTATACTTTACACGGCAATGGCCGGTCTGCCGATGGGGTTAGGAGCTTTAATCGGAGCTACGCTGGGTAACATTTCGGATCTTTTCCTATCACTGGCCCTGGGGTTTGCCGGTGGTGCGATGCTCTACATAATCTTTGGTGAATTAATTCCGGGAGCACAAAATTCCGGCAACGGGCATGCCGGTACTTTTGGTGCAGTTTTTGGCACCATCGCCGGTATTTTGCTGCTTGCAGTAATCTGATCTTGATGGAAATCATGAAGCGGGGGCTATGGCCCCCGTTTTTTTGTTATCCAGTATCTATGGTATAATACATATAATAATAATAGGAATAATAGTAAATATCGCAGAAAGGATTTGTTTGAATGAGCAAAATAAATGAACGGCAACCGAACAGGCTGATTAATGAAAAGTCGCCCTACCTGCTCCAACATGCCTATAACCCGGTCGACTGGTATCCATGGGGCGATGAAGCTTTTGAAAGGGCAAAAGCAGACAACAAGCCAGTATTTCTCAGTATCGGTTATTCTACCTGTCACTGGTGTCATGTGATGGAAAAAGATTCATTTGAGGATCAACAGGTGGCCTCATTACTTAACTCTCTTTTTATCCCGATTAAAGTAGACCGGGAAGAACGGCCGGATCTTGATCAACAGTACATGGCAGCCTGCCAGGCTTTAACCGGACAAGGGGGATGGCCGCTTACCGTGTTTCTTACCCCTGATCGGAAACCTTTTTATGCTGGGACCTTTTTCCCCCGTGAAAATCGTTATGGAATCAATGGACTGCTTGAAATTTTACCCCGGATCAGCACGTACTGGCAGAAAGAACAGAGTCGGGTTATCGAAGCAGCAGATCAGTTGGTCAGCGCCCTGAAAACGAGTGCTGTGGATGCTCATTCAGTGCTTCCTGAATTAAACGGGCAGGAGGTCAAATCTGTTCTTGAGAATGCCTACCAGGGGTTGAAAAACAGTTATGATCAGGAATTTGGCGGTTTTGGCAGTTCACCTAAATTCCCTGCTGCTCATCAGCTTCTATTTTTAATGCACTATGCTCACCGTCATTATCCGGAAGATGCCCGCAAGATGGTTCAGCAAACACTAGAAGCATTATACCGGGGAGGGATCTTCGATCAAATTGGTTACGGACTGCACCGCTATTCCGTTGATCGCCAGTGGCTGGTGCCGCATTTTGAGAAAATGCTATATGACCAGGCGATCACCGTATTAGCAGCTGTAGAGTCTTACCAGATCAATAGAAATCAAGAGGCTGCCGATCTGGCTGTAAAAATAATCGACTACGTTTTGAAAAATCTACAGGGACCGGAAGGCGCATTTTATACTGCTGAAGATGCGGATAGCGAAGGTGCGGAAGGAACTTACTATATATGGGATCTGGCGGAACTGCTTAGCCTCTTGGGACCAAATCACGGGAAGATCGCCGCTGATTATTATGGGGTGACTGAAGAAGGTAATTTTGAAGATGGTCACAATGTTCTCCATCGTCAAGTCGAAGATCACCGTTTTGCTGACGATAAAGGTATAAATCTTAGCGAATTACAGACCATCCTGACCAAGGTTCGGGAGAAAATGCTTCTCCAGCGGGCAAAACGTCCTAAACCTTTTCGTGATGACAAAATAATTACTGCCTGGAACGGTCTGATGATCGCAGCTTTGGCTCGTGCCGGCAAGATCCTGAAGCAGCCCCGGTATCTAGAAGAAGCAGAACGGGCCTTTAGTTTTATCCAAAATAACCTGGTTTCATCTTCCGGAAGATTACTCAGAAGGTACCGCGATAATGAAGCGGCTGTTCCTGCTTTTCTCGATGACTATGCAGCACTGGTCTGGGCTTTGCTTGAATTATATAAAGCCTCTGGTCAGCAATTATACCTGGAAACTGCTTTAAAAATTAATAAAACCGGGCTCGAACTTTTTGCTACCGAAGACGGCAGATTGCTTTACAGGGAGGGAACTGAAGAAACTGGCATGACAGAACTTGAAGCTGATGCCTATGACGGAGCTTTTCCTTCCGGGTTTTCGATGATGGTAATGAATCAAATAATTCTTGGGCGTCTGACCCAGGATAACCGCTTATCCGCGCGGGCCGAAAAATTGATCGCTTCACGCATGCGGGGGCTTAAACAACAACCCACTGCCTACACCTACCTGCTTACGGCGCTTGACACTCTGTTTAACCAGGTTGGTCCAGTTCCACATTGTTCAACCGATGGCAACTGTACGTTGGAATAACCTTTCTGACCCCACCCCGGGGATCGGCAACATCACCGCGATAGCGGGGGATAATATGCAGGTGAAAATGGAAAACGGTCTGGCCTGCAGCCTGGCCGACATTAGCCCCGATATTATAACCATCGGGGCTAAACTGTCGATCAATGATTAGCTTGACCTGCCCGGCAAGAGAACTTAGGGCGGCGTGCTCTTCAGGGGTTGCCTCAAAATAAGCTTCGATATGCCGCTTGGGGATTATCAGTGAATGCCCTTTACTGACCGGGCAGATATCGGGAAAAGCCAAAGCCAGCTCGTTTTCAGCAATTATTTCTAAATTTTCATGCTGACAAAAAACACAATCAATGATCATCCTTTTTCTCCCTGATTTCTTCCTGTAATATCTTCACCACTATGATAACATATAGAAAATAGTTATTAGTACCGGATTTTATTAATTCGAAATTAAAATCATTAGCAGGGGAGGTAAATCAATGTTTGATTATCGTAACAGCGCCTTTATGTTTGTCATGGGCGCAGTGGTAGCCCTTTTTGTTACGATCCAATCACTTGTTTTTTTGAAGAAAGCATGGAACGAGGGCCTAAACAAGGGATTGGAAAAAGAGAAAATGCAAAGGGCAGTATTGTCAAGCGCAGTTTTTACCCTGGTTCCATCACTTTCCATCTTATTAACGATGTTAACTTTATCCGGAGCCTTAGGTCTGGCGCTGCCCTGGATCCGTCTTTCCGTAATCGGCGCCGTTACCTACGAACTTCCGGCTGCCGAAGCAGCAGCCCAGGCAACCGGCGCCAGTCTGGCCGAAGCTGGTGTGCCGCTTGATGTTTTTTCGGTAATTGTCTGGGTGATGACTTTAGGAATCATGTCCGGTCCTATTTTTATCATTGCCTATTTCAAAAAGCTGCAAAGCCGGGTGAACAAGATAAAAGTTGAAGATAACCGCTGGGGAACATTGCTGATAGCAGCAATGTTTGTTGGGCTGATTAGCTCTTTTTTAGGCAGTGCCTTAGCCGGTGGCCTGGTATCGATTTTCACCCTATTAACATCGGCTGTAATCATGGTAATCTGTATTCAGCTTGAGCAAAAAGCCGGTTTAAAAATATTTAGAGATTTTGCCCTGCCATTGAGCATGGTTGGTGCCATGGCGATGGCAATTGTTTTTGCCGGGCTGCTGGGAGGATAAAAAAATGACAAGAATAAACGAAAATAGTTTAAGCTACGATGTGGCGATCCACAGAATCGGAAGAATATGGATGTCAGTGGCTTTGTTGGTAATTCTGTCTGTGCCTTTGGCAATCTCCGTCCACTATAAAGTCTGGCCGGCAGCCGGGTCATTGCTTGGCGGTCTTTTACCAATTATGATGATCTATGTGCCGATTGGTATTATTGAAGTAATAACCTTCTCGCCGATGCTGGGCAGTGGGGCCACTTACCTTGCATTTACTACGGGAAATTTGACTAATCTTAAGGTGCCCTGTGCCCTAAACGCGATGGAAATTGCCGACATCGAGCCTGGTTCCAGCCAGGGAGAGATTATTTCAACTATTGCCGTGGCGACATCATCACTGGTCACCAACCTGGTACTGGTGATCGGGGTGTTGTTATTTGTTCAACTTACTCCCGTTCTCGCTTCTCCCTTACTGCAGCCTGCTTTTGAAAATATTTTGCCTGCCCTGTTCGGAGCGCTTGGTTATCTGTATATATCAAAAAATTGGAAACTGGCAGTGGTTCCGGTAACTCTGATGATTATCATTTTCATCCTGGTTCCGACTGCGCCGGTTGGTATCCTGATTCCGGTCAGTGCTCTTTCAGCAATTGCCGCAGCGCGGTTTATGTACAACAAAAAGATGATCTAGGAGTGGATGCTGATGTTTCTGTGGTGGGTGATCCTTGGGTTGATCGTATCGCTGGCAGCAGTGATCATAATCAGGGCAGCTGTTTACCGGGATACTGACAACCAGAATAAACCCTTTGCGATTAGCAATAAAGTCCCTGGATTTGATATACACCAAAAGGCCGAACGTTTTGCCGAACTGCTCCGGTGTCGGACTATCCATCCTGCTAAGGCAGGTGATGACTGGTCACCTGACGATTACAGCCAGTTTGTCCTTTTTAGGAATTTACTGCAGAAATTTTATCCCCTGATTCATGAAAAGTTGGAATTGGAATTAGTTAACGAACATTCACTGCTTTACCGTTGGCCGGGGAAAAGTAGTGAAAGGCCAATGGTGCTGATGGCCCACTATGATGTTGTTCCGGCTGATGAAGGGCAGTGGAGATTTCCTCCATTTTCGGGAACAATCGACGGTGATATTATCTGGGGCCGGGGCAGCCTTGATACCAAGTGTACTTTCTTTGCTGTAATGGAGGCTGTTGAAGCTTTGCTTGCTGAGGCTTATGTTCCGCAGAATGATTTCTACCTTGCTTTCGGTCATGATGAAGAAACAATGGGCCAGGGAGCGCCGGCGATAGTTGATCTATTAAATAGCAGGAATGTCAAGCCGATTATGGTCTTGGATGAAGGCGGAGCCATAGTCGAAGGGGTATTTCCCGGTATTAAACCGCCAATTGCAGTTGTCGGTATGTCCGAGAAAGGGCTTACCGATATCGAGGTAATTTTGGAAGGCAGTGGCGGCCATTCTTCCACACCAGGCTCTATTACCCCTCTTGCCGTGATGAGTAAAATAATTTTACAGCTTGCTAAAAATCCCTTTAAGGCTAACCTGCCAGCTGAGGTCAAAGCAATGTTTGCCATCCTTGGCAAGCAGATGCCCTTTTACCTGCGACTTATTTTTGCCAATCTATGGCTGTTTAAGCCGCTTTTAATAGCTGCTCTTCCCATCCTCGGCAGGGAACTGAACGCTTTATGCCGTACTACCTGTGTTTTCACAATGGTAGAAGGCAGCAAGGCGGCTAATGTCATTCCTGAAAGAGTTCGAGCAGTAGCCAATTTAAGGCTTGCAGCTTCAGATCCGCATCAAAAAGCATTGCAACATCTTACAGAGCAAGCTATCAAGGCTGCAGGAAAAGCGCTTAAAGGCAAAGATTCCTTTAAGTTGAGAGTTAATCAGCTTTATGCTCATGATGCTTCGCCTTCGGCAAGTACGGAATCAACAGCATATAAACTATTGGTGGAGGCGATTGAAGCAGTCTTCCAGGGAGTAGTTGTCACTCCTTATATCATGCTCGGAGCATCAGATTCACGCCATTTTTGCCGGATTAGTGATAATGTCTTCCGTTTTTCACCCCTAAAAATGAGTAAAGAAGAGCTGCGTAGTATCCATGGGATTAATGAGCATATCACTTTTAACCAACTGTCCGGGGTGATTGGGTTTTACTACTACCTGGTAAAAAGATCCTGATGGCGCTTGGTCTAATCAGGCAGTGATAGAGAAGCTTTACGAGGAGCTGAATCAAAAATTGCCCGAAAACAGCAAAGCCGAACGCTTTCTTAATGCTTATGCGACTATTGAACATGAAATGGAAAGAATGCTAAAGATAAAAGATCACCGACGGTTTTTTGAACTGGTGGACAAAAGCGCCCGCATTAATCCGTTGATCGAACGCTACCGCTTTGATCTGAAGGAATATAGTGAACTGCGCAATGCCATCGTCCATGACCGTTCAGGAGGGGAAATCATTGCTGTCCCGACCGATGATGTTGTTAATAAAATTGAGCGGATAGCTGCGCTCTTAATTGAACCGCCGAAGGTTTCTCCCTTGTTTCTAAAAGAAGTTCTAACTCTTTCTATAGACTACCCGGTTGCCAGGGCCATTCGTGAATTCAGCCGGATGTCCTATACCCAGGCTCCGGTTCTTGATGGTCAAAAGATGGTCGGGTTGCTTACATCAAATATGATTGTTAAATGGATGGGTATTTGTCTAATAGACGATAATCAGGACATAGATTTAAATGTCACGACTGTTCTTGATGTTATCAACAGGGCAGGCCACGAAAATGATTATGAAATTGTCTCGGTAAATCATTCGCTTTTCAGCATTCCTGACCTCTTTTATCAATGGCAGCAGAAGGGATACAAATTGGAAGCAGTATTGATTACCCAGCATGGTCAGGCAGATGAAAAACTGCTGGGGATCATTACTAATCGCGATCTGCCGGTTATTCATCGTGAACTGGATCCAGCTAGCTATTCAGAGTAATTTAATGCGAATGATTATCAAGTGATCCCATTAGAAATAAGGAGTTCCGATTAGATGTTTCTGAAAAAAATCCGGCAGCTAATAGTGTTTTTGTTCGTTTTGCTGATTACCACTTCTTTATTGCTGATGGCGGAAACTATTTTTTTAAAGCCGCCTGAACTGCCAGATCAGGAACTGCCCCGGGCCGATGAATACAATGATCAGATTGATTTTAAATTATTCATGGGTACAACTGATAAAGATCCAACCTTTGATCCGGGTGAAAAAAAACGACCCGAACCGGAGCGCAAAACGGCTCAATTTTCTTCGAGTGCCGGTCTGGCAGTGGCAGTTGACAAGGAATTACAGATGGTCCAGCTGATAAACCAGGCAAGGAATAACGCCGGTTTGCCCTCACTGCAGGTCAGCAGCAACTTGACCGCCGCGGCAAGGGCTAAAAGCAAAGATATGATTGACTATGGCTATTTTAGCCATACTTCTCCGACTTATGGCGATTTTGTAAATCTCTTAACGGTTTATGGGGTTGACACTTTTCGCACCGCAGCTGAAAACCTGGCCATGAATTCAAATGGTAGTGTTTCCGGAGCGCATAATATGCTGATGGGTTCACCAGGTCACCGGGCCAATATCTTAAATGGCAATTATAGCCTGGTCGGAGTCGGTATTCAAATTCAAAGCGACGGCAGTCATTTTTACACCCAGTTATTTGTTGGCTATTAACGCCTAAGAAGTCTAGCTGTCTAACTGCAAGTAACTGCTTGCAAAACCGATTGGAGGCAGATAAAAGATGCGCAAGTTTATGCTAATCATATTAGGAGCACTGATCGTGATGATCACCGCCACGACAGTTTTTGCCTTTGACGATAGCCCCGATTATGCTGAAGAACATTTCTATCGCGCCAGGGTTCTGGAGGTTAGTGAAACTGAAGAGCAGCAGAATGAGTATTTTACCTCTATCGAGCAGGAAGTGGAGGTTGAACTAACCAGCGGACCATTCCGGGGAGAAATATTAACAATTTATAACTCTTTTTTCGCCGGAGATCCGGTTTATGATTTTATACTGGAAGCAGGGCAGGAAGTGATTGTTGTTGAGATTGGTGAAGAAGGCTCATTTGAACAAGTTTACGTCCAGGACCTGGCTCGCGACCGGGGTGTTTTTTACCTGATTGTTATTTTTATTGTCGCCTTGCTGGTAGTTGGCAGGATGAAAGGACTGAAGACTATTGTTACCCTGGCGGTTACGATATTTCTTATTTTTTGGGGGCTGCTCCCGCTACTGCTTGCCGGTTATAGCCCGATTATCCTGGCAGTGGCAATTGCTTCCATCGCTATTGCTTTTACCCTATTTGTAATCGGTGGTCTAAACCGTAAATCATTAGTGGCAACCATTGGAACAATCGTCGGGGTTATTGTTGCCGGTTTAATGGCGTTTTGGGCCGGTAGCCTGGCCCGCCTCACCGGTTTTGGATCGCACGAGGCTCAGATGCTCTATTTTATGGATCAGACTATCGATTTCAGGGGGCTGCTCTTTGCCGGCATTATCATCGGTTCGCTGGGCGCGATTACCGACATCGGCATGTCCGTTGCCTCTGCTGCGGCTGAAATTAAACAAGCCTGCCCAGATATCCGGGCACGTGAATTGGTAAATGGAGCTTTTAATGTTGGTCGCGATGTGATGGGCACAATGGCCAACACCCTGATCCTCGCTTATGTTGGGGCAGCAATCCCGATGCTGTTACTGGTGATGGGTTATGATATTGATTGGTTGAAAGTAGTCAATATGGATATCATCGCTACAGAATTTGTACGCGGTATTGCCGGCAGTATTGGCCTGATTGCGGCGGTGCCGGTAACAGCCATTCTAGCTGGTTATTTTTTAGCTGGCCGGCAGCGATGAACTTGAGCTACAAATGATTGATTGAATTTGTTTACTGTCAACTATTTCAAAGTATTCATCCGGCAGTAGCAAGCAGGCTTGGCCGGCAATGTGATACAATAAATTGATTGGTTTTCGTCTATCATGCTGATTAATAGTTTTTGTTCAGCATTGACTAGTTGGTGGCACAAACCGTGAATATTTATATGTTAAAAAATATTATGCTAATCGTTGTCGGTTCGCTCGCCTTGGTGCTTGGCTTATTAGGTGCCTTTTTGCCAGTACTGCCCACAACACCTTTCCTGCTGCTTTCGGCATACTGCTACCTGCGTAGCTCGGAGAAGCTTTACTGCTGGCTGATTAATCATCCGCTGTTTGGCGCTTACATTTACAACTACCTTACCTATCGGGCAATTACACGTAGCACTAGATATGGTGCGCTGTTCTTGCTCTGGGTTACTTTAATTGTCTCGATGATTGCTAGCGCAACCCTGCATCTAACCATCTTCTTAACAGCCATTGGTATCGGAGTTACTATTCACCTTTTTGTCCTGAAAACTATCGAACGCAATGAATTTGATCACCTTGTACCGGTATGCAAAAGTCAAAAAGAACTAAGCTAATTAAGTTGCCTTAGTTTAAGTAAGTGCCGATGAAACGACTTACCACTTCAGCTCCACCGATTATCGTTCCCACTGTACTGCCCAAATTTACGAAGACTACAACCAGCAGAATGCGAGTCACTTTATTACGCCAGAAGCCTTTTACTGTATGGATATCATCGGTCAGGTTTTCGAAATCACTTACACTTGGTTTTCTGACCAGCGCCTCGGTTAAGCCGGCAAACCAACCGGCCGCTAAAAGCGGGCTAAGTGAACTGATCGGGGCTGCCAGCAGTGCGGTTAGCATCGACAGGGGGTGGGCCAGGGCAAAGATGGCGCCCAGGAGGCCAAGTGAACCGTTCCAGAGAATCCAGGTCAGAATCTGCTCGGTGCCGGCTGCCTGGTCAACCGAAAAGGTGAGGGCAATCAGGATGATAATAATCAAGGGGATGCTCCAGCCAATAATTTTATTAATCTTTGGGGCAGGGGCTACTTTGGTTAATTTAACAAGATCGTGATCCCTGTGGATCTCGTCGGTGATCCCCGGGATATGCCCGGCGCCCAGCACTGCCACAACTTTTTCTCCGGGAGCGTTCTTGATCTTCTGGGCCAGGTATTGATCCCGTTCATCGATGACGATTGATTTGATCTGGGGAAAAGTAGTTGAAAGCTCATCGAGAGCGGCAGTTAGAACATCTTTGCCTTTCATCTTTTCCATCTCTTCTTCGGTCAGTTCTTCATCCATCAGAATGCCTAACATAAATTGAAAGAAAAGCTTCAGTTTGCCCCAGAAATTTGTACTGCGCCAGAGACGGAGCATCGTAACCTGTAAGTCACGGTCAGCCAGGCAAATTTCAGCTCCAACTGCTTTGGCCGAAGCAATGGCCTGTTTCATCTCCTGGCCTGGTTCGATCCCAAACTTTTTAGCCAGTTTTTTCTGATAGGAAGACATGATCAAATTGGCTAGCAGCAGCGGGGCTTTACGTTCACGGATGATCTTGACGATGTCGGTATTTTTCCAGCGGTTCAAATCGGTTATCGCCTGGTAGCGGGCCTGGCACAATTCGATACAGACCGTGTCAGGTTTTTCAGCTTCAATCAGGGTTTTTACTTCTTCTACACTGGCTTTTGAAACATGGGCCGTGCCAATCAGCATTATTTCGCGTCCATCTAAATCTACGCGGTGTATATTTTCGCTAGTCAACAGATCACATCCTGTAATAAATTCAGTTAAGACAACAGCTATCATATCATATTCTATTCATTTTGTAGCAACCTTAAGCTACACTAGGGCAAGGGCAAAGAGAGAAGATTACCGTTTTTTATTTGGTGTCTCTGACTAATCTTAAGTAGTTCGTAACCTGAAAGAGATCATCTTGATACTTCCTAAAAGATCTTTGTTAAAGTTTTTCCACCCTCCCTACTTTACTACTCTGTTAATAAAACCACACACTCCACGTGGTTGGTTTGAGGGAACATATCGATCGGTTGGGCTTTAATAGCCTGAAAGCCACTTTGTTCAAGCAGACCAAGGTCGCGGGCTAAAGTAGCAGGGTTGCAGGAAATGTAAACGATACGCTCCGGCTTCATTTCAGCAATGGTTCCAAGCAGAGAAACACTGCAGCCCCCCCGCGGCGGATCGAGAATCACAGTAATCGGCCGTCTACCCTTTAAGAGCAATTTTTTTGTTTCATCAATTGGCATTTGCACAAATTGAATATTATTAATTCCGTTTAAGACAGCATTCTCCCGAGCATCTTTAATCGCTTCCCCTTCGCTATCAATGCCGATCACTGCAGTTGCTATCCTGCTCAGATAGAGAGCAAAGTTTCCGGTACCGCAATAGAGATCGAAAACTGTATGGGGGCTACCGGCAGAAGAGGATGCCAGCTCGAAAAGTTTTTTGGCCTGCAAAGGATTAACCTGAAAGAACGAACGTGGAGAAATCCGGTAACGGAAAGGTTTTATTATTTCTTCAATAAAAGGGTTGCCATCGAGTGTTTGATAATGAAGCTTTTTATTGTTGCCTGCTTTTATCATTAGCCCGGCCAGTTTATCTCCCAAGTGACTGCGAATTGATTTGGTGAAGTGATCTGTAAAAACCAGGTTGTTTAGCCTACCCTTAATCCCTAAGGTGATTAATACCTGTCCGGTTGCAAATGAGCAGCGCAGCTCGGCTTCGTAGATATCATCAATTATTTGCTGGTCGATTCCTTTCCATGTTAAGGCTTCGGCCAGTGTCTTGCGAATGGCCTTGAGTGCTAGCCTATTGTGTGGATGTTGAATCAGGCAGTCTTCGATTTCAATGATCTGCCGGCTGTGATGTTTAAAGAAACCGGTTCTGATTTTATCTCCTTCTACGGCGATATGAATTACTGCTTTATTACGGTAGTGGAATGGGTTATCCATGCCAATGGTTGGCAGTACCGGCAGCTTTAACTTGCCGATCCGGTTTAGCGCTGCCTCGACCCGTGATTCTTTCCAGGCCAACTGCCCCGGGTAGGCCAGATGCTGCAGCTGACAGCCACCGCAGATAAAAAAGTTAGGGCAGAGAGGGGTAACGCGGTCGGGTGATTGATAGGTTATGTTTGTTAGTTTTGAGCGGAGAAAATTTTTGTGAAGTGACTTAATCTCAACTTCAACTTCTTCACCCGGCAGGGCGCCGGGCACAAAAGTAACCAGGTTTTCCAGCCTGCCGACCCCTTCGCCATCATGATTCAGGTCGCTGATCTTGACTGAAACTGTGGCTCCTACCAGATTTTTAGCTGATTTGTTGATCGCCATGATTAACTCCGCTGTGATAAAATCATGAAAATGATGAGGAGAGGAATAACATGAATGACTTAAAAAAGATCAGTTGTGCTAACGAGAAAGCAATCAAGCTGGCTTGTTGGTCAAAATGGTTGGGGATTGCCGGTCTGATCGCAGTTCCTGTTGCGATTGGACTCGGATTTCTTTTTGAACAGATCGGTATCATCACTCTCCTCAGGTCTCTGATTATGCCGCTCTGCCTGGCAGCAGTCGCCACAGGCTTAATTTCACTGAACAGAGCCGGAGAGAACTGTGAGACAGCAAAGAAGAACGGACGGCTCGGTTTTATCCTTGGCCTGTTAAGTTTGGGACTCGCAGCGCTGATTATGGTGGCCGCGATGCTCTTCTTTCTGCCTTTACTGTTTCTATCCTACTAAATTGCTATTTGATCAAGCGGGCAATATAGAGAACGACTACAGCCCCGAGAAAGGCAATGATAATCGTGGTCAGGTTAAATCCACTGATGGCATTGCTGACATTAAAAATTGCACCGGCCAACCAACCACCAACCAGGGCTCCGATGACACCGATAACCAGATTGCCAATTAGACCGAAACCCTTACCTTTCATTACTACTCCGGCCAACCAGCCGGCAATTAGTCCTACAATCAACCAGGTTATTATACCCATTTTAAATCCTCCCTCCATGGTAATTATTCTAGCGCCACTACTATTTTGATACGGCCAGGATCTTTTTGCTGTTCAGAAAAAAGTAATCTTTGTGCCGGATTATCAGCCAAATAGCTAAAAGAAATGAAAAGCCATCAGCAACAGGAAAGGATAGCCAAACCCCTTTCAATCCAAAAATTGGTGGTAGTAAAAACAATAAGGGAATCAAAAAAAGGATTTGCCGGGCCATGGACATCATAAATGCTTCCCTGGCTTTGCCCAGGGCCTGGAATACTCCTCCGGTTACCATCTGCATCCCTACGGTGAAAGCCATAGCGAACATGACACATAAAGCCGTTCGACCCATGTCGATTAAAACCGGGTCAGCGGTAAATATTTTAATTAATAAAGCGGGGAAAAACATTACCACCAAAAAACCGGCTGTGGCGATTAAGGTAGCCAATTTCATACTTAAGGCGATCGATTCTCTGACCCGTAGTTTCTGCTTTGCCCCGTAATTAAAACCGACTATCGGCATCATACCCTGGACGACCCCCATAATTGGCATCAGGGTGAACATCATTACCCGGTGGATAATGCCGAGAACAGCAATGGCCATATCGCCTCCATAAAAGACAAGCATGTGGTTGGCAATGATCAACATAATACTGGAAGCTCCCTGACGGACAAAAGCGGAGGCGCCGATTGAAAGAATTCTTTTGGTCATTCTAATATTCATTCTAATATATTTAAGATCAATAGAAAGAGTGCTTCTACCTGCACCATAATAGTAAGCAAGGTAGAAAGAAGTAATTCCTTGGGCGGTTATGGTGCCGTAAGCGGCACCGCTCATCCCCAGTTTCATAGCAAACATGAAGATAGGAGTAAAAATGATATTTAAGAAAGATGAAATGATCATCGTTGCCATTGCTACCTTGGCATTGCCTTCAGCCCGAACGATATTATTAACGGCAAAGCTGAACGAAAAGAAAATAGTGCCGTAGAGAATAATCCCTAAATACTCCTTGCTGAGGGGTAAAATAGTTTCACTGGCAGCGAAGAGTTTAAGTAATTGTTCTAGAAAAGTAAGCCCCAGCAAAAGCCCGGCTGCACCCATAATCAGAATCATAAATAATACATTGCCAAAAGCAAGGTTTGCCTTGTCAATACGGTTTGCGCCTAAATATATTGAGATTACCGAGGCGCCGCCGATCCCGATTGCGCCGCTGATAGCCATGATGATCATGCTAAGCGGAAAGGTAATTGCAACCGCGGCTACGCCGATTGCTCCTACACCCCTGCCGATGTAAATGGCATCAATTACGCTATGTAGCGCCATAGCCAGCATGCCTACAGTAGCCGGTATCGCCAGGTCTGCCAGTAATCTACCAATGGGGTCAACACCCAGGCGTTCACTTTGCGGTTTAAGCATTAGTAATCTCCTCGTTTAAATAGCTGTCCTTTATTATACTGCAAATTATTTAATCTGCAATTTTTAGCTGCTTGGACCAAACTTTTTCTGGAAGCATTTCTTGATTTAACAGGCAGATGTGGTAAAATGTCTAAGACTAAGATAAAAAGCTGCAGATTGTTTAGCCTGCTTTTCCTTTAAATCAAATCGAAAAAGTGAGATGCAGGTTATGGAACTGGAGGTAGGGTATGTCTAAGAAAGTACTGCTTGTTTCTATTTTGCTGATTTTTTTGTTCATGACGTTCGGTTGTGGAGGTGGAGAGCCTTCTGCCGGCGATGAGAATAACATAACCGTTGAAGTTTACAACAATACGGATGAAATAATCATCTCCTGGGCTGCTTTTTTTGGTCCTGATCTTGATGAGTGGGGCGAAGACCTGTTGGGGGATCGGGTGATCGAGCCGGGCGATACAGTAAAGTTTTTACTGCCCGTGGCAAATGAAGAATACAGCTTAGTGCTTTTTACCTATGAACTATACGTTGTTAAAAGTGTATCTGGCATTAGCAGTGACACTTATGTTGAAGTTGGTGGCGATAATAAGCTTCCCGTTTTAGTCGAAAATAATTCTGCCAAGGATATTGCCTTGTTCTTCATTTCGCCATCGGTGAGCAATGACTGGGGTGAAGATCTGATTGGTGGACTTGATGTAATTCCGGCAGAAATTGGCCGTCGGTTTTTATTTATTGATCCAGTTCCGGAAGGTCCAGTAGAGAGTAACGGCAGCGGCAACAAAGATGACAGTAGACCGGAGAACGAAGACAATGGTGCCGAAACTGAAGAAAGAGAAATTCCGGAAGGCTCCTATTATGATATCTACTATATTTATGCCGATGGCGAAGAGGTAGTTCAATTCGATGTGTTGATCGAAGGCAAGAGAACTATTACCATCAACGAGTAAGTTTCTTTTGGGAATTGAGAATAACAAAATCGGGCAGTCCTGATGGCAGTAGGCAGGGCTGCCTTTTTCAAACCATACTACCTGTAGCAGCTTTCCATAGGCGCATTAATTGAACCGTTTTATTTTTAAGCAGCTCCGGCCCTTTTTTGATTGAATCTTCAGTGCTGAGCGGCCCGTCGGCAATAGCAAAACAGGCGGTAATCCCTTCTAAATGCAGAGTGAGCGGGTTTGCCTCTAAAGTGCCGGTTAGGGCAAGTACCGGTATCTTTTTCTCCCTGGCTCGTCTGGCAACACCGACCGGTACCTTGCCATGCACTGTCTGCTGGTCGAGTTTTCCTTCGCCGGTTATCACCAGGTTGCAGTTATGCAGGACTGAGTCAAATTCCATCTGATCCAGAACCAAGTTTACCCCCGGTTGTATTTCCGCATCGAGAAAAGCAATCAAACCGGCGCCCAGTCCACCGGCTGCCCCGGCGCCCTTTGCTTTTTCTAAATCGTAGCCCAGGTCTCTTTTAACAACTTCGCTGTAGCGTTTTAATGCCCGGTCTAACCGTTCAACCACTTCCGGGGTTGCCCCTTTTTGAGGGGCATAAGTGTATGCAGCCCCCTGCGGGCCTGTCAGCGGATTGTCTACATCTGAGGCGACAACCGTCTCAACCCGCCTTAAACGCTGATCTAAACCGCTGATATCGATCCTTTCGAGCTCCACCAGCTCAGCGCCACCTCCCGACAGTGACCTGCCCTGCCGATCAATAAAGACGGCTCCCAGGGCCCTGGCCATGCCGGCCCCACCGTCATTGGTGGCGCTGCCGCCGATTCCGATAATCAGCTTGGTACATCCTTTATCAAGAGCAGC
>CAZAKI010000010.1:0-57387 GCA_964485855.1 uncultured Syntrophomonadaceae bacterium | reverse complement strand
ATCTCCTTTATGTTTGGACAAAAACGCTTGTTTTTGCCGGTTATTATTCATGTTAGTGTTGCCAAAGGGCCTATAATCCCAATAGCCTTTGAAACCCCACCCGCACCTCATGCCGTCCTTGCTCTATAAAATTCTCCATCATTTTCCGTGATCCACAAGCATGCGTGCTTAAATAGTATGCGAGTGACTTCGGTACTAACATCTTTTTTTCTTCAGTGTGAGGATCTTCTGCATCAACAATTGTTATGTAAGGTTCATCAGCATCAAAGTTTACATTATAGACAAAATGTCTATCTGGTATGTCAAGCACCCCACCCTTGTGTTGCCAGTCTAATCTATCGTTCATCTTCGCTCCTCTGGCCCTTTGGCCATTCATAAGCACCGGCTTGTGGCCGGTATTCACTAAGCATAACCAAAGTTAGCACGTGACCAAATCCCCACATTCTTCTTTACATTTTTTGTGATAATGTTCAATTTTTTCGTATGTAAAGTGAGTGTCTGGTGTAAAATCAGTTTCTACCTCACCCCTCATAAACTCACCCAATCCAATAAACCTGCCGCAATAAATACAACGATTCCAAATTTTCCTTTTCTTCATTTTGTCCTCCATTTGGCACATGAACCTAAACGTTCACCAACTTCAAGACTCCACCCCATAAATTAATTTCAATTTTTCAAAAGTATCATATAGGGCGCACTTATATCCACACTGTTTTGGATGCAGTTCCATATTATCAATAACACCTTTTATCTGTGCGTAAATTGTATCAAGTAATTTCTTTTCAATAGCCACCACCCCGTCTTGAAGTCCCGCACTTTCCCCAGGCACATCCACTGGTGAACCATCGGCAGAACGCGGACCTTGCTCCGCACCGCCCTCTTCTAATAAGTTCTGTGCGTGTTCAAGAGCATCCAAATATTTTTGGTCAGTAGGTAAGTAATCTGCCGTTTCTCGCAATTCTGCCAAAATTTCAATAACTTGATTTCTATCCATCACTTAGTCCTTTCAGCCGGTTATTACTGGACGTTAGCTGCCCTTATCTGATTCATAAAGATTACAGCTAAAACCAGCAGGTGTCTCTACTTCATCAACCCCTGCCCCATAGGCATAAAATATTAATTCACATATTAATTCTTTACATTTTCCATCTATTGCCCATCCTTCTTTAACATCTAAATATTTTTTTATAGTTTCAATATCATATTCATTAAGTACTTTCATTAATTGTTTTTTATCCCCTCCCCAATGCTTACAAGTGGCACAACGGGCAGCTAACAATATATCAAGCTGACCCGATTCCACCCCGCTTAATTCATATTCAATATCGTTATCATTAATTTTATCTCTGCACCATGTTATTTCCGCCAAATCATCAAAACTTTCTGGTTGTTCATTTTCAGGGTCAACTTGTAAATATATTTTTTCAGGTATATTTTCCATTCAGTCCTCCTAAGAAAACGTATAACAGTACCTCCTTAAAATTTTTGAAGCTTTTCCATTCGCTTCAACTGGATTTCTATTTTATTTATTTGTCGCTTTAGGTCTTTGTATCCATGTATGTCCCCGTCCTGCAAATATTGATCCGCTCTCTGCTGGCGTTTTTTAAGTTCTCCTTCAAGCCGGATTTGATCGTCTGACTTAAGATTTTGGCCGATGGGTATATCTATTTTGTCGGCCCATTCCTTTGCGGCTTGCTTTTGTTCTTGACCCTGTGTCTCCGAATATTCTCCGGCATATTTATCAATAAAATAAGTCAGCGCCCCGTATAGTTGGCCCATTTCTTTTTGTTCAACTAAATGCTGGATACGCCTCCTTAAGTTTTCTGTTTCGTAAAGTATATCAATAACATATAATATAAGTTCAAATCTCCATTTCTTCTGTTGATAGGCCGCAAATTGCCACCAGCCTATTTTCCCAAACCGTTCAAGGCTGGCAACGATCTTACCAATCTCTTCTCGGCGTTGTGTTTCTTTTGGATTCATTGGTCCTCTCCTCCACCAGTCCAACCGGAGCCGAACCAGCGGATTCAGGCGACGGCTAAAGCCGCGCCTGACCCTTGACGTTATACGGCTTGTTTTTCTTTGCCGTAATTCATTACATATTCTTTTGCTTTTTCTTTTGAAACGTATTCACCGTCCCAATCAAGATATATTTCTCCTGGTGTCAAATCTATTAACTTGCAAATTATTTCCTTTTGTTCTGGCGTATCATTTTGCGCCATCGCTGAGAATGATGAACCGATTTCCCCGTAACGTTTTAATAATTTGCACGCTTCTTCATTGCCTTTAAAGTTCCATGATTTCAGTGTGCCCCATTTAAGTGTTAAGTGATTATTGTTTTCCATTGTTTTCTCCTGTTAGTTAAGTTCGCCGTATAACAAAAGTTTGCAGCGGATGCAAAAAGCGCACCGCTGAAACTAACCGTTCGGCAACTGTTCGAGATTCTCGAATAGTTGACGCTCAGTATTCACAACCAGGATGCCCCGTTTCGTCCTCATAGCGACATTCCTCAGAGCAATACTCCGCCCAATCCGGCTTGCTGCGGCCACACGTAGGGCATGCCGAACAAGCGGATGGAGGGCTACAACATGAAGGGCCGCGTTCACGAGCGCTGTTGGTCTGCCGACGCGAGACGGCTACCTGACGCTTGACGTTATCTGCTTCTACCTCAGCCACCGCGCGCAGAAACTCGCGCATGTCTACATCACACCATGTGGCCCCATGTTCTGACTCGCGAAGTTCGGCTAGCGTCATCAGCCTGTAGGGCTCGCCGCCGTTTACCTCATATTCACACCGTGGACAGACCCCATTGTCGGTTTGTGTCAGCGGACCATGCCAACCGCACGCGGGACATATAACATCGGGATTCACACGGACAGTCATGCGCTCCGCTCCTTCCTGCCGGTGATCCCGGCGTTATATTTATTCGCAGTTGTTTTAATGGTTATCAACCAACCATCTTTTTTATCCATTATTTTTCTCCTGAGCTTTAGCTCATCTAATATCTACAATAATTTAAAATATATAATAAGAGATATTAGATAAGTCTTTTTATTTCTTTTTCTATTTCTTTTTCTTCTTCTACCCCTTCCGAACCCTTCCGAACCCTTAGAAACCCTTCCTTTAATGCCATTGACAGAAGACCGTGTTCGTGTATTTTTTTTAAGCCAGATCGCACGGCACCGTATCTTAAATCGACGACGCTATTACTGTTTCCCCATTGGAAGGCGAGAAAGTTTACGACCCATATTTTTGCGCCACCGTTTATAAGTATGACTCTTTTTTTATCTATTTTTTCACCCGTTATTTTGTCGTAGTCTTTATTCACTTCCCTTAAAAAGCGTTCGATGTTTATTTTACATTTGAGAATACGTCTCATTTGGATTATATCTAATTTCCATATTCCGGCCACATCCACCCGCTTTTCCAAAAACCACCAAATAGCCTTTGACGACAATGACATATCCTGAAACCAAGCTTGGTCTAATATTTCAGTATCTGTTTGACGTTTTGGCATTAACTTCTATCTTCTGTGATTGGTTCTCTAAATTTTTTTATGCTTTCCTCCATCCCATCTATCACCCCCTGCTTATATATCGATTTAAACACAACCATAAGAACTTCTATTGTGCGTAACGGAATTTGCAACCTAATAAGATCATCCTTTAATCCAGTTTCGTATTTTGTAAAATTATCCATTTTCTCCTCCGCTTTTTTTCTTTCCTCTGTCCTCAAAAAACCCAACCAACTCAGGCTCTTCCTCTTCGGCAATTAATCGAAAATATCTGGTGTAATGATCATTTAATTTATACGGCCCACCTGACCGGATTTCGCCAAGCCCCTCCAAGATGAGGGCTATTTCTCTAAACTGATTTCCATTAAATTTCCGAAACCAGCGAATCACTTCAACGATAGCCTTTGCCCCGACTTTTGTCCCATTACGTTTACAAAAAAGAGCTAAGGCGACAAAGACTTTTAGCACTTCGGGATTTTGACGCAAAAATTCCTCAGCTTCTTCACGGAACTCTTCCCGCCGTTCTTGGACGGCGTTTTGCTTTCTATCTTCTGCCCGATACCTTCTTTCAAGTACACCGTGTTCGTCGCAGCAGTATTTCCCATGACGCTGAAGCCTGTCTGAGGGAATGGGTTTACCACAGAATCGGTATTCGCAAGTCGGGGGCGGAGCCCCAAAGAGATCGTCCGTATTTGCCCCATATATCCCGACTGTCGGGATTTCTTGGGTCTGGGTGTATGATTCCGTGTCTCGCATGGTTTAGCTTCCCGTCTCCTTGCAATACCGCGTCATCTGTCGGCCAACTGCAAGACCGACTCTCTTCGATGTAATCCTGAAATATACCTGTTTATTATTAATTCGTTCAAATTTTCTCGTAGCCGGACGACCATTAGTACGCTTGTTAACTCGCCATAAATAAAAATGCGGAGGACAACAAAAATGGAATCGACACGTTTTTACTTGCCACTCTTTCTTTAAAAACATTTTTCCGCAGTAATCACATTTAACCAATATTTTCATTTATTCTTTCATCCCTAATTTGTAATATATTTCATCTAAAACAGGGTAGTCCAATACTGGCCATGTCGGTAAGACCTCGGCCAGCCTTCGTTCAATCCACAATTCAATGATACCGCGATCTCCTCTAAATTTCTCGTTTCCAAAATGTTCCATTATCATTAGCCTATTTACACATCCATGAAATCTGTAATCTAAAACCCATTTCCTGAATTCGTGTGGATTGTTTCCAAGATATTGGTGACATCCGGTACAATGACAAAAACAATTCGTCGGACTCCACCGTGTGTTTCGTTTGGTTCTTCCTATATAATGGCTACACTGGATAGAGGGAGGAATCTTTAAATTATCTTGAATGAAATATGGTTTATTACATTTTTCACAGATTAGGTTGCGGTCTAATTTTAGAAATATACTAAATTTTTCATCCATTCGTTTTTCATGCTTTCGCCAGTCAAGCCTTACAATCTTTTCTTTCCCGAATGGTAAATCTGTTATTTCTTTTCTCTTGGACATTTTGTCATCAACCTCGTTCGCTTCTCTTTCGCTCTTCCGTGTTTTCCCGTCCCAGATACTTCACAACAAATTGATTCGCCATCATGAACAACACAGAACGGGCATTTTCCATCTATAAGGTAGCAGTGACTATACATCTTTGGTATAGCCAAGCATTGCTAATATCTCGCGTTCCTCTTGCGTGAGTTTAAAATTTACACTTGCAAGCTGTTGTTCAATCGCATAATGGGTTCCCCAAGTTTTACATTCTTTGATGAATGCCTTTAAACATTCGGCTTGTTCGCCATCATCAGCATGCGCTAACGCAGCCCCAACTTCCTGCCAGTCAACCTCTTGACCAAGTTTCATATTGTCCTCCATAAGTTTTAGTCGCTTGTATTCCCATCTTCTCCAAACAATTTTTAAGAATAATCTTATTTTGTAATATGTTTTCAAGGCTTCTCCCCCTCCATTTCTTTTATAATATCCTTCAATTCGTCTAATTCATCTTTTAATGTTTTAGCATATCCAATGTTATTTCTTAGGAGTTGATAATATAAACTCCTGAGTCGCAATCGGGAATCTTTAATTCTAATTATTAATTCCTTTGACATAGTTTTTCCCCACCCATTAACCAATTATCCAACATACTTAACGGGAACGATTCTTTGAGACAGATATAAAGCAATTGGTCGCGACACTGGAAGTTCGTCAATAGATGTCTTCTTAGGTATTCAGCTTCCGTAAATCCCAAGCCACAGGAGACGCAACGGTAAACTCCTTTATCCGCCTTCATTTTTCACCGCCCAAAACATTGACTTTGCAAGTGCAATTTCTATTTGTAAAACTCTTTTATTTTCGCTCGATTTAGATAAACTCAACTCAAGGTCTTTCTTCTGGGATTGCAAATCAATAATTTTTCTCTGGATTTCCAGTTTTTGTCGTTCAACAATTCCGTGCTCGACAATCATCTGTTTTAGATTTTGTTCAAGCTCTGTTTTGTAACGATCTATGGCATCGCTTGACATTATTTCAAGTTCAGAGCGGGGTTTGTAGTCCATTAAAATATATCCTCATACGGTGTGATCTATTTCTTTTTCTTTTTCCCTCTCCCGTGCTCGCCGCCCGCAAAATGACTATATTTTTTAGCACATTCTAAACAAACATAATTCCCGCATCCATAACAGTAATCTGAAACGGGGTCTACGTCCTTGCCACAGGAAAAACATTTTTTTATAATAACCATCAAAATACCCTCACCTATTCTTCTTCCCAAATTTCACATTCATCCGTTAATTCATCAAGGTCAACAGGCTCGCCACATTCAGTACAATATACTTCTCCGTCTATCGTCACAGCAACGAACGGATGCTCACAAGGCTTTTCTTTGGTTTTTCCCCTTGAATCAAAACGGCAATTCCTCTTCTGGCTCTCCGATTGGTATATCATCGCTTGAACTTTCGTCGTTATCCCGAAATTGACCTATATGTTTAAGGGCTTCGGCACGCAAAAACTTCAAAAGACGAGTAAAATAGATTTTCAACTCATCTTTATCTTTTCGATCTCCGTCATAACTTGGATAGCCATATAGATTTTCGACATCCCACCCCCCGTCTTCCCTTTCTGTGAATTTTTTATAATAACTGGAAATTTTCTCTCCGCTTTTGTCTTTGATAGATAGTCCACGCTTGCGCTTTCCTTTTTGTGTTTCAAAATCATAGGGCGCAAAAAGATAAAATTGATTTCTTACAAGATTTGGTATCCGCTCTAATAAAGCACTACCGAAAGCCGTATCTTCCTTAACTTGAATCGCAAATTTTTCGTCCCCGTCGGTGATATAAAGATTCCACGATTTTCCATAACGTGGGTCATCACGAAATCGAATATCTTCAAGTATACCACTGACCGATGTATATTCTACCGCATACGTTTTTTCACCGGATTGTAATTCTCGCCCTATCGCTTCGGGGTGGTCAGGTTTACAGCGTTGTCTAATACGCCCAAAACTAATATTTAAAAATGTCCGATCTCTGCCTTTATTCAGTCCCATATTATCCTCCTTAGATTCCAAATCTTTTTTTGAACTCTGCCCTATCCTTCAAAAAATTATTAAATTCCATGTCAATGTTCGTACAAACAACGGGTTTTTTCACGCCACTTTTGTTATCGTTAGGACCAACAGGACAAATAACCAATTGTTCGATTTTATCCCTGCATCGCGCATACGCTGCCAACTGTTTCCATTCCCAGGAACCCGTTTTGAGATCAATGATTGATTTTTTACCTTTATAAAATCCTTCTCCGTCGAAACATCCGGTATAAAAATATTCTTCGTTGAAAACGGTTTCCTCAACAAAATCAAACTGGAAATCCTTACCATGTGTTTCAAAAAACTGTTTATGACTACAATCATCCACAGAGAGCTTAAGCGACCCACTGAGCATTAATGTAATATCTTTATTACATTCTGGGTCTTTTTCTGCCAACTCTTCTAACGATAACCAAATTTGATTATAGATAAAATATTCACAGAGCTTATGAATAAGATGACCACGAGCAGCATATTGAGCAAGATCGGATTCACTGATTCGCCAGTCTTTCATCCAATAAATAATGGATGAAACTCGCGGATATTGTTTTCCACCTTTTTCTCTAAATTTGATATTTTGATATTGGATTTGAAGGAGATCGGACTTCAATTTGTTTTTCAAAAGATCAAATTCACAGATTTGTTCATCTTGCAAAAGCTTGCGATAACTTTTTCTGATTTCGGCTGGATCGTCCCCTTCTTCAATATCGATAATAATTTTATCTCGATAAAGTGGCTTAACGTTTTCAAAGGGGGCTTCAGAAATTACACCGCCGAAAGATGTTTCTATCTCTAAACTTCTTACCTTGGCCATTACGTTTCTCCGTGTACTTGTCGAACACCTTCATTGAACAAGCGATCCTGTGCATCTAAAAACGCCTTTTCCTCCCTCCATTCATCCTCTTGTTCCAAAAGAGCAAGCCGTTCTTGTTGGTCGTCGATTATTTGATGCGCTACCCTCAAAAGCATTTCTAAGCGATTAATCTGTTGTTGTAAAGCATCTAAAAGACTCATGATTTCCCTCCCATATACGCCCGAAATTTATTGAGCGCTTCTCTGATATTATTCCCTCGTATTTCCGTGGCCGGATCGTGTCCTATTAAGATACGTACACTTGGCCCCTTTGCTTCTTCGCCTGGCACAATCGTTTCCCCAATGTCCAAGTGCACAACGTCTTGAGAAGCAAGACGCTTTATTTCCGCGACCGCTTTATTCCATTCTTTCATGTTCATTTTTTCACCCCTTGCTTTTATTTATGACAAACCCATCCACCCGAAGTACCTCGATTCCGGTTTCCGGCCCGTCCGGCGAGTGATTTGTACGAATGCCTATTCGGGTTTGACATCCCTTTGTCACTCCTCCTATCCTGCAACCGCCTACGGCGGTAAGCAGCTAAGGATGGGTTTGTCATTTATATTTGCACCTGAATTGCAATTCTACATGGTGACATATTTATGGCTACTTGTTTCCGCTCTGATAATTTGATAATCTTAAAAGATGCTTCAAGCAATACGCCAACACACCCGCCAACTGCCACCCAGACAGGGTCGCCTTTCAAGTCGGCTCCTCGATGGTCACGCCCTCCTGTGAGGGGGATTTTATTTCCGAGGCCGTCCTTGTAAATTTCATAGATATATCCTCCGGCGACAGTTCCAAGCACAGCGTAGATGGGTTTGACTTTAAGTGCCCTCAATCCACCATAGCCCACAATCCCTCCCGCCATGTGCCCGATTGACCAGCCGTCGAAATCCGGCCCACCCTGTTTTATTCGTATCCCATGCCATTCATTGTAAGATTGAGCGGAAAGCATGGTAGGAATCAGCAGTATTAAAAAAATGGTTTTCATTAACTTATCCTTCCCATATTCACTTATACCCGTATCTTTTATCAACCCATCCCCAAAATCTCTTTATCACCCTATCCCAGTTTTTGACATCCACCTTCATCACCGATCCGCTACCCTGGCTACCAATCGGCTCAACAGCGGATTTTGCTCCCGGTTCCCATTTTTCATTCTCTTTTACAAAACCTCTAATCTTTTGTGCCATAGCACGACATGAGATATTTCCTTTTTGTAATTCATATAGTGCTTCAACGATACTGCGCTCATCATCAATGTCCATACTATCAAATATCTCAATTGGATTAAGCGTCGCCGAACCATCACATACACCTTGCAATGTTTCCAATGCCTCAATTGCCTTTTTTATGGCTTCGGTAAATTCGTGATCCTCTCTAATTTCTTTTATGCTTCCCGTCATAGCTATTAGCATTGATATGGCTTTTTGGTTTGTCATCTCTCGTCGCTCCCCTTAAAAAAGAATCAAAAAAATGATTTTCATTGTAAGCTCCATTAGATCGGACTTCTCATTCATAACTTTCAATTTTCCACACCTCCCCCTCATCGGATAACTCTTCCCTGACATAACATTCCCATTCTGTTGTTTTAAATTCCCCGTCACGGAAAATTAAATACCAGCCCAACCCTTCATATTCAGTTATCTTTCTTAAATATGGGACTCGTTCCTTCTCATCCTCGTCCAGTTCCTGCCTCGCCTCTTCGTTCTGGCTATTCGCACCAGATTTCCCCACCTTGATTTCTTTTACAAATTTAATTCTCGGCAAACAATGAATCCTATCTTCTGCATCCCAGATTGCACAATTCCCCTCACAATCCTCGTTATATTTTATACAATACACATTATTACAATTCATTTTTGCCTCTTAAAATATGGCACGGCCAGCATCCACGAGTATACCAGCCGTGCCCGCCTTGGGGGGGAAGTAGGAGCGGGACAGCATCTCTGCTGCCAACAACCCCGAAACTGTGATATTTTCCCGCTCCATAGAGAGGGAGGCAGGATTCGAACCTGCACTGTATCGTGGCCCCGATACACGCCCCGTCGGGTTGCGTCTAACCCTTTCCGCCACTCCCTCAAAAATATTCGGACGCCCCGCATGGAAAACATGAAGGGGGTCAAGGCACGGGACGCCCGAAAAGTCGCTTCCTATTTTTACTTTCTGGATCATTAAACCCCCTTCGTTGGGTTAATTGAATATAACAAAGTCAATTCAAAAAGTCAAGTGTTTTTTCATTTACGTTAAAAGGAAGTCGCTATCCAACACATTCTATCTTCCGGCCACTTTCTATTTGACAATTTTGTGTCTCCCCAATCATAAAGTCGCCCCATTTGACAATCAAAATCCTCCACGTCTACGACAGAGGCCATATTGGTAGCAATGTCAAACAATTCATCAAGGGCAAATTCTTCTTCGATTTCTTCGTTGTTATTGGGATTAATTTTAGAAATTAAATCATTAATTTTCGCTTCGATAATTAGACCGCCTTCTGATATGGGGATTTCTTCGCTATCCAATTTTTCCCACACATCTTTCAAGTCTAATCTAAATTTCCAATTCGCCATTAGTGCACCTCCGTATATAAAATTACATCAACACCAACCCATTATTATTTCCTTTTAGAGGTTAGCACGGCGACAAGCCGTCGCTCTCACTCGCCGCCGTGCCGTTTAGGGGATGAGGAGGGTTCTCGCCCCTGAATTTCCCTCTCCTCCTGCAATTCCCACCGTCCGTTGACTAAGCTCCAAGAATAATAAATCCCATTCTTGGTATAGCTTAAATCCGTAAGCCTTTCCTCGATCCATCTCTGGGAAACGATTGTCGCGGATTCCCAGAATTTATCATTTTCGAAGTTCATTCTACACCTTTAACATCTTGTCCAATTCGATGAAACTTGTTCGCATAAGGGCGGAGGAAATCTTTGATCTTGGCAAACTCCTCTTTATCTTCTTTACTTCCCTCAACCCTACACTTGCATATATGTAAGGCAAGTTGATAAATTTTGTCTATGTCAACAATAACACCGAACGACCCACACCATAGGGGCCAGCAAGAAAAATCAAGATCGGCTCCCCGGAGGTCGGCTCCCTGGAGGTCGGCTTCCCGGAGGTTGGCTCCCTGGAGGTTGGCTCCCCGGAGGTTGGCTCCCCAGAGGTTGGCTCCCCGGAGGTCGGCTCCCCAGAGGTTGGCTCCCTGGAGGTTGGCTCCCCGGAGGTCGGCTCCCTGGAGGTTGGCTCCCCGGAGGTCGGCTCCCTGGAGGTTGGCTCCCTGGAGGTTGGCTCCCTGGAGGTTGGCTCCCCGGAGGTTGGCTTCCTGGAGGTTGGCTCCCCGGAGGTTGGCTCCCATGAGATCAGCCCTGTTTTCCTCAACAGCCCACCTGATATCCGCATATTTACCAGCTACTATAATTTCGTTAGTAAAGCGATTCCTTAGTTCAATCTGCTTTTTCATAATTCTACTCCTTTCTTTCTAAGGTTGTCTATACATTCTTGCAAATAGGCTTCGTCGTGTTCTGGGAAAATAGGCGTTCTGTCAAACTTTAAGTGTCCAGATATTTCGAGTGAATAATCATAACCCAGTTTTTTCCCTCGATAAAAGGAATCAAGCCAACGTCTATCTATATTATAACCCCGACATAACAATTCATGCATAACTTTTTTATGATACAAATAAAGATATGCGTAGGGATATTTCCAGACATACCCGACGACTCCGCCTTTCTTGCCCCAGCCCTTTCCACGCATTCCACAGCATTCTCGATGCAGGCCATTCAACTGGCTTTTCTTGGGATCGCCAGACGTTTTACGGTCTGGTAGCTTATCGATTATATCTTCGTGCCAGAGTCGCATGTCATTTTCTCCAGTCGTGATACTGCCAACCTTCGGGAGTGAATCTCTCTGGAGGCCAAGTTTTGATTTCCTCCAGAACCCTCTTGTATAGTTCACCCCACTTTCTGCCATCCGTCATCCGTGTGGACGGCCTTGTGGCTGCGCGAGATACTGCCATTATGGTAACATTCTGCCTCCACGACGCGCTTGATGGTAAGCTGGTATTGGCCGGGTTCCAACCGTGTGATGCCAACCAGACCGTCGCCAATATTTGCGGAGGCCAATGTAGTCGGTGTCTGAGTCGGTACGCCACATGGTTTGCCGCCGACAGACGAAAGATACATAGAACTACCGATAATACCATTGGCAAGTGCCCGGAAAGCATTTGCCAGTTCAACAGGCTTGATTGTGTCGAGCTTGGTTTCGTCGAGGGTTTTAAATTGGATGTTCGTTTTAATCGTGAGTCTGACATTTGGGTCGTTACTTGTCACGGTTTCCATTTTTTCCTCCAACTTTTGGGGTTTGTTTATCTCTTATGCGTTCATTTATATCTATTACAAATACCGTACCAAAACAATTTTGCTGTTGTTTTTTATATACTTACGAATAACACTTTTTATGTATATATCAAAATTGTCTCAACTTGATACACAATTAAAAATGTATAATATTTGATAAGTATATATATTCATTATAGTAAGGTCAGTTGTATCATTTTGAACAGATTTCACGGATGATACACTTTTTGCGGTTTTCATCGTTTTGTTAACATCAACAAAACGATCTAAAACAACAAGGCCAGCCTCGAAAGACTGGCCCTGCGGGGGGGGAGGGATGGAAAGATTATTTTTCTTTGCCGAAAACTTCCAAGCCGTATGTAAAGGCATCTGCGATATAGATTCCGGCCCGAAATACCTTCTCGATAAATTCTTCAACCTCATCGTCCGGGAGATCAAATTCATCTTTGACAAAGGCAATAATCTCGGCACGTTCGGTTTCATCCATATCCCCAAATTCGGCTGATACATCACCGATTCCCTTGATTGCCGCGGAAAGGGCTTTTCCTGCCGTTGCGAAATACGGAAGATCGGTAAAGCTGAAATGTTCGTCTTCAAGGGTTTTCACCATTGCTTTGACGAACTCTCCTACGAACTTGACAATTTCTTTGATGTTTTCGATACCCATTTTCTTCACCTCGCTTTCTTGAATTGTTTTAAAGTTTCAATTAACAAAAACAACAACCTCTCCCACCACGGATTTCCATCTGTTTTTCCCTTGACTTCTTTCTCAGCTTTAAAAACTTTGTGTAAAACCCCACCCCCCAAAACTGCGCTTCCCGTATAAAAAACACCTTCTCCAATAGGGACGAGGAAGGGTAAACCCAATAGTCCTATTCCCTGTAAAAGTTTTCCGCTTGCCATTAATCCTAAACCGATATATGCCTTTTTATAATTGAGTTTCATCCATAGCTTTGCAAAAAATCCGACCCCCTCCTGCTTCGGTAAATCGGTCGTCTCTACTTCCTCGACAAACGGTGGTTCACCTTGCCATTTACCATGTCGTTTTATTTCATTTTGAGGGGTCATTTTGTTACCTCAAGATGTAACACATTATAAAATGCTGATGTAATATTTCACCCCTGTTTGGGGGGCTTTGACCGTCCCTCGCTTGCCGGCACTTGACCTTCCCAATACCACAAATGGCACATGGGGTAATTCCTTGCACGTCCATCCTCGAATATCACAAGAACAGTATTTCCTTCTTGGCCTTGGCAGTAGGTTTTCACTCCCTGTAATTCGATTTTATTGATGTTATCCTTTGGTGATAATATTAACTTCATTTTTTGTGTAATTCCTCGTATTTATTTTTCAATGTGTTTTGTGCAATGCCTCCCCAACCCCTCTTTTTCCAATATTCTATTAAGTTGTCCCAAGACACCGGGTTTTCTTTGTCTCTTGCATATAACAAAATTTTTTCTTGTTCTTTTGTCCATATTCTTTTATTTTTCTGGCAACGCAAGCGATCTATCTCTGCTTGCCATTCGGCTTCGGAAATAGCTAATTCTTTCACAATACAACCTCTTTGGGTCTTTTCATTTTCCATGTTCGATAGCGGACATACACTTCATCCTCGTCTCCCGTGCGGATTACGCAACCCCCGACATGAGGAGTCGATGCCTTGCCAAGTGCTTGCTTATAAACAAAGGGAGTCTTTAACTGCCAGCCTGGAGTTACGCAGGATAGACCCATTCCCTTTCCAGCTGGCAGCCCGATATATATTGCTCTGTGCCGATGGCTTCTTACAACGACGTCCGGCGGTTCATCTTTCCACCGCCCCGCCTCATTATATGCTTCAACTAATTCTTTGAATACGGCAGTTGATTCGTAACTGCTACTTGACGTTGTGCCAACATGATGAGTAAAATGTATAAGTGCTTTATCGAGTCTTGTCCACATTTCCCACCGTGAATAATTCCTGGTTTCTTCGTCTTGCATTGCCTCTAAATTTTCGGCAAGTTTTTCTTCATTTTCTGCCGACAATCCGACATGTGCTTCGGTTCCTCTTATATGATAATATCCCTTACATTTCTTTTTTAATAGAATAGGCTCCATGATCTTTCTTGCTATTTTTGAGTGGATCGAAAGATTATTACTGATAGTTGTTGTTGCTTGGTGGTGTCTACCCTCAACCATATCGCCATTAACAACTATTATATAATCCTCCTCCCTTGTTAACATCGGTACTGATTCTTCCCACCATTCCATCCACGCCTTCCACGAGGCCCTTTGAAATTTAGAAGCATGATAATGACCACTGTTATCTAATTTGATCGCCCCTGGAGGACAAAGCCCTAACTGACAACCCGCATGTATATCTGATATAACAACTATATTATTTATTTTATTGGTACGCTTCATCTATCACGTCCTATGGAAATATTCGTTGAGTTTTTCAAGACTATGGAAAACCGGAATATTGTATTCATGTGCAATTTCAATTTCGTTTTGCGTACCGACCGAATTATCGCTGTTGGGAACAATGAGAATGGCATCGGCTTTTATCAGCCACGCAAGAGAATATTTGTAATAATCGTCAATCGTTAGTTTTTCGCCAGGCCTAAGCATCAACTGAAAATGATAATCAAGCCAGGGCGAAAACGGAGCATAGCCAGCAAGTAAAACTTCTGTGCTTAACCGGACTCCCTCACGGATATTATCTAAAATCTGTATAACGTTGTTAGAAGAATAAGACCCTGCCACATATACTCTTTTCATGTTTAGTGCCCCCCCCTTTTTTTATTTTACCAGTTAGGAACTTTTCCTTGTAGGATTAGTATGATGAAACTTATAATAACAAATGCACAAAGGTAAATATAGAATATTTTGTTACGGTTCATTTTCAAGTTTACTCCTTTTATTATTAACCGTTCTGTGTGTCACATGCCTTACCGCACTTCTGGCACTCATACCAATGTGTCGTGTGTCCTCGCACCACGACGGGCGTACCACAGCACACAGAACAAACGGATGGGGGCGACGATGATTCCACCACCTGAATCTTACTCGCCCTGTGATTGGGTACTTTATATAATTTCATTTATCCAGCTGCCCCCTTTTCGCCGCGTCTATCGCCTCGTGAAGCGTCCTCCCGTGGTATCGCTTACCGTCCGTCGGGTTACCGTCATGGGTGAATTCAATCTCGTACCCATCGACTACATAGGTAATTTCGACTTCCCTGTGAAGCCCATACTGTTCTTCCAGCCAGTCGAGCCTTTCTGTGTCCGTTGGTATCTTCAATTGTTTATTTGTTATCCGTGCCATCGTCCAACCAATTCTGAAAGATTCATTTGTTTCAAATCCGACAATTTTTTCATACTCGTCTAAATCTTTATATGCATAATCCGTTAATTCGTCTACTGTCACGTCACCTTCCTCTCTTGTGGCACGTAAGCCTGCCTTTTCTTGTATGGCATGTTTCCAACCATGTTTAAAGGCGGTTTTATAATGAAATTCAATCATGTGTAAATACATTGGTTTGCCTGCATAATTCTCTAATACTTTCTCTATATAATCCCAATGTTCATTCACCAAATCATCGGGGCAGGCTAACAATTTACTCGACTTGTTCACGTTACTCCCCCTCTAAAGGCCAGTAATCCCTCCACGTTGCTTTCTCTACCCGTCTCCACGGAGGCCAGATAAGCCAGAGATAAAAAAAGAAACCAAGCCATAAAACAAGTAATGTCACGGGTAGGCCCAGAGTCAGGCAAAAAATATAGTGGGAAAATTTCATTATTCCCCCAAAACAAAAAAACCAGAATCTGCCGAGACGCTTAACGACTCACCGATTCTGGCCTTGTGTTTTCTTCCCTCTCCCTGCATGTTTGGAATATACAAAAAGATGTTTTAAAAGTCAAGCGAAAAATAGGTCATGTGACCTATAAAATGCAATCAATTATATCAAGTTTAAATTTATCTATTCCATTTAATTTTTCCATAAATTCTTTAAATCCGCGCCCACTTGACAAGACTGCGGGTTTACCGTTTAATTCTCCATATTCTTCTGCTATTCCGATACAACCCAGAAGATCGTCTATCGTATTTGCGCAATGAAATAATATAGATGTTCTGTTTAAAACATTCATCACCTTATAAGTGTGCATTCCATTTGAGCGGATAGTCCGTCGGCAGGTATAATGTCCGGCAGGGATACAGGAAACAAACGGCTTATTATTTTTCCACGGCAATTCAAGGGTAACGGCAAAGGGAATATTATTATCAATTAATACTCCAAAAGTTCCATGTTTGTTTTGAGCTATTCTTTTAAGTATCATTAATCACCTTTTACAAATATCATTTCCCATTCATCGCCATTGCGTTTTTCCGCTCTAAAGAAATAGCCATGATATTCAAGGACGGTTTCGATCTCTTCCCGAATATCGTTATTGCCAAAATCGGGGTCGTTGGCAAGGATGCGAATTATTTTATCTTTTTTTGCCATTATATTTTTTATCAAGAATGTTTTTAATCCATTCTGTCCGTTCGTCTATACGAGCTAACATTTCGCCTTGTTTTACAGTTTCTTTTTCAACAATATCAATTCTTTGACATAGGGGGTGTATTATATATTTGTGATAAATCCCCATTATTAAACCAACAATAGGAGCACCAAGCGCAGGCCATATTTCTTTTATTTCCACAATCATCCTCCAATTGATTTTAGCGGTATTTTCGCTTCTGGCGCGATTTATTCCAAATGCGCTTCAAATTTTATCTGATAGATTTTTACGTCTGTATTCGTATCGGTATTGTTCACATCTATTTCGATATAATACGCAAAGTCGGTTAATGTTAAATCCGCAGCAAGGCAGGTCGAGTTTTGCGCTCCCGAAGTTCCATTTCCAATATCGTCTTCGTCTTCGTCAGTTGTAATCGTTCCGTCTTGATCGGTACGGACAAGGGCTAAATCAAAGTCATCTCCGTTTCCGTCGGTGTTGTAATAAACAGTGATTTGGTCAATTACAACTGTTCCGCTGAATTGATTAAACGGAATATTGAGCGGTGCATAGATAGGATCATTTGCATTGGTTGGATGAACGGCTGCCTCGGCTGCAATATACGTTCCCCCCGTGACAAAATCGTAAGCTCCAACATTCCACGTAAATTCTTCATCGGATGTTACCGGAGAATTTACGTTGAAATCACCATCAAGGGATAGGGTAAAATCTCCGTCGGCTCCATCGGAATCAACCGTTGTAAGAGACACCTCGCCATCGCTCCCGACCTGAATGTCCGCATAATTTGTAGCACTGCCATCACCGTCATTGTAAGTAAGGCGTATATTCCCACCGCTTGCTCCATTGATTTCAAGTATTTTGTCGGGTGCGTTTGTCCCGATGCCGACGTTACCATCACTCCCTCGGACAAATAACGCATTGGCATCATTGTCTGACTCAACCCTGAAATCTACATCATAACTATCTTCGTTAAATACAATATATCCTTGATTTACAGAACCATTATAACCATTCATTTCAAAATAATTCCGTGCTGTGCCATTATGAGCAATGTAGTGAGTTTCTTGACCAGCCTCATCCCCATTAGTAACATCAGAAGCTTTAAACCCTATCTGAACAAAATCGTCCTCATTCAAGCCAGAATCATTTCCATAAAAACGCCATTGACCAAGATAATCACCGTCTGCCGGTGAATCTGAAAGTTTACGGAAATAAAATAAAGCTGAATTATTATCATCATTATTATTAGTAAAATATATTAACGGCCTGGCTGCAGAAGACGAATAAAATTCAGGAAAAGGTGTATTTATAAATATTCCATCTGAATCCTGCAAAACAAGTTTATCCTGAGTATTAGAGTCAGAATAACCAGAACTCGGCTGATAAATAATAGAGTTATTTCCACCATCAGAATCCAAAACTATACCAGCATAAGCGCTTGACCCAGAATCATTATTTTGTATCTCTAAAACAGTAGCGGCATTTTGGTCTTTTTCTAAATGTAATAAATTGTTTGGACTATCAGTCCCAATACCGACATTACCTATAGAATCTACAATCGCGTGTGTATTTCCATCTTCATCTAAAATGATTACTTCCCAAGCTCCGTTGTCCGCAAGCCTGAATTTAATGGATGCCGAATCAACCAACGTAAAAGCATCACTCGGCACAGCTTCTTCGTAAGTCTGGCTTGTCCAAGCGTAAGGCAAACTGCCATAATTTCTAATCCATTTCGTTTGCCCGAAAAGCAGAGATGGAATAAACGCTAAAAGTAAATATCGTTTTTTCACCTTATCCTCCTTATCCTGGGTCTGCACCCGTCATCGGTTCACTGTTTTTGGCAATTAGTTTTTTGTAATACGTTGTCGCCCCAATCGTCCAGCGTATCCAATAATGCGTATATTCATTTAAATCCGATACGGGCTTATATCTATACAAGGACGATAACTGCGTACACGCCACTTTGTTTGTCGGATAGGCCGAAGTTGTCGGATAAACCTCGACCGTGATTGTTGATGTATAATCATCGCCGGTATCGGGGTCTACAATATGTATGATAATTTCATCTTTATCCCATGCCATTTACCATACCTCGCCGGATAAAGGCAACAAAGCAACCGCCTTCCCACTTGTCGCCTGCCATAGATGTAATCTGATTTTTTTCTCTGCATCTTCTTCACCCGCATAATAATATAAAGAGAGGTTCGGATTTATTCTCACTCCGATATTTTGACGTAGCGTACCGTTTAAATCATAAAGCAACATTGCCATAATACTTGTAACATCCCTGAGAGTTTCTACATTATCATGCGTATCTATTTGGTTAATGAGATCAATCGTGATCTCTTTCCATTCGGGATTTATATAATATTGTACGGGCTGTCTATTACAAAGTCGTTTCAGCACCGTTTCTTGATGAGTAATGATATTTACGGTATCGACTTCTAAATCCGAAAAGCTGACTGTCGTTTCGGATCCGCCTGAAATATATTTAAATGTTAATACGGTACTCATCCCTTAATATCCAGTGCCATTGTTGCACCACCGAGTTCCATTTTCAGGGCTCCATTGCTATCACCAGCCAAAGCCGTTTGCACAAATACTCTTAACAAATCACCAGCCGACAATCCGGTGGGCGTGATCGTAAACGAATAGCTTGCCATTGAAGCCGTCATGGTCTGGATTGCCGTTGCACAAATATCGCTTCCAGCCGTTCCCGCTTCTGCGATTTCGTAGGCTTCGCAATCTATCGTCTTTGGGTTTTCAGTGTTTGTCCCCGCATCGTTGAAACGTGCAGAAAAAGATACCGTTACGGTTTGGCCTGCAACGTAACATTCGGGAAGCCTAAAATCAAAATACAGCGTTTCCGTCTTTGTGGCTGCCTGCGCATCCTCGCCTTGGAAAATTCCCGTTCCTGATCCGTAACCCCCCATAACGAGTTTGGGGTTTCCGGCGGCTCCGGTAGTGTCGGGTATTGAGCCATCTGCATAACGAAAGTCACTTAGCGGTACTTTATACCCGACCGCATCTTCTTGTGCCATATTTGTTCGGGGCCAGGCGTTTGCAACCGCTACCGTAAGTGTGTCACCCTGTGAATAAGTCGGCATTATATCACCTCACCATAATACTTTACCAGTTCCTATGCCACTGTCTTCGATTAGGAACCAATTATTCCAAATGAATTCTGCGTCGTACGCCAAAAACGACAAATCAAATTTTCCTAAATACGATATATTCGGTATGCCGATTATTTCGATCTCGGTATCAATATCTGGATTGTCACAATCAAGATCGACGTGATCCCCTATAGTCAAAACCATGCCCTGCAGGGTCGTGTTAAACCTAAAAACGGTTAAGCCGTTTTGCCACATGAACCATTTATGGGCTGCCATAGATTTTGCATAATCTTCATCGAACACACCAGCGAGGCGAAGAATTCGCTGCCTTACAAATCCGTGCCGAATATATCCTTTATTATCATCTCTTGATTCGGGATAAGTCAATTCGTAAAGATACTTAGAATTTGTATAATCATAACCGTACAAGACTTTGATTTCGTTCACCATTTCCTTTGTCTGGATAGTAGGGGTCGGTAGACAGAGGTTCGTATCTTTGGCTATCGTCGGGACAGAGCTATTGTAATGGGGCCTAAAGGTATGGATTTTTTCGACACCCCAATTATCTGTAAATGTAAAACAATCTCCGTGTCGTGATATTCTCTCTATGCCTTGTGAAATTTTCATCTCTCTATCAAGAGAATATTTAATATTATAATCCATCAAATCGAAATAATGATATTCGGCATCCCAGGAGAAGTCGGTATCGAGAGAAGACCTCTGCTTCCATGTCACGGTTGCGGCTGGAGAGTAAGAATTAGATAAAGCCGAAACGGTCAGGTCAATATACGGCGGGTATTTGCTGTTTGTATCAACGCCTGTGTTGACGGTCACGTCTTCGGTTGTTGATCCCTCTGTGATTGTCAGGGTCTCTCCGGTTTTAATCAACATCGGAACAAGTATTTTTACCTTGATTGTTGTTGCGGATGCGCTTGCATTTTCAAAGAGCGTCCCGACATATCTGTCTGCCAAATAGCTCGAACGGTCAATAAGTTGACTACTTATCCCTGCATGATCCTCGTAAATATCATAAAGGCATTGTACAATATTTTGGTCTTCGTAGGAAATGGCCGTTGCAAATGTAACCGTATCGCCATCTGCCCTTGTACCCTGCCAAGCATCCGACGGGATACGAATGTTTTCGTTGCCAACTAAATTTGTATCAGATGTTGTAATTCTAACAGTTATAAAACTATAATTGCTCGACGACCCCATTAGAGCATAATCCCCATAGAGTCTTAATGCATATCCAGTCGAAAAATAAGTTGCATCTACTAAAATATCGGCATGGGTCGGATCGGTGGGATCGGATACATCTATTACTGAAAGCGCATTATCTCCAAAAGCGCCTAAATAGCAACGATTATCTCTATATTGTATAGAATATGCACTTGACAAATACGGGGGGTTGGCATCCTGGATATTGGAAGTTTGCGAGGGTGCGGTTTTATTGCTAATGTCTATAACATTAAATCGTCCATTTATAGTTGTTGTATATAAATAAGTTGCGTCTTCGTTAATATCTAAATCAAGTAATGTAAAAAAATCGAGCGGATCACCAAGATCGGTTGATAGTAGTACACCCGAAATGGTTGGATTTGTTTTATCACTAACATCTATAATATTAACCGACAAATCTGCCTCAGTAACTACATAGGCATAATCACCATAAATCTTTACATTGCGTGGCCCATTCATGTAATTGGGTGCACCGTTACCAGAAAATGTTGAAGCAAGTGTTGGATTGGTTGGATCACGCACATCAAATATTTTCAACCAGTCGTTATCGCAAACAACAGCATATACATATCCGTCTTTTGCAACCATTCCACCAGTAATAGGAGTATCGCTAACCGTTACAGCTATGCCACCCGTTCTTGTTGGATTACTAATATCCGATATGTCGTATATGTTCAAATAATCATCATTCCAAGACAATACGTACAAATAATTATTTTCAACTGCAAGCTTATACGCGCCATTCATATAATTGGGCGAGCCGTTGCCGCCGAAGCTGGTTACAAATTGAGGGTTCTGTGGGTCTTCAATATCTATTATAATACAAGTTAAGTAGGGGTCTACTTGGAATCCATTTGTTATAATCGCATAATGTTTGTAAATGGCTATATCATATATATTGTTGAATCTAAAGGGATGTTCTGCGCCCGACAAAATTCCATATATTGTTAAATCAGTTACGCTATTAACCCCTTCACCTATATCTGCGGCTTTCAAAATAAATTCAGTGTTCGACGTAAAAGAGGCCGTCCATTCCGTCAGTTTACAATTATCAAATACTTTGACTTTCGTTCGGTCAAATGCCCTGTATTCTGGATTAAATATATTATCAATATAGAATGTATTGTCCGAATCGGCGTTAGCTATCGTTATGACAAGTGAACTAACTGCGTCTTTATTTGCATCAGAAACACCCGAAATATCCCATGTTATCGTTTCCCATGTATTTGCGCTTGATACTGACGGCGTATATTCCGTGCGAGTACCGCCAGAATCAACTAACTCAAATTTTAAGTTAGAACCCGATCTTGACGCATAAATATCAAACGTAATTTCATCAAGACCGGACATATCAAGGGCCGTACTGAATGTCCTTGTCAAATATTCGTCAAGGCTGTCCGTTGCTGCAGCAACAGCTTCCATGGAATATTGCCCTTGCGATTTTATTGTTGACTCTGAAAAACACTGCAAAGCATAACCGTATACACGATAATATTTGATATTGGAATTTTTTGTCGTTGTCCATGTCGTACCATGATCTGTGCTGTATGCATTCGTTCCGGTTCCCGTTGCGTTTCGGTTAATATTCCAGTAAACATTGTTTGCCTGATCGGGAATATTCAGTCTTATCCAATACGACCCGGCGGGAAGAGTAAAGGCGGTTGAAAAAGTACATTTGTTCCATGCAGCCGTTGAAAGTGAACCGTTGGCTATTGTGCCCGTAGCATTGGTATCTGCCAGCGTACCGGATGGAGTGTCGGCATCGTCGGTTTCAATCCGAAAGGTCATGTCTCCGGTGGGCGCGCCATTTTTGGAATTAATATATGTTGAAACTGCTGTGCAAGTTATCGGCTCGTCAAGGGTAAACCGCACCCCCAACCAGTATTCAGTTCCCCCCACATCTCCGAGGGCCGAATCTGTGCCCCCGCCTGTCTCATAACTATCAAGTTTGGCTTCCGTGCTACTACTGGCCCACGCAGCTTGGACAAGTGCATCGGAAGAATATTCTATATAATCTATTTCCTGTGCAATACTTTTAGACACAGAATTTGCAAGAACTCCATCCGTATCTATTCTTTTTAATTTTTGCGATGAATCAGAATCTGCACCTGTTAAAATACGATCAAATGCTTCTTTTTTAAGATCGACCACAACAAGAGTTGACTTTCCGCTTTCGCATTCTGGCGGTTTTAGCAATTTACCCAAAAAGCAAGTCACTTTTGACGTACATCCCGTCATTCGCATACGCACTAAAACTTCTTTCAACTCTGCCGATTTTGGGTAAATATATGTTCCTTTTGCATAATTATAAGTCAGTCCTGCATTGTAAGTGATTTCGTGATAATAGGTAGAACCCGAAGCAGCCGTGAAACTGTCAGGATATATATCTTCGCTATTTGTGCCGTCATCTATGGTTAATACCTTGCCAGCCGAAAATGAAACGCCGGATTTATCAAGCAACTTGATCGAAGTCGCCCCCGACGCATGGTCTTCGTAAAGCTCGCCAGTTATATTATAAAATGGTGAATTTGAATTTGTCGGATTGAAAAAATTGTCTGGATCATTAAAGGTCAACATCATGTCAAATGCAACGGGTCGCCCGATCCATTCAATGTCTAATTCTCTCGTATTGGAAATCGGGGTCATTTCAACGATGTCATATTTACCACTTAGAGGTATTGCCTCATCTTCGGGATCGTAGACGATTTCAATAATCGGCTTGGCAGCCGTTTTCTTCTCAAGTTCTGTCTGCCATGGACTCGGCAATGTCGTATAAGCTGGCATATCAACTCGATTTTAAGAAGGTTAATTTATGAATAACTCCGTATGCTTGTTCTCCGCCGACATGGTATTGATAAGTATGCGTCATTCCGTCTGGATAGTAAATCACGGAACAGGTTTTTGATGGGAATGATTTATAAGCATAGTATAAAGTCATTTCTTCTTCTGCGTCAATTATCTGATCTATTCTTGTTTTGGTCGAATCGTATTTTTCAAAAAAGTAAATTATAATCGTTGCCCATTGTTCGCCATCCGTAAATATATAAGGAGGCATTGTTTGATTTTTCTGAACCTGAATATCTTGATCCCAGGGGACAATAACATCCTGGATTTCTTCTTCATCAAAGTCAACATTAGTTGGACCTGACAGTGTAAACCTGACAGCCGTTGCCATTAGAATACGTCTCCTGCCGGTTCAAGAAATCGTTCCGCATAAAGTTTTTCCGGTAAAATAGAATCTCGATATATTTGTGCATTTGTTCGTGGACCTGGTTGATTGATCACAACAACCGCCCTGCCGGTATCTTGCGTATTCCCAAAAACGGCAGGATTGCCCGTTCTATTAAAACGCTCCCATTGTTTCGAGGAATACATATCTCCAACTTCAGGACGAATAACCGCCTCCCCTTCAAGCCCCTTGATTAAAACTTCTTTCCGTCCCTTATAGGTTGATCCAAGAACAAGGCCCTGGTGGGCTTCGACAATGCCACCTATATGCATTCCCGACGGTGCATTTACATCAATAGTAATTGTTTTGCTTCTCAGTTCCGATAGCTTGTTTATCAAGGTTTCTATCTTATATTGAGCAACCTGTATATTCGCATCTATGACAAGTTTGCGAGATTCGGCCTCATTTATCAAACTGATAATATCACCCTTTAGGGTCCTGATTTTATTTTCTGCCTCAATAATATCAATATCTATTTCGGCTTTTTTGCTTTCGGCCTCCAGGATGAAATTGTCAATAATAGTTTGTGCATCTGCAATGGCAGAATCTACTGCATCGGTTTCAATCGCAAGGGCTTTTTCTTTATCAAGCTCACCCCCCATGTCTTCAAATTTTTGGGTAAGGGTTTCAAGTGCCTTGTTTGCATCTTCATAAGCCTTAGAACCAGGACTTAATGTCTTTAAATAGTCTTGCATCCTAAATATAAGTCCTGCAATCTGTTCGTCTGCCGTCGTTGTTTCAAGGTCAATATCAAAATAAAGTATTTTTTCAATGGCGGAAGTGGCTGTTTGGATGTCTTTTTCAAACTGGTCATAATCCTGGAACATGACATCAAGCATATTTCCCCAGTCAATGGTCAATTTATTGACCCGACCCGTTAACTCGTCAATCGCCTTTGAGAGTTGATAGAAGTCAATACCTTCAACTGAGGGTATTTCACGAAAACCCATTAATGTAGTCTGCAATTGAGAAAGTTTTGTTTGATAGGGCAGAATATCCTGAGCAAGCTGTATGTCAATTTCAATTCGCTGTTGTTTTAAATCGGTTATCGTTTTATTTAAGGATTCTATTTCATTATTTATTCCCTCAATATCCCGTTTTAGTTGTTCATCAATATTTGCCTGTTCCTGTTCCCAATCTGAAATTGCTTGAGTTAATGCTTCTATTTCGTTTTCGGTTTTCTTTATTATATCAAGGGTTTCTTGATCAATTGTCCCATTGAGTATGCCAAGAGCCAGTTCTGCTTCTTTTATGCTATCGCTTAAATCAACATACGCTTGTGAAGTGGGATCAAGATCGTCAAGCATAATTCTTGATTGGTCAATGGTTTCCTGTAAAAGGGTTTCAAGGCCAGGCCATTCAATGTCACCAAAATAATCTCTCATCTTTAAGGCTTGTTCTGTCAGGGTTCCCAAATCCTCGGCCTGTTTTTCAAATCCCACCTCAAATTGAAATGCATCGCTTAATTCAAGAAGGCTGTTAGTCAGACCTTCTATTTCTTTTTGAGTAGCTTCATATTCAATACGCAAATCTTTAAGCCGTTCAGTATACGGATTTACCCAATTAATGCCACCCAAACCAGATGGACGTCTGGCTGATACTTCTAAGAGTTCAAATCTTTTGATCTCCGTAGCTAAATCGGCTGCGCGTTGCAAGGTATCATCAAGTACTTGACTTGTTTGCTGTGCAAGGGCAGAGCTGATAACATTCCCTAAATCTTCAGCAGATTGTTGCGCTCGTTCGATCTCATCACCTAAAGCCCCGAAAGACTCTTTTAGTTCGTCGATTGATACTTTGAGCGTTCCAGTCTTGCCGGTAAAGGCATCGAAGATCGCACCAAAAATATTGAAAATGTTCAAGAATGTTGCACTTGGACTTGCAAATGAAGCAATAAGGTTTGCGATATTGCCTATGGCAGGGGCGAAATCACCCTCCATCCTGTCTGTTACATCTCCAATGAGGCGGGCGAAGTCGATCCAATTGTTGTTCGCTTTTTGGGTTGTATCGTTTGCTTTTCTCAAATGTTCTTCATAGGCTTTTACGTGTTCATCGTGTTGCAATGTTGCATCGGCACAATCTATCATAGCAGATTTTAATTCTTTTGTCTTTATGGCCATATCATAAATAGGTTTTATTGTTGAGGATATTTTGTCTCCAGCATTCTTTGAAACATCGCCCACATTTTCAACTTCAGTAGATGTTGTTGCAAGTGGATTTTCAAGTTCTTCCAATCTACTTTTAAGATCTTCGGCTTGGTTGTTTAATCTCTTTAGTGCTCCAGCTTGTGTGTCATCTACAATATCCCGAAGCCCGCTAAACAGAGATATGGGGCCACCAAGAGCTGTTGCCAGGACGTTTGTTTTCATGGCAACAGCTCCAATTTTTCTTTCAACTTCAGATAGAGCTTCCTGGAGCTCTATTTTTCTTAATTTTAAATACAGGGGGGTTAATTGTGTGAGTGCTCCAGTAAGATTTGAAACGTCTAAGCCCTGTGCCTCAAATGCCTTTGTTAATTTCTCTGTTATTGTTTTTAATTCTTCGGATTCTGCTCTTGTTAATACTGCCTTATCTTTCAATTCATCATAACGCAAGGAAAGCACCCGCACTTCATTAATCTCTTCACCTATTGCATCTATCTGCGCTAAAGCCTGTTCATGGCGTTTATTTGCAATTTCATTTAATGCAATTAATCCAGCCGTTACGCCTGCAATAGCTATACCGAATGGGCCAAATGAAGCCATCCACAAAGCTTGTATCCCTTTAACCGCAGACATGGCAAGCCGAACACCCTTAAGCGCAGCAGTAGCTCCACCAAGAGTTATTACTAATTTCCCTACAACCGAGACAATAGTACGAATGGTTTCTGGATGCTTATTTAATTCCCTAAACATATCCGTTAAAACGGGAAGTACGGATCGGCCAAGTTCGATAAACGCAACTTGAAGATTGTTTTTAATTATTCCAGCCTGCGCTTTAAATGTATCCATCTGTTTTTCAAAAGCATCATTCATTGCACCTTGTGAATCTGCTACAGCATCAAGTGTCTTTTTGAATCCCTTATAATTATTGACCATTGTCAGAATTGCTTTAGCTGCACGTTTTTCCATATCAAGGGCTTCAAGTTTCATTATTCTTTGCTCTACCGTAGCACCCTGTAGCGATTTTGCCAAATCTCCGATAACTGGCTCTAACCCCCTAAATTTGCCCGTTGCGTCAAATATCGCAACTCCCAATGCTTCCCATTTCTCCCTGTTTTCCGTCATAGATTCAAAAGCGCGTGCTAAATAAGTTGTGGCAGATTGAGCATCAATACCGGCTTTTGTCACGGCTGCAATGGAACCGTATAGGTCTTCAAGTACAACGCCTAAATTTGAGGCCGATGGTAAAACATTCCCTATTGCATTCGATAACTCGGCATACGTCAAAACACCCTTTTTTACCGTTGAAAATTGCAAATCATAAATTCTGCTCAATTCTCCAATATCTAAGGCATAGGCGTTAATTGTAGCCATGCCCGCCCTAACTGCAACATCAACACCAGAAATGCCAGCCGTTGCGGCACGTGCGGCTAAGTCGAGAGCAGAAATTGATTGTGAAGATTCGGCCCCTGCGGAAATTAAATCATACAAGCCCTTTGTCAATGTAGACATTGAAGTGGGAACAGTTTTAGCAATGTTCAGTACACCTTGATTGAGATTTTCAAATTCTTTTTCGGATACATCAAGTAATGTATTGACATCTGCCATTTGTGCTTCAAACTTCGACGCAGCAACCGTCGCAGCCGTAAATGCAGCAGCACCTGCAAGCAACGTGGCATTCATAGCCCTGTTCATTACTTGACCGGAATTAGACACACGTTGATTTAAGCGGTCCAGATCGTTATTAAATTTATCCGCTCCGGATAGTTTAACAAATGCAACAATGTCACCCACACCACCGATACTGCCAAACCCGAAAGGCATTTACCACCTCACCGCGACTCTTTTCCATTGTCCTGGATGTTCAGGATCAGGAATATTGACTTCAAATCCTTCTTTCGCCTGATCGGAATCTCTAAACAACGGATCAAGTTTTTTCCGCTCTCTGATTTTACCTTTTTTGTCAAGCCACGATGTTGCAATGACTGTCGATGCAACAACGCCCGTAAGTTGTTTGAAAAATTTTGGAAATTCTTTGCTTAACAACTCAATGAGTAATCCGTTTTCTGTATTGATGTCTTCCAATGTCGTGAGCAGAAAAGCTCTTTGGTAGAGATTTTCCCAGGCATCCGTTATTTCATCACACCAGGGCCAAAGTCCATAACGCCTTGCAACAGCATCCCTAAAACGCCATTCACTAAGCTCTCCTGCTCTTAGGAGTTTTTTACCGTTTCCTGAATTTCGGAAACCTTGCCGGTCAACTCAATTAATTTATCAGTAATCAACTTTGTAAGTCGTGGCGTAGAAATAGCCATACGCCCAAACTTTTGCTGCGATTGTTCATCGGGAAAATGAAAAGCCCCGTTTTCGTCCCGTAAATATTTTGCAAGTAAGTCACGTATGATAATGCGCTGCGTATCTTCGTCTGCACGCTGTTCGGCACGATTGCAAGGCCTATCTTTGGCGATTCTTTCCCTATGTTCAGGCTTAACGCTTTTTAGATATGTTTCCCATTTTTTTTCATCAATCGGACGGTCGCCATATCCCTTTTTTTCGTATTCGTATTGCTTATCCTCTTTGATGCAACCCTGTTCTGCGAACATATCCGCAGCATCGGCAAGACTTAAATTCGCAATGACACCACCACCGAGATCAAAGTTGACCTCTACGGTATCTTTTTCATAAGCCTTTTTCAGTATATCAATCGCTTTGTTTTGTGTTTTTTCCATCTTCATTTTCTCCTTTACCGTTTACAATTCTAAAAAATTTGTTTCTTTTGATTGTATTGAAATTCGTCTCAAAAACAGTTTCCCTTGAAAACGGTATCGCAAGGAGGGGCACAATCGCCCCCCCGTCATCGTGCGATACCCTGAATTTTGACGGATCGGGCAACTTAGTACGATCCTCATAAACGGCAAGTGCTAATATCCGTCCGTCTGGATATTCCTCTTGTTCCATTCTATCCGGCTTGATACCAAAAATACTTTCCCATGCACTTGCAAGCCAAATAGAAGCAGTTACGAATGGTGCGTTTTTTTGATCTGTCATCTTTTTATCTCCTCTGTTTTTTAAGAAGTTGCTTTTACATATAGCGTATAAACTTTATCTGTGGCAGATGGCGTGGCTCCCGTAACTGTCAACGTTCCGCCACTGATCGCAACACCAGTCGTGTAACGGTAGAATCCGTCGGCTGAATTATCCCACAGCTTCACAAAAGCTGCATTATCAAGTTCCCACCAGTTGTGGTCAGTCGCCGTAACCATAGATGCAGGCGTAGAACAAGACAGGGTATAAGTAAGCGTTGTCGGCGTTGCATCCCAAACATCGTAAACCGCTTCATATCCAGCGTAAACGTAGAACGGCGGATAGTAAGTATGTCCAGTAATTACACCGTCTTCGTATTCCATTGGAATACCCTGGCTGGTATCATCAATAATCAAATCTTGGATAACTTGACTAAACCTGTGGGTATAATCTGCCTCACGAAAAATAGATTCAATAATACAATCCGGCGTATCATTACTCACATGATATGGAAGGGCTACGCTTGCACTACTCCACGTAATATTCTGAAGGGCAGCCAAAACCTCTGCCTTTTTCCCGTTCAAAACATTAATTGTCACGGGCCACATAGGTTCACGCTTGACGTGCGTCTTGTCTCCCGCTCCATGATGTCGTATGTCGTACTCTACGCCATAGGTTACATCGCCAACTACTACAGACTGAACATAACTTAAATTTGTCCAAGCTACAGGCGCAGAGGCCGATGCATCACAAATCACATATCGGTGCAAAGCATCTTGGCCGCGTAAATAACTATTTTCCGGCGGTGCTGGAAGTATGTCAGTAACAGCCATGTCTTTCTCCTTTAATTAGGCCATAAACATTATTTCATATTCATGTCTGAATTCTTTTATATCTTCTGTGGCTTTTTCTCCCGTATCTCTGATTCCTTGCACTACGATTCCCATATCCGTCAAGGTTTTACCGGAATAACTCGTTCCACCAAGCGTTACGGAAAACGTGGTCGTATGGAGTGTTTTTGTGTTTCGGAAAAGCTGAAGAATGTAGGAAGATATAATATTTATCTCTTCCGGCCCTCCAGTTTTCCGGTCATCCCACGCACCGAAATACATTTGATATAAACCGAGCCCCAGGCCGCCTTGCTGTTTTATTTCTTCGATATATTTTGGTGACTCGGTATATATCACGGGTTTTTCAAGTTGGCTCAGTACATCTTCTTCTGGGAAGCCTAAATAGGTTTCCCAACGACTCCAGGGAACACCGCCCGAAATCTTGGCATTGAAAAGAGCCTCGAAACATCTTTCACAATCTTCTATGATATGTGTCTGCCTAACACTCACTTATGTTCGCCCGTCTTTGCGTATCGCAAGCAAAACCTGTCGCCTGATTCTACCCTGTATAGCGGGTCGTCTCTCGTTTACAGGAGCTCCAATAAAGCGTCGGGGTTTCATTCGCTTCCTTTTCCCCTTTTTCCCCTTTGTGCCGTCATGAACATATCTGTTATAGTTTGCTATTTTGGGATCAGACCAAACAGCTACAACCGTACTCGACAACGGAGTCAGCTTCAACGAATTGGACAAGTTACCTGTAATCCGTGCAATGGGCATAGTGGCTTTGTGTGGCTGGCCTGGTTTATAATGCGGGCCGGAAAGATTCTTGTCGGCTGCGTCGTATATCTCCTGTGCACCCTTAAGTATCTCCCGCGCTCCAGCTTTAGCAAGAGCTAACTTTACAGCCCTGCTTTTAAGGATAAATCTGCTTGTGTCAACCAACTTTTCCATTAAGCCCTCCTCCTCACTAAATGGGCAACCTGTCCTACACTTGCGGGAATATCGGAAACATCCCTTATTAAATATTTCTTTGAATCTTTTGTGATATAATCCGTATATTCGCTTTTCCCCGACAAATCGGCAAACGAGCCGTCGGCCGTATTTACCGTCCCCCACAAAAAGAGATCGTCTTTCTGGATTTCCCCAATAGTTTCGATAAATTCTTTCATCGTTGGTATACTATTTCCCGCAAGCCCAACCGGAGAAAACACCGCCTTAATGTTAATTGTCGTAGTGCTGGTATTAATTAAACCAGTGCCCTCACAATCATCTTCTCCCGGATTTGCAACGTGCCAGTCGGGAGAATAATTCTTTCGACCCTGTTCCATACAGGGACAAGTATCTCCCGTGACCGTTGTTAGCGTGGCAGTCTCCGCAAGATCGTCAGTTGCCAACCATAAAAGAAATTGATCTCTGTAGCTCAACCGTCATCAACCCCAAGAAAATTCAACTCTTCGTCGCTATCTTGATAGGCAAGGCCAAGGTCAATCTGTGTTTTCTCGTCACCGTCTGGATGATAATCGTCTCCGCCGTGAGTCACGGCTCCGTATTTTTCGTAAACTATACCAGCTTTAGCAAGCATCTCTTTGGCTTTTTTTAGAAGCCATTCCGCGCTCCCGACAATATCGGCAGCCTTTTTGTTTTTAGATTCTACTGGCCCCGCCCTGAAATCATTCTTTGATGGTCTGGATGCAAATAAATGAGCTACGTAATAACATTCGGCGGCTAACGCTAAAGCCCCTTTGTCGGCATCCGCAGCCGTTAGTGTTGTAAGGTCGGTTCCTTTATTAGATAGAATTTCATTCAACCAACCATCACCAGCCGGGATATATGGAGCCAAGGCAAGGGTTGCATCAGGAGCCTCGGTAGTCGTCCATCCGCCAGTTGCTTGTACTTGCGCAGCAGTTATATTAGCCATCAGCTTCCTTTATTTGATATTTTGCTAATATTTTGTCACGCTCTTCAATTGTTTCGGCGTTTGCCAATTCCCTTAGAACCTGCCGAGACATTTCAAGCAGATCAACAAGTTGTTTGTTGTTCTTTTCGAGCTTGGACACATATATCGTATACTGCCCTATCAATTTCTGGGCTTCTTCCAATTCGGATTTGACTCGTTGGTATTCATCAGCCTCAGTTTGATTAATCCGAGCGGCTTGTTCCTGTCCAGCAGGTACGGTTCGGCTTTCGTTAGGTTTTGACTGTGCATATCCAGACGAGCCAAATAAAATCATCAGACAAACTATAATTAATGCTCTTTTCATTTCTTTCTCCTTTCTTAGAATTCCCTTTTCATTTCTCCGCTAAACACAAAAAACAATCCGACTTGACCAAGTACATCAAACACAACATATTTTCCATATCTTTTTGTAACATCGTTTATATTTTTAAATGTTCTTACATGAGCAGGATTGTCAAAACAGGGAACCGATGCAACAACTTTTTTGCCGAATGGTATTTTTTGAATTAAAGCAATATCCTTTTCAAGGTGTTCCAAGACTTCGGACAAAACATAATAGTCTGCATCGGGCAACGGACAAGTATTTAAGTCTGCGCAAATAAAAGTATAATCCGGCACTAATTTTTTCGCCATATCAATGGCTACATGCGAAAAATCAATGCCGATATAATCTTGGAAACTTTCATCCCGTAAATATTTCGCAAATTGACCAGGCCCACAACCCAAGTCTACGATTCTCATTTTGGGGTTCATGTTTTTTACAAAAACATTCCAAATAGGATAGTATGGTGATCGCCTATAATGCACTTTATAGTCTTCAGAGTACCTGTAAACTTCGTCATAATATTTGCTGTTTTGTTCCATAGCGTTTTCTAAAAATTATCATAAAACTTGGTTAGGTTTCCGATAAAATTTTCCATAGATAGCTTCCGCCTGTGCATCGCAAGGTTTGTTCGTTTTTGTATGTGTTCATCCCATCGTTCAATAAATTCATCCGGCGTATTGGCCACTATCCCAATATCATATTTTTCAATAAGTCTGTTTACCTCCTGCACTCCAAATGAAACTGACGGTATGCCAGCCGCAACCGCGTCAAAAAATTTATTGGGCATATTAATATCAAATACTTTTATTTTTTTGTTATTAGCTAACCAGTTACCTACTATATTCCACGAGTGTTCGCCTAACTTCTCAATAACCAAACTCATCATCATTTTAGATATTCGGCATCCTAAATTCATGTAGTGAATATTCAATTTATCATCTGCACGGGCTGTAATAGACGGCGTATACATATATATTTGACATTTCCCTCTCAATGCCTTACATAAATCCGTATAATTCCTCCATATCTCTCCACTGTTTATTACATCCATTGAGACCCCACCATTAATTACGGCACCACCGTAGAATCCCTGGGGTTTTGTTATATACCAATCTTCCGGGCAGGCCGGAGGAATGAAAGTTGTAGGTTTTGATGTTCGTGTTTTTATCTCTTTCTGGCAACCCAAACTTGGCAAAACCAATCCATTTGAGCAACCAATAGCCATATCCTCATCGTACCATATTACTTTTTCACCCGTAGCATCAACCGTCTGTTCGCCAAAAAGCCATCTATTAGAATCGTGAACATCAAGGATAATCTTTGCCTTTGGATTCAATTCTCGAATCGTCCATGCCATCCAGTCGGGCGTGTTGTGAACATGGAATATATCAACTTTGCCAAAGAACAGTTTTATTGTTGATCTGAATTTTTCCGGTGTTTCATAATAATTGATGCTATCGTAAAGACTTTTATCATACTCTTTGGGTAAATGAGAAATTAATCGTATTTCATAACCAAGATTTTTAAGTACCCACGCTTCTTTTGTGACACGCGCACAATTGTGATGAGTAATAAAAGCGAGTTTTGGCTTCTTCATCTATTTATCCAATCTATTTATTCTTTGATTTCTCTTAACACAAATTTCCTATAAAGTGATAATTGATTAATATTGAGATTTCCCTTTGCGTCAAGGTTTTTTAATGCTTCAACAATCAGTTTTTCCGTATATTCTCCAAATACGATTTCTTTTTCTGGCACTGCGTCCCATTTAGCATTTATACTGCCATTGGGATTTTGTTTAGCTTCAATCGCAACTCGTTCCTGTTCGTTGGGTGCAAGTTGATCCTTTAAGTCGTTGATGACTTTCCAATCGCTAAAACTCGCCTTTTCGGGCAACAGCGAAAGTACAATAAATCTTTCGAGCATGCTCAGATTGACTTTGAATGGAACATACTCTGCCGTAAGGGATGTAGAAAATAACAAAATACCAATGAACAGCCCGATACTCATTTGCGCACGTTTCATTTTAAATTCTCCTCTCTGTTTTAAATAACGGGGCTGTTTTTAGGCACAGCCCCAAAGCCTTTTTTTTAATTGTAATTATCGTAGATATATACCCAGTATTTCGTACTGGTATTCCCATCGATATACAAGGGTACGGCTCCGATCTTATTTGCTCCGGTATTTCCATCGGCAGTATAGCCCATTGATGTGCTTCCATCCTCGTTATAAAGGTAAAACAGCGCATCCGTCGTAGTGCCTGAAACATTCAGACTAAATGGGCAAGCAGCTGTTTCGTTTCCCGCGCTCAACATGTGCATTCGTGCGCCGAAGATAGCAATGGCATTCGTAAGGTTGCCAGAATCACCAGTATTAACCCAGATACCATCATTGCGAGCCGCAACCAGATTCCCGCCTGCGGCCACTGCACTGTTTACGTTTACCCATGCTGAAGCAGCAGCGAGATGACCTGCATTTGTTCCTGTCGTAGTAACATCAACTTCAATCGCCGCACCGTATCCATCACCAACGTTAGCGTTTGCCATACTTGTTGCTATGTGTGCGCCCCGCGTAAACGATCCAGTCACATCAATACCGTAAGCTGTCCCGCTTGTTAATGTTCCACCAGCGATGTCAATTCCAATCGAAGATACTGTTCCGGTTGTCTGAGTGCTATTTGGCATTTGTATATTCACACCACGCCAATTTATTGTTCCAGCACCCGAACTCTGTACTAACGCTCCAGCCGTACTAAGATTTAACCCGTAAATCGCAGTTGTATTAGCTGCCGTTTGGCTCAACGCCGGTAACTTTAAGCTAATTGCGGTAACATCCTTGTCAGTTGTCATGGTAACATTGCCATTTAAATCCATCTCAAAACCAATGGCGTCATCGTCTAACGTAGTAGCACTGCCAAAATCAGCATCAATTAAAGTGCCGGACACCCATTCAGTTTCGAGTTGTAGATCAATTGCGGCACCGGCAGCCGATGGTGCTATGGTTACAGATGTTCCGCTTACTCCTGCATCTGACGCAACACTTCCAGCGGTAAAGTCGCCATCTACATCAACGCCACCAGCAAAACCCGCAAATGCAAGATTATCAGATGTGTTGATTGTTACTGTACCTTGATCGTTATCACTCGCAATAAACGTAATTTGACCAGATGTTCCAGCGTTAGCACCGGTTGACATTGTTGAAGCAGCCGTGACCGTTGCATCAGAAGCAATCGTTCCGCCCGTAAGTGCTCCGACCACATCGGCATCACCATTGACAGTAAGATTGTCACCAACGGTTGTTTCGGATGTCGAATGTCCAATGTCAACCGGGCTTCCCGATGTTCCGGTATTGATGTCAATCCCGTTCGTCGTGTTAGAATTGTCAAACGTCATGGAAGTTGTACTATTGACATCAAAAGTAGTCCCGTCCGCTGCAAACGTTCCATCAATATCGGTATTGTCCAGATTTGCCGTTCCGTCAACATCCAAATCAGTTCCTACATCTAAACCCGCCGCAAGGTCAATTTTTTTATCAAACGTATATCCAGCACTTTGAGTAGATGTGAACCCCCACGTAGCATTTGTAGGGGTGGCATTTGCCGTGATAGCGATTTGGAACGTATCATCGGTATCACCCGCCGCATCAGAATCAGCATCACCAATAATCTTGAAAGCAGGTTCATTTTCGTCTGCGGTAGTATATCCGACCGTCAAACCTGTGCCGATATGTGCCTGTTTCGCAATTCCCAATCCGCCGTCTGACTGAAGCGCTGCAACCGTTGTGCTTGATGCGTCCGTTGTATTTGTAGACTCAATTAAATACTGTGTCTGGAATTCGCCCTCTGCCTCGGAAAAAACCATATAGAATGCAGTGGTATTAATTAAACACCTTAACGTATTATCATACCAGACGTTGCCGGAGGCATCCGTGATGTCATCGAAATGGAAGATATATCCGTAATCTTCCCAATTCGCCTTTGCGGTTCCGTTTCCCCATAGGCCGGTTCGCATAAATGCCATTGGGAATGATGTCGGATTTGTTATAGACGAAAAGTTTTCAGGAGCTTCAATTTCTGCATCAAAGGCATAATAAGCCCCACCACTCGGAGACTTGGCTGGTAAATTGATTTCGGCACAAATCGCAGCCGCCATACCGCCACCCGCATCTCCGGTAGACCCTGTACTATAATCCACTCGTCCGACAATTCCGTTCACCCAGGATCCGGTTTGAACATCTGCAATGACTTTAGCGTAAAATGCCTCAGAAATCGCACCTGCGCCGGTTTGGGTTAGCGTAACTGTTGTAGCCCGCTCTGTTCCAGAAGTGTTTGCGTTGGTCTGTACTACGCTCAACAGGTCTTCGCTTTCATCCCAAAAAACATAATTCCCGGATGTGGCACCGAAAAACTTGACGTCATATCCAGTATCGTCTTCGCCGACTGTCAGGGCACCTGCATGGGTAAGCCCATAAATCGTTATGTTAGTTAAGCCATCCTTAATCCAACTTTTGAAGGTTCCCACGTTACCAAAGCCGGAAGGTTCACGATTCTGTGCGAACAACGGAAATGCAAATCCGATCATTAAAAGAAAGATGATTAATCGCTTCATTCTTGCACCTCCAAATTTTCAGAAGTATCTTCATTATCATTTTCAGAAGTATCTTCGTTTACTTCCAAATTTTCAGAAGTATCTTCATTGTTAGGTTTCACTGCAGGCGAAACCCGCCGCCCCCTTAGCCTTGCCCTTTCTTCCTGCTCGTTCCGCAGCCGTTGAAGTTTTTTCTCGCGATCTTCTGCATACCGTTTTTGGGCTTCTTCGGTTGTGCTCACCTTTTTATCATAATACTTTTTCCACTTCGAGGCTGCTTTATTTGAGTTGTCTAATGCAAGTAGCCCCTGACTGATTTTGTCATGATAAAAGGGTACATCGGGAACCTCGTGAGGGATTTTTTTATCAATCATATATTGGTTAATGCTCATATAATGATTATAATTCCCCCTCACAGGACAGGACAAGGAGAGAGGTTTCTTTTTCTTGCTTGTTACATATATTACACCCATAAGTCACTCCTTACGAAAAATCAAAATCACAAACAGCGTTTTCGTCAATTATTGCATGCCCCGCTGCATAACTAATAGCAGTACCCTTGATTTGCTGTCGGATTAGATTTTCGGTTTCGGTCAATACACTACCCATCGTTAGATGCTCAATGCCGTAATTTTTGTCAACACCGTAAAAATGGGAAGTTGTGATCGTACTGGTATCCCACTCGTACATAACTGGCATAACTAACTGTGGCACAACCTCCTGGGTGAAACTTCGCATATCGTAAGGATTTGTATAATCCGCAAGAGCATTGATCCATTTACGGACACCGGCCTTTTTGCCAACAAGTACGGAAACCTGATACGGAGAACTCATAATCGTGCGAACTTTCGTCACTTCCTCGCCATCAATTACTCCCGAAGCATCGGCAGATGCAGTAGCACCCGGCGTGTTTGAATTGCCGTCGCCATTAATCATAGTATAAAACATATCATCGGTTTCATCAACTTTAATCTGTAAACCAATTCGATCAAGGGCAACAGCAAAAATATTCAGGCGCATTTGTTTAATATCTTCATAACTCTGTGTCAAATAGGTGCCGAATTTCTGAAGAGTAACCGTCTGTTTGCCAACGACGATTTTCGTTTCCTTCATTTCTTCGCGTGGTTCTAATTTTGAAGTTTGCTCATCCGCCTCAGCCGTTTCAATGTAAATTTTGTAATAAGTCATTGAATCAAGCATGGTTTCACGAGCAGCAAAAATCGGAACCATATTATCTTTTTTGCGACCTGCAAAAACTTGCGTAGAAATTGCTTCGGGGAAAAGAACGTCGGCTCCGGAAAACTGGAAAAACTTCCCGACTATATTATCGGTTCCGATACCGTCGAAACGAATACCACATGCTTTCAAGCCTTCCTCAAAAGCAGTTAGGGGGGGGGTCTCGCCATTTGCTCTCATTTTTGCCTTTTTGTCGAATATCTGAGAAAGCGAAAGCCCGTCATAAATAGTTTGCTGCCCCATTTTTTCAGATTTCAGCTCCTCAAGAAACATAGTAAAAGACTTGCCATCTTTAGCTGCATGTTTATACATACCGGATTCGAGTCCGTCTTTGGGATACCATGCCTCTACAACTTTAGAGCTTTTCATGGGGTCAATTCTTGGTGTATAAGCCATTTTAGCCTCCTTATACCATCACATCAACGCGGTTGGTCGTGGGCACGTCTACGGCAATTACAACACCAGCCCCACTTGCACCGGCATCTTCGATATTCATATAAGTCGTATCGTCAACCTTGAAAGTATCTTGCAAGGCAGTCGTACCATCATAGGGCAGATTAATAATCTGTGTAGGCGCAAACACATTGCCATTTTGATCCGTCATCAGGAAAAAATGAACAGTCAATGCATACGAACTTCCACTTACCCTATAATCAACGATTTTGCCGTGTGGCACGGCTCCGGCAGCAGCACTTGTCACTTCATAATTATTGGAAAAAGTTGCCGTAACGAGTTTTCCAATAACATCTGTTCCAGCAGCCACAAGAGCATCAATTTCACTTTCAAATGTAGAATCCGGCACGCAACCAACCCTCGTAATACTTGGACGGTCGCCACCACCTCTTACTCTGGACATATCTAACCTCCAATGCTAAATGCAGAATCGGGAACGTGTATAATTTCCTCTGATTCCCCTTTATTGTCTTTTTTGTCTGGGTTAAGATCATCGTTGTTGTCGGGCAAAATACCCTTCAACTCGAATTTCTTGTCAACCGCCTCCTGATATTCCGTATGCTGGGCAAGTAATTTTTCAAAAGACAAATCTTCAAGAAATTCTCTTTTACTATCAGCTTTTTCCTTTGATACTAAGCCTGCCATACATCCAAGTCTAACTGTATCCTCGATCAATTGCTTGTGATACTTTTCCCACTCGTCGGCCTTGATTTTCACATCCTTAGCATTCTCGGCGGTGAATTCCTCGCCGAAAACCTTTTTTACGGCAGTCAACTCTTCGGTCGGCTCTTTCATCTCCGATTCGATGTCTGCGACCTTTTGCTGAACTGCGTCTTCAATGTCGGCCTGGAGGGTGTTAATAGACTCTTCGTCAAGCTCGATTTCCTTTGAAAAGCCAACAGAATCCACTGTAAATTTCATGTTTCCTCCTGGTTTATTTTTTTTCTTAACAGCAAGGCTACTCACAACCTTCGCAGCGGCTTCAAATATCCCTTTACGTGATTCGCAATGGTTTCTCGCTGCGGAAACACTCCACGTCTTTATCTTATATCTTAATGATTGTATTTCTGATTTTCCGTCTTTAATGCCATATATTACATCTATACATTTCCCGTCGTGTTTTTGCTCGCAATTTTTCCGTGCGAATCTTTCGTACTGACTGGGGTCTTTCAATCTGCAGGCGTGTTCGTTTTCGTAGGGTTTAATAACTTCGGCATAAGTAATTTTCATTCCTTCATCTTTTTCAAGCTCAGGGTTGACAGTTTTCGTTTCCGCTCCCCGTTGACTCTCTACACCCACCAAAGACCCCTCGGCAGCTTCCAAAAAATCAGTTAAAATATATTCCTCGTAAAGTTTTTTGCCTTTTTCATCCTCAATGTCTTTAGTCTGCCCGCCCACAAATCCAATCGAAGACGCCCACAAGCCGGAATCAAGATCATTGATAATTTCCGTTTTTTCTTTTGGCACATAATAACTACCGACCAGCCACAATACTCCACTATCTTGCTGGGCGATCTTCTTCTGTAATGTCCGGTTAGCTTCGGACGGAATATGTCCACCCAAGGCCTTCAATCCTTCATCAATGCCCGACGTTTCTATATCACTCTTAAAATACCTTCCAATGACACCCTTTGAACCAGGCCAGTCATGGGACGGTAATTTCCTTTTCCCGACAATTGTATTCTTTAGACGTTCCAATACCTTCGGGGGAAATCTCTGGCTATCACGGTCCAAAAGATTGAATGCCAGATGATCCCGAAATACCACAAAGTCTTCCTTCGTCTTTGTCCCTCTTTTCGCACCTGGTATATATTCTTTCATCAGCTCCCAATCTTCGTCGGTAGGTTCAAGACGTTCGGCGGGCAACATGGAAACCTTAACCATTTTATCCATTGCTATATCCTTCGTGTGTTCTTCAAACCATGCCTCACATTCTTCTATTGTTCTGAATGTTTTTTTGTCTTGATTTTCAATGTTCACTTGTTTATGGATAAAGTTTTCTTCTGCGTCTTCATAAACCCGTGGGAACCATATCATCCCGTCTTCGGCGCGGATGCCGTCTTTCTCGTAATTTATTATTTCATCAAGCGCGAAAAGATAATTGCGTCTTGATTCGTTTAAAAATCTCATTATTAATTCCCAACAAAAAAGCCGACCCTCTTTTCAGAGAATCGGCTGTCGTACAGCTCTATTAGTATCAGGCGGTCGAACCGCTCTCAAATGTCAATGAAACTTTATCTATCTTCTGTTGGCTCTTGCCATAAACTCGAATTTACAAAACAGACCACTTTCTTGCACTTTGGACATTTGATCTCAATGCCATCGGATGTTACCTCGTACAAAAAGCGATTACAAGTTGGGCATCTGTTTTCGCCCAACTTTAAACATCCTTTAGTTCGGCGAGAAGCCACCAAAGCCTCCGCTCTCCTCGTTTTTCTTGCGTCCCCGTTTCCCTTTTTTTACTTCGGCCCCATTTCCACCAAATTCCTTTTCCTCGCCCTCTGCAATATCCGCGACTTTTTCAGCACTTCCCCGACGCTTTGAACATTTAGGACAAAGCAAGGGTACGGTGTTAGGGCGGCCCGACTTGTAGCGTTTGTAATCAGAAACACAAACACTGATGGGGGCTCCACATTTTTCACAATATACAACTGGCATTAGTTACTCCTTTATTTTAAATATTTCAACATCCAATGAAGGGAAAATACATAAGCCGGTATTCCCAAAACTGCCACGGCAACAATTCTACCGAATTCATGCCAAGTCATTTCTCTAAGATTTAAACCGAAAGATACTCCCGAAATAACAAACATCAAGGCCGAAGCCCACTGCGTTATATGCCACATCCAGTTTGCAGTTCCGCATGTTATTTGAGCAAAGCTATATACGGAATAAACTAAACACGCAATAATAAAGATAATCGCAGCAACCATTCTATGTTAGATTTTTTTTAAGTGTAAGTGCAATCCAACCCATCGTCAACTCAAGAGCCTGATGTTCATTAAATCCACTTGCAATATAAGCATCGAATACTTGTTTTTGTAGCTTTGCCAGAGGCTCAATTGTTTCTGAGTCAAAAGCTGGCTTTTTACCCAAAAGATTCTGAGCTTCTTCAACTGGGTCTTTTTTCTTTTGCTCTGCCATTTTCAAATCCTCCACTCTATGTTTTCAAGCTCTTCTCTTGTATATAGTCTACTATATGGTGATTCTCTTTGCCACGGTCGCTGTATCGGTTTATCCGTTACGTAAACAACTCGCCTAACACAAAGACAGTGTGGGTGCGTATCCGATACCGGATGCGGGCCTCGTCCTGCCGACCATACTCTTCCCTGAAATTGCATACATATAGGACACGCTGTCGGAGCCGCACTCCAGCGTTCGTAAGGGATTTGATATTGTCTTATGCTCGATTCAAAAGCAGCATCGGCTGCCAATACGGATTCAGATCGTGCGAGCCGTCTCCAATACCAAGCTTTGCCTTCCCCCACCTCTTTATGAAGCCATCGTGCAACTTGAAGCGGGTTTTGTCCTTCTTTTGCTTTTTCCCGTAAAGCAATTTTTATTAATCTAATATGCTTTTTACCAAGCTCTTCCTTGATCCTGTTCCCACCATCACGGATTACGGCACGTAAATAGGGATTATCTAAAGCTGCCTGAATACGTCTTCGTTTAAGTTCTTCGGAATCAACATAATCCGGTAACTCTCTCAAAGCATCCCTAAAGACTTGATCAGTCCCGATGCTAAACGCAGATAATTGATGAAACGGATAGGTGGCCGACATCGGATCGACGGTTTTTACTGCTTCCGTCCCCAACAACTCCTCACGCCATTCATAAAACACACGGTCGAGTTCTTCGTTCATCATTAGCGTGTATCGGAATTTCCCCGTCTCTCCCACATCATCCACATCCGTAAACTCGGCCTGCCTAACCGTTTCTATATCCGGTAATGCTAATATATTGAGAATCTCAATTTCTTGCTCTGTTGCTTCTTCCATAAAAGCATTAAAGAAATCTGCTTGCAATTTTCGCATTTTAGGCCAACGGTGTTTTCTACTGGCAAGTTCAAGTTCATGGAAATTCGGAGTTGTAACTTTAAAACAACATACGCCCTGCCCGTCGGGTATTTCAAAACCCTTGGCTATTGCTATTTTTCGCAAGCGGTCTGTATGTATTGAGATGTCAAGTTGGGCATTAATCATATAATTAGTTTAATGTCTACGCTAAAATCATTAATTCCACCAATCGTATAAAGACTTTTTCCTAAATAAATTTGCACGTCTCTAACTTCCGGCGCATTGTCTATCAGCTCCTTCAGTTGCTTTCCAATATTTTGTTCTATCTCTTCTACTTTGCTTTGTAATTCTTTAGTGTCCATCTTTAATTATCTCCCCTTGCTTTTTAGGAGGGTGCGTATACACAACACTCGAAGTATCTTCATGTTGACAATAAATATATCTATATGATTCTCTATGCAAGCCCACCACACTCCGGACATTGCACAATTTGATAATTCAACAATCTTTTCGGTTCACAGGCTTCACCACATCGTATTGGTATTTGTCGATTTTTAACAATTTTTAATCCAAACCCAAAACAGGTGGTACAGTTTTCTACATGATGAATAGGACATTTTTTACAAACTCTATGTTCCTGTCCTAAATTATTTTTCAACAATATCCTCTTCTTGTTGACATTCCATTCCCCCCTATTCTATTTCCCTTGCCATTCTTGCTAAATACGATCTTTCTTTGACCTTTGCATACCAGTTAGACGGTAACTTAGTTACGTCAAAACCCTCTCTGTCCAATGTTTCCCTTGCACTTTCTTCATCAGCCCATCCGTAGGCAATAGCCATTTCAAGAGCTTCAAGCATATTTTTAATGGCTTCCCAATTGCTCTTTTTTGCATCGGCTCGTTCGGTTTCCCCCAATAACATAACTTCAGGCCATTTCATGCTCCATTCTGCTCCAGCATCACCCGTAAGCTCCAACATGGTATCGATAATTCTTTCAACAATTGGATTGATCCGTTCCCGTTGTGCGTTGAGATTAGACATTAGCAATAAATTTTGCATTACCGACATACGTTCGGAGGTAGACCAATGGACTCCCAGGGACGAAGGATGAAGGCCGGTATTTGCGATCAATTGCTCTAAAAGCGTTCTGACGGAATCTTTGGTTGCTATTAACTTTGCATCTGCGCCCAATGTTTTTATATCCCACGTACCACCAGGCGGTATACTTAATCCGATATCGGTTACATTCCCGCGCCTTTTCAGTTTTGAAAGTTTACCCAATTGCTCCATGAATTTATCTCTTGTATAATCTGCTTCCTCAACGGTTCCACCCTCGGGTGGGGCAAAAGCACCGACGAGAGATATATCCCCGAATCTCTGCACTTGATTTTCAAAGGATTTTTCCCATCGCAAAAATGCCTGGCTCGGCCACATACAAGAATAAAGCAAGCTATAACCCTGCGGATGTCCCTGTCTTCGATCAAAAGCCAAGTAATAAATCAAATCCATATTTTCAACAGGCAGTGGCATAAAATGATTGTCTTTATAAGTGCCGATAACAAGTTCGCCCGTCTTTTCATCTTTTATAAAACACATAGATTCGGCAGAGGCTATTTTCAAACGATGAACATCTGTCATTGTTTTTGTTGGTACAAGTTCTCCCCAACCACCACCCACTTCAAAAGCTGAATCCTCTAATTCGTCTAAGAAAGAACCCAATCCTCTGCCAAAGCGATTTACCTGAACTTTTTGAACAAAGTCTTCTATTTTCTTTTTTACGGAATCGGATGGAGAATCAAATATCGGGTCACCAATAAGCTGTACGAGTTTCTTTATGGCTACATTGAAGAAGGGTATTTTTTCCCTCAATTCACGGTAGGCCCCCATGTTGTGTTTCAGGGGATTATAGGCATTAAATATAGATATTCCACTTTCGTAGGTTTCCCGTGTCTGCGATGTTGCAGATGCCTGTCTTTGGGGTTTAGGGGGTTGGGGTTTTCGCAATCTTACCTTGAAGGGGCGAGTCGAGATGTTTATATCCAAAATAAACTCCGCCGAATTAGGATAACATTCAACGGATATTAATTTAATATTATATTATTAATTTGTCAAGCAAGTATACGCAAATAACGTATAGAAAAAATATTTACAATCCTGCCCTAATTTCTTTTCATTAAAGCATGCCGTTTATGTTATGTTTTAAATATTACTATAGTCCCACTCAGTAGGCCGATGGTGCTGCCAGAAGTGCTTAAACCCTTCCTCAGAGGTTGCCGTTACTTCATCTTCAAAGTCACCAGCCACCGTTCCGTATTCAGGGTGTGTGGCACTAAATGAATTAACCCATGTGTAATAGTCCTCGTGTACTTCACCTGTAATTGTCCATCCGTCTGCGTGTGTTTTCGTATGGACTCCACCCGTAGCATCGGAGTCCGTTACTTCTGAAACATCCAAGGTAAGTGCGCCACGGGTGCTGTTAAAATCTTCCCCAAATTTTTTGCTAATCATCGTTATCTCCAAAGTAAAAACATAACAAGGCTAATTAACGCGGATCGTCTTCGTCGCTCCGCTCCTCAGCCGCCTGGTTATTGGCGGCGTTAGCCACACACAAAATGCTTCCCCACAATTTTATTGCCACAAAAAGGACAGAATTTATAATCTGTTTCAACCCATTCACAACCCTGATGTAATGTTATATCATTTCCACAACTTGTTGTATGATATGGGTCATAATCCCCAAGTGTTCGATATGTCCATTTACATACCCCACCCGCATTTTGTGGCCCACCCTTTCCCTGATTCCCACCACTGACTAACCCGCTACTGCTATTTGTTTCAGACATCCATTCTTTTATTTTTTTATATTTGTTCATCTTCAAACATTGCTCCATTATTAGATTTCATAGTACCAATCCCTTAATGTCCTCGCTGTATAGCCGACCTCTTTGGACAAATCCTCACAAGCCCGCCGGACGTAATCACGTACGCCACGCTGCCTTAATGTTTCTATCCGCCCCTCTAACACATGGCGGATTTCATCATGCCTCACCTTGGTTGTTTCGCGCATTTTCCCTTTTCACTATTTTAACCAGATCAAAAACTTTTCCTCACCTATTTTTAATATTCCATATGTAATATTCCATAGATTGGTCACAATTCTCAAATACGGCCCAACATTCTGTTTTGTAATTTTTCCTGATTTTAGAATGTTCTAATGCGGCTTCTTCGTCCTTATATAAAGCCACAATTCTATTCGGCCAACATCTTTTATATACAGCCCAAATCTTTTCTACCCCTGCTGTCATGTCATTTTCCTTTCTTCAGCTATTTGTTATGGCGGCTACTTTTCAGAGACGGAATCATCAACCCCATCCCCACAACTTAGTCTCTTCAATTTAGATGCCCACAATCCAGTAATTCTTGCCTGTTTCCCATTATCATATTTCACAATTGCCAATAATGTATCATCTGGAATAATAACACCGACTACATTCCATTTATTTGAATCTCCACTCAAATCCTCTATGCACATATTTGTAATATGTTGTGCAAGGTTTAACAACCCCTGATTTAATTTGGTATCTATAATAACCCCCTTCTTAATCTATGGGTCTTGGTTCACCAAGTTTGACAGGAGAAGAAGATACCCTGCCTTTTATGGGTAACAATTCCTTTAACGCCCAAACAAGGGCATCCATCCTATTGGGACTCCAGCCGCTGCCGGGTGTATAGGTACACATTTCATCTTCCAATTTTGGGAATATGCCAACATGGTGTACGTTTCCCTCTTCATATTGGAATGATATGGGTTCGGCCCGTATTGTCTTGCCCCGTGATGCTGTTATCAATCTAACGGGTAAATTAGGCCCCGCTGACTGAATCACACTCTTGACCATATCACCACCATAGTTCTTTTCTGCGATAACTCTGTCTGCTTCGTTTTCCTCAAAAGCTTGCGTAACGCTTTCAGCCCACCCCTCCGGTCTCGCATTAATAGAATAATCCGCCAAAACGTATCCATGATTATCATACCCAAGTCCAGCAACAATAATACCCGTTTCCGATGAATCTTTCTTTTTTCCTTGGGGATCGACACCTACAACGATTCTTTTCATTCTTGGTGCTTCACTGACTCTTGTATTATCAATGATTGCTTGTGTCCACAGGGCTCCGGGAACGTCATCAATGTCTTCGGCTAAGATTTCTTGCTTATAGGCAAGTTGGGTCATATCTATAGCAATTTCGTCAAGGGCCCGTTCGTCAATAAATGGATTTGCGTAACTCGTGAAATGAAATGCTTCCCAGCGACCAGATGTATCCTTCTGTGCTTTTTTGAACATTTTAGAAGCGTGGCGGGGATCAAAGGCTTTAGTAACCCCCCTCATCCTAAAACTTGGGGGGGTAAAAATAAAAACAGCATCACCATTGTTATCTAAAAGCATCGGAGCACCAACAATCTCCCAGGCGTCTTCATTCATTAATTGAAATTCGTCAAGAATGAGTATATCCGCCCAGTCACCCCTTAGTGTATCTGCATTCCAAGCCGTTTTAGCCTTTATCCTAATATCCGTATTTGGCACTTCAATAATATGTAAATTCTTGTCCCTGAATAATATCTTCTCTGATATAACAGGCTCTAAAACCGTATTAATGAAATGCCAAAAAGCCCCTACCTGTTCTACTGTAGGAGCTCCATATAATACCCTCTTTCCATCTCTAAACCCATGTAATGCTATTTTCCCACACCCAATAGTTTTGCCACCACGCCTTCCAGCTTTGACGATTTTCCTTTTAGTGGCACTTTCAACGAATCGCTTTTGTTCTTCGTGTCTCTTTCCAGTTTTGGGATTTGTATAACCAGGAATGACTATCCTATGTATCGTCTCCATCCACAAACTCTATAATATGTTTAATGGGTTCCTTGCCTCCGCCTACTTGATACCTACGTCCAAAGTCCTCGTTCTCCGTTCGTTCAAGTATCCATGCTAATGCCTGCCACGCCTTTGTGGGTAAAGTGATTGTTGTTTCAAATTTAGCCTTGCAATCCGGGCACTGAACTTGTACCCTTGTCTCACCCACACCCGCTGTACGTATATGGCTTAAAATATCTTTTATTTTATCAGCACGCGCTTTTTTTACAACCTCAGAAAATTCAGGTTTTTCTCTTTGCCACGCATAAAATGTTTCCTCACTAATATCCACAAGATCGCATACCTTTTTTATGGGTACGCCTTCTCTTAGGCTGGCTACAATAGCATCAACAACTTCCTGAGTATATTTCATATTCTTACACCCCACTACTTCTCGTTTTACGGATTTCCATACTTCCACAACCTATCTATTTTCAACCGTTTTGATTAAAAACGCTTCCCGCAAAAAGGGCACAGCTTAAATAAGGTAGTTTCCTCCTTGCAATAATCTCCAATATTATCATATATCAATTGGAATTCCCATCCATTAATTAAACGTCTGTATAATAACCTAAAATTCAGTGTAGCGGTTTTTCAGGTTATTACCAGTCCGTTATACGTGTTTGCAAGAGGTTCTTATCTCCAATTTAGATGCTGGAGATGAAATACCTCTTTCCCCACATTGTAGACACGTCCATCTTCCGAAACCACACAAATCATAGGATAATACATTTGATGGGTGTTTGCAATTAGATTTATCTGGATGTGGAATATTAATAATATTTTTAAGGTTGTTAGGGGTATACAATAAATGTGCTCCACAATCCATGCAAACCAAAGATAAATCCGAAATCCACATATCATTTTTTGATAAATTTTCGGGTCTGATATGCCCCCGCAATTCAAGTCTTTTATGTTTACACATAATTCATTCCTTTATATTTTTAGGGTAAAGGGCAAACCCGTATAACCAGCGTTAGAACACGGACAGCCACCCTGCCCACGTCCTTGCCTCTGCCGGTTAAACGCAAGCCGTTATGCCCCAATCAGGGCTAAAAATGTTTTAAATATAATTCTTCAATTTCTTTCTCTCCGAGCAAAACGCCTTCGCCAGTCTTACACACTTTAAGCCATACTTGCCCGTTTTCGGCATTATGAGCGCAAAGTTTGTACTTGCCGACAATTATATCGCCCTGATTGCCCTTCCGCTCCGCATCTTCCCGGCCAGGCATAACTTGATTATGAACCGGACTTGCCCCACCAAACTTTTTTTGCAAATGCTCTGCAACTTTTACAATATCCCATTTTCTTCCAACTAAATGTTTATACCAATATTTTTTATTTGAATAACAACTAAGCATTTCTTGAACTATCTGTTCCCAATCCATTTTTACCTCCCGGCCTCAAGCCGGTTATAATTAGCGTTATGCCTCTGGCGGCTTAGGTAATTCTTGCCAGTATTTCGGTATAGTAAATTCCATGTCAAGATAAAAATTACCGTCCCTGTACATAGCGAAAAATGGTAACAATCCTTTTCCGTTTGAACACATTTTGTATCCTTCTTCCATCGGCTTTTCTTCGTCAGTAAGCCGCCAGCCCGTCCCTTCCTCACTGCCCGGCCCGGCATAACCCGTTGCTGCTACGGATGAAACCCGCCCAACACCGCTTTCCTGATCTTCAATACCCTCCTTAAAAGGGCATACATCACAGCACTTTGCACCAACCCTGCGATTACGCTTGCAATTCTGATAAAACCATGATTTTCTATCAATTTCTGGAAATTCCATTTTTTTATCCTTTCTCTTACCCCGCCGTTTCACCGCAGAGCATTGACGTTATGCGGCTACAAAAACTCGGTCTTGCCCCGCAACCCCAGGTTTTGTAATTTCACGTATTTCACCAAGCTCAACAAGCCTGTCAACATAAGCCATCATTGTCCATGATGTGTCACCGGAAATATCCGTAAGCGCAGAAAACATCATGAATGCCCCACCCTCATCCAGAAGCTGTCTTGCCTTATCTCTAACTTTCAAAAACTCACGTTGTCCCTCATCCGTAAATATCTTTTTTTTCTCAACATTGTAGTCATACATTGCAATTTTCTCCTTTTTATAATTTCGTTTCGCCGCATAACAATGTCATGAATGTGACCCCCGCCCTGTACCGAGGAAGAGATCCGCCGAAATCGGGTTCAGCCTCACAACTCCACCGGCACATTATGACAGACGTTATGTGCCTATGCCATCCACACTTCTTCTTTATGGTGGGAGCACGTACATTCCTTACTACAAATTCTCCACCAAGCATACCCAAAATGTCTTTGTCCTTTTGGAAATCTCCGCCATTCATAACATATTTGGCATGGTAAATCTTTAGTTGGTTTTTTCCAAAGATACTTTTTATGATCATACCATTCTTTAAAATCTATATTAGCCTCTCTTATTACATCTATGTTAAAATCATTCCCATATTTATCTATCTGTTCATCTGTGTATTCTCTCAATTTCATAAAACCCCTTTCGTTTCGGCACATAACAAATATTTGCATTTGTTTCTATGCCTTCGCGCGGCTTATGCTAAATTTAGGGCGGACGGCTTATTTAGAGATTCTTTCTTCAACCTCCCTGCCCACATTTTCAATATTTTTAATAATTTTACTAACATCTTCAGGTGGAACATAAATTTCATCACCATCATTAATGCAAAATGCTATAAACTCACCAATAATATACACTTCTAAGAAATCTCCATCCTTATCTTCATACTTATAACCATTCTCCATAACCCCACTCCTTTCAACTAATAAATCTCATTCAATATAATACTTTTTTTACTAATATTCAAGCTCTTTCTAAATCTTTCCAATTCAGCTTTTTCACCTTGCCATATTTCACATCGCCACCTCGCATGACATCGACTATCGGAACAACCTTTCCAGAAATCGTCGGGCTGTCTTCCACATGGGATAGACCATTTTTCTCTATCCAGTCTTTTACGCCACCGCTCTGTCGCTTGAATAGCTTTTGATAGTTTACCAAAACGTTTTATCCCCCTAAAAACAAATGTAGTGCTTAATGTATCCTGTGGGATATATCGCGGCCAATGTCCATATTTTTGATAATAGCCCCAAAATTCTTGCATGACCTCTTGTTTGGTATATTTAAGCATTGATTTGCCTTATAAATGTTGTGTTTGCCTGTTGGCTTCCCCAAATTCACAATCAAAAAACCATCTTTTGCACTTGGGGCAATACTTTTGTTTTTCACCCTTCTTTATCATTTCTTCGGCCCATGAATGCCATTGTAAATATCCAAGTTTTTGGGGGTTGTGAAAGTCACACATTTTGTTCATAGCCACCCTTTCAGTTCTACGTTAGTTGCTCCCCATTGCCACGCTACTTCTACTGAATACGGACTCTCGTTCCCGTTCTCGTCGTAGGCCGTTACGGCAAAGTAGTAAGTTATGTTTTTTCTGAAGCCGTCGATTTGAAAATGGGTGACGTCTCCGACATCGAAAAAAACCGTATATTTGCCTGACGTCAATCCATAGTACACCCGATAACCCGCCAAATCCGATTCCGTGTTTGGGTCCCAACTCACCACTGCCGATGCAAGACCGACGGTGTCGGGTGGAGCGGTATCCTGCTCGGCCCAGAAAACGACGGTATCACTTAGAGTTCGCTCAATATACAACGTGTTGATGACAACATAAATTAACACTTCGCCCGTGCCATCCAACTCAATGTAATTGTTCGGCACGCTATCACCCGGAGCCAGATTGATCTGTCGGCTCCATTGTGTCCCACGCACGCCGTCGTTGTTTCTGCCAAAAAACCGCTCGCCACCCCAAACAGCCTGATCGATCCGGTCTGGATAATTTCCTTCCAGACATACTAAGCCGATGGAATCAACGGACAAATTCAATTCATTGATCATTTTCAGGCTGAACTCATTCGTTGGATCCCCAATGATGTTACAGCTTAGGCTTCCCCAGATACACGGTTCCTCTGGCGGCTCCTCGGGCGGAGTATCCGGCGTTTCGGGTTGGCAGGAAATCAAAATAAAAGCGATCAACCAAATATATTTTTTCATTATGTTTGCCCTTCCCAATGTCTCCGTCTTTTCCCTTTTTTGTATGGCTTAATAAACCTCAAATATCGTCTCCCTGTTGGGAAATATTCTTTATCTAATTCTCGCTCAACAAAACCATTTTTTAGTTCAATAAACGCAAATCCAGCATCTCTGATAAATCTACTCAAACTTTCATCACCATAAATATGAATTGAAGCTTCACGGAAAAGTCTCTTGTCATCCCCATTAATCCTGACTTTCATGATTTTATCAAATTTTGTGCCCACAAATCACCTTTTTAGCATATTACACACTATTGTTATTTTTGATCTTGTGTACCTCACCGGTTATTAATAGGTTCACCGGCAACTGCCTTCCCCCAAAATATCAAGTGCTCTATTTAATAATTTTATAGCCTCTACTGGCCCACCTTGTTTTGGATAATCAGGTGCATTAAACATTTTTGATAGTTTATCAGCAATTCCACGAAGTTCTGGCATCCCACCATCGGCAGTTGCATCCACTTCCCCACTCCCATCCAGCCCCGGTGAACCCATGCGTGAACCGGATTTACCCCCACCGCACAATTCCTCTGCCTTGATTTTTATATAGTTGAAGGCAAACCCTAAATTGTTTTTTCTCGCAAGTGACAAAAGTTTCTCTAATTCAAGCCTTAAAATTCCATCACCGTCTATTTTAATTTCATTCATGTTTATTCCCTCCCACCGCAAACGCGGTTACGCTTATCGTTATACGCCTAACAATTTATCATACTCGCCATCGGCCTTATATTGTTGAAAATAGTGGTCTGCCTCATTTATTAATCGCAAACCATATGGGCCTTCAACACTCCACAGTCCAAGCCTACATTTTATTTCGCACCTATCGCCGTGTCGTTTATAAATGGTGCATTTCTCCATATCAGTCAACTCTTCCATTTTCCAATCCTTTCTATTTTATTTCGGCGTATAACCAATTCATGAAAAGGACTTCCGCCCCTTGCAACTTTTTAATTTTTTTCAAAATGGATAAACCTCACAACACCACCAGCCTTTTATGATAATCGTTATGCAGATTTTAACCGCCGCAGATTCTTCTTTGTTTTTATCTCCACAAACGATAGCGCATCAATCAACTCACGCACTTTATCGCCGGAAGGCTCTGGCAAATTGCCCTTCTTGCTATCCGCTCCAATATTCACCCAATTAGGTTGAGCCGCCCTAATCAAAGCAATCATTTGGTCAAGGTCAAAATCGAGTATAGGTTCAATTGTTACCATCGTCTGATATTTCTCTAATCGCCCGATTGCTTCGGCTCGCTCCCATACCGATGGGGCCAAAGAAATACCTTCGTATTTTCTGTTCGTTTCTATTGTCGTCCCAAACACTGTGTCCTCTGGGTAGGTGTAAAATAGCATTCTATTTGGGTTCTTTGTTTGGAAGAGATACCGGTTGTTAAATTTCTTGCAATGATCAATAGTCTTCTCAATCCATTCGTTCGGTATTTTTTTGGCGAACATATCATTACTACTCCCAACAAAGATGAAACGATCTTGGCCCAACGGGGTGTTTAGCTCGCCTACGTCAAACCGAATGTCGGGCAATTTGCCCCAAACCTTCATGTAACAATATGAACAATCATGGTAGCACTTGCCCTTGATCGTATTCCATGTGTGTGTTACAAAGTCGTACATATTGCCATTTTGTTTATTCAGTCCCATCATCTTCCTTTCATTTATGCGGCGGTTAAAACACCCGCTTCCGCCCGACCGAACCACCTTGCATAACACAAGGCAGAACGCGGACGGCCCTCCAGCCCATCACCCAACCGTCCGCCGGTTAGCCTAATCCGTTGTATGGAGCGCTTCCATTTTGTTCTGTTATTAACTAACATCTGACCACCCCAAAAGAAGGTATTAGGGAAATAAAAATGAAATCAGAATATAAATATTACAAGCAATCATACCTAAAATTAACACTATTAAATAAAATTCTTTTACCAATCTTGATCTTATTGATTCTGGGAATGATTTATATCGCAACTCAATTATTATTAATCCTACATAAGCAATTACCATACATATTAATCCTATTATTAATCCTGGCTTTATATCTTCGAAGCTCATATATTAAATATCTCCAAAAATCTTTTGATTTAAAAACAATATTAAAAAATTATAAACATGATGAACGTTCTGGTATTTTAATACATAAAAAAACAAAAAAACCTTTCTGCTTTAATTGTCTATATTCAGAACCACACCTTGAAGCCCCACTAACCATTACTAAATCTGGATGGCAATGTCAAATTAAAGATTGTCATAAATTTTATCGTAATCCTGATTATAAACAACCACCACCAAAAGCAAGAGATACATCTTTACCAAGTATTTGGAATATATAATTTTGATAGGGGTTATAGGCCCCAACCTAAGCCCATGCACTGCATAACCGACAATCCAGCGCTCCCTACAACGGGCGCCCTGTACCCTCCCCGCGCTTCCGAGAGGAAGCGCCCACACAACCACCTGCTGGACGAGATGCAGGCAAAATGCTCTCTTTTAAGTGAACGTGCGATAACCGAAAATTGCTCTGTCAATAAATGAATCATAAAACCGAAAACCTTGTCTTTGACGAATACAAAAACACGACATTTGGGACGAACCAAGCTGCCTGCCCTTCGTCAGCAGGGCGCCCGTTGTTGGGACGGCGGATGATCATCGCGAATCTTCATCCCCACCCCTTTCTCGGCACATCTCGTGTAATTCCCAAACTTGCATCAGTATACCAATCTTCGAACCATCTAATATTCGCGTCTGCAAATTGTTCAAATGTCATTTTCCCTTCATCTAAATCCTCTTGATGCATCGGCTCAAAGGTTGTCAATCGCTCATATCTATTTGCCCATTCCCGTTGTTTGCCATTTAATCGTTTGGCATAAATAGCCATCCCAACCTCCTTAGACTTTACGAATCAATTTTCATTTCAAGCCGTTGCCACCGGAACACTCCCACCGTCCCAACAACGGCCTCGTACCCCAACAGCCGCACCAACAACCCCTGCATGAACCTGCCTCGGCAAAAACAAAAGATGCCGAGTCCGGTTATGCACGAGGCCGTTAGCCACACTAAAAGCTCACTCTTTAATATCAAGATATTCTTGCATTTCATCTGGATACCTTTCATTCCAAAATTCAAATATATCCTTATAGCAACTTTCTTCATGTTCCAATCTCATCTCTAATAGCTTTATTCTTTCTTTAGCCACTATAAATTCATCATGTTCGCTTTTAGGCCCACCCTTTCCCCCGTCCTCACCACTGGCTAACCCGTTGCTGCTGACGGATTTCGCTCCCACTTCCACCAACATATCATTAATACCTAAAATTGAATTGTATTTTAAATAAGACTCGCAATTTTCAATATCTAATCCATTTTGACAATGACCACAATCATTGCTTCCACAGAATTCATTATTACATCTTAAACACATTTTTATCTCCTTTCCGCCCCGCGAAACCGCAGAGCATTATCGTTCACCGGCAACTGCCTTCCCCCAAAATATCAAGTGCTCTATTTAATAATTTTATAGCCTCTACTGGCCCACCTTGTTTTGGATAATCAGGTGCATTAAACATTTTTGATAGTTTATCAGCAATTCCACGAAGTTCTGGCATCCCACCATCGGCAGTTGCATCCACTTCCCCACTCCCATCCAGCCCCGGTGAACCCATGCGTGAACCGGATTTACCCCCACCGCACAATTCCTCTGCCTTGATTTTTATATAGTTGAAGGCAAACCCTAAATTGTTTTTTCTCGCAAGTGACAAAAGTTTCTCTAATTCAAGCCTTAAAATTCCATCACCGTCTATTTTAATTTCATTCATGTTTATTCCCTCCCACCGCAAACGCGGTTACGCTTATCGTTACCCTGATTCAATTGCCTTCCCCCACAAATACAGAAACCTGTGCTTTTTAAAACGGCCAACCATCTCCGCCCCCAATTTGATCATTTCGTCGTGCCTCCTTGTCTTGGGCCCTGCCTTACGTGAGATCATCCGCCCATCCTTCACATAAACGGCTTGCGGCTGAGTCAAACCATCATAGATCCAGTTTGTTGCTTTGTAAATCGCTCCCGTATGTCCCCGCCACTCATCAGCGTATGTTAACAGGCAAGGCCACCGCCCCTTATCAATCATTTTCATTGAGTGCCCAAGTAAAAATGATGCCCCGTTAGAAGGTACTTCTGGAAATACAACTAATCGGGATAGCGACAGAACGCCCCTCCAATTTTTCGGGTATGCTGACTTGGCTGCACTTTTCGTTGGTGGAATCCAAATTGCCACCCCCATGCAATCTTCTTCCCAAAATGCGTCCTTATAAAAAAGGCCATGTCGATATGTTGCAGTGTTACTACAACTTCTTGAATAGTGCTGATCTCTCACCATCCGCTGGGCAATAGCCAAGCTGACTGACCGCACTACCCATTCATCTGCTCGTAGCTTCCGCCCCGGCAATTGAACATCCGCCTCCACCCTCAACCACCTCCCAGGGTAACAAAATCATCGACCGGACTTGCTTCCACACTACCCTGTACATGACCGCAATCATGCCAGCCGCAGTCAGGGCAGTCAGTCTTTACGAACAATACGCCATTATGGTCTCTCCACGTCTGTTCGGTAGCATTTCTATGGTCACATCTCATGCCCAGTCTTATCAATATTTTTCTGATCATTCTAAACCTCCCCGGCCAACAGGCCGTTTTTTAAGACGCGGCTTGTGGCCGCAAAAAACTAAGCATAACCACGGTTAGAACGGGATAAAACCCACCCTGCCAATATAAATCACTTAGTTGTCCACCCCCAAATATGTCCACAAATGTTGCATTTAACTACTGTTTTTAATCCCTCATTAGTGCCGTATGATCCACCAACACCCCTGCCAATCTTACATTCTGGGCATTTGTGATTGTCTTTTTTAGACTTCAAAATAATCCCCTTCCGTTTTACCCGTTAAACCAACGTTATGTGCCTTAGTGCTTTATCCAAAATAAATATTCATCTAAAATTATTGTTTTATTCCCACAGTTTGGCACGTATTCACCACTTTTTTTCTTACTCCATTCCACCAGCGGAATAAAGTTCGTTTTTGTTTCATATCCGAAGCATCCGTGTTTAAATTTTACTTCTGCTTCAAAATTTGGGTCGTCTTCGCAAACATCACCCATAGGTGTTATATACGGAAATATAAGCGTATCACCTTCTTTTACTTCAATTCCGTTTTTATCAAATATTCCGCTTTTCATTTTAGTTCCTTTCTATTGGTCAAAACGGCACATAACAAATCATTGCAGCGGACGAAAAAGCCCGCCGCTGAATTCAGCCGTTATTCGGCATCCACCCCTTTTTCTTTTAGCCTTGCCACTAAATACTCTTTTT
>CAZAKI010000009.1:0-58351 GCA_964485855.1 uncultured Syntrophomonadaceae bacterium | reverse complement strand
GTGAGGGTGTTGGGGATCGAACCCAAGACCCACGGCTTAAAAGGCCGTTTTTTGGCATACTTAAAATGTTGTTTTTATTGATGTCTTAAAATTTACAGGACACCAGAAAGGACACGGGTTTATCAATATAAAAACCCCCCAGATCGTAATCTGAGGGGCAAGCCAAGCACGTAGCTTGGTGCTGTTTGCAGCGACCACTTTATGTGGCCCCCGATCTCCTTCTGTCGCAATTGACAGATGAGTCATGTTAATACTCTCGCGCGAAAGCAGTCACCACCTACGGCGTATTCGCGCTTTCAGTGGTTCAAACAGCTTTTTTATCGCCGAATATTATCATGCCAATAAAACCCATAAAAACTCCCACCCCTCCCAATATTGAAAGTCCGACACTTAAATGAGCTGCCCCTAAGAATAATCCACCGAATAAAAGAAAAACAGAAATGGCAAATAAGGTTAAAATAGTTGTTTCTTTCATTTTTTGCCTCGTTTAAGAATTCTCTTTTTGAAACATCAACGTTGTATAAATCCCATTTTCGTCTGGTTTCAGTCTCGTATATTCTGCAAGTCTCAATTTGTATTCCCAGGTCTTGCCGTGTTCGTTCATGCCGAAAAAGAACTGTTCGGGTTTGTTCGCGGTTAAAAGATCATTCACGGAATAACACGATCCCCCCTCAAAGGAACCGTTGCCGATAATCTCTCCTATGGCAACTTCACCCGTATGTGGTTGGTGATGATGTCCGTGATAGAGAAAATGAATAACAAGCCCCGAAAGTGTTGTCAGTTTTTTGTACATTCGGTCGATCCCATAATAAGGATAGCCCATATAACTCCGCGCCTGCTGGCCGTGAATCAAGGCATGGTTTTGGCCTGGGTAAAGTTCATAAATCAAAAATGGCGGTGCTGAAATATAAAATTTAACGTGTTTAATGTTCTGTAGGCGTTGTTTCCATAGCCAATAAACTATATAATCCCAATTCGTTTGTCGGGATTGCGTCCCGTGTTTACCCCCTGCTTTTCCATGATTCCCAGGAACGCAGAATATTTCAATATCCTCATAAAGTTCCGCAAGCGGTAAAAAGATTCTGTCAAGAACTTCATCGCCCAGTTGAAAAACCTGCTCCATCATCAAAGCATCCAGCGAAAACCCCTGTCCCTTAAATACGTCCTCGCCCTGAACGATGTCTCCCAAGACATTTATTTTTAGCTTTCTTAATGGAATAGCTTTGCGTTGAATATCCACGCATTCGTATATTTTTTTGATAAGCAAATCGGCTCGTTTTTTTAGTTCTTCTTTATTATAATAGGCAAGTCTGGCTGTTAGGTTTGGATCCACAAAACTACCGAGTTGAAAGTCGCTCAAAAGCAAAATCGATGTTTCTTCTTTATATTGTGTCTTGGGTTTTGGTATTCGGGGTTTGTGAATAGTAGGCAGAGAAACAACACTTCTTTCAACGGTTTCAATGATTGTTTTTTGAAAAGCCTTTAAGCGCCCATTTTCCGTTTTCAGTGAGCTATTCTGTTTCTCAATTAATTCCCATTGGTTGTCTGTCCGGCTACTTCGGTTTGCTTCGCATTCTTCTACGGCATTGAATCCGCATTCAGGGCATTTATATCTTTGGACTTTTCCGGTCGACGTATAATTATGACCGTTTTTAAGTAACTTTATTTTACATTTAGGGCATTCCATAATTATCCTCGTGCAACCTTATTTTTATTATTATAATATAATGCTAATACGACCCAAGTCGTATTAGCTGTTACAACAAATGCACCACCAGTAAAACTCATCCATTGGTCCAAGCTGGGATAATAAATTAAATTCCAAAATCCCCATAACCCAAAAAATACAGTCGGAAAGATAAAAACACCTCGAATCATTTTATCGCGGACTATTTTTATACAATTCATCCAAAGAAGCAACCCACCCGTAAATTCAAAAACACCATTTATTAGGTCTATCATTTGCATTTTATCCACCTCTATTCTTGTATTCCCATAGTCTATCCTCTATTGGGCCGATGCATCCCATCCCTCTAATTCAATAATCAAATCGATCTCATGTTTTATTTTCTCTAAGTCTTCCAACCCCTTTCCCCCTTTTATATTATATCTTGTTATTCTTTTTATTATACAACCCTGTAAAAAGGAAAGCTTGTTTTTGGTTGTATATTCTACAGGTTGAATCGGGAAATTTTTATAATGATTCCCCGCAACTTGTCTATTAAGCGCTTTTTCAGATATGCTTTTTGCCATTTAGAATCTTATCTCCCCACTTTAGATGAATGCGCTCCCCAGCCCAACGCCCCGCACAAGTTCCAAGCCCCGCAAAGATCGAATAAACAAGGGCTATCCAAAAACCACTTATTACAATTTGTTTTACGATATATGTCCAAGTGAAAGTAATTAAAGTCCCTACTATGAACATTCCTATATATCGAGCATTGGCAATTTGCCAGATATTCATGCTTTTAAGAAACATATAGAAGAAACCTGCAACAAAAAGCACTAAATTTGTTACCATGTTCTTTCCTTATTATATAGAAAGTTCATTGATTGGCCTCAAAAAATGCTTTTGCAAAACATTGTGGTGTTATGGCCCTTCTTTCTTGTCTGCTTAATTCTCCATAAAATTCGGGACAGATGTCCTTGCTTTTCAACAAACTAAACTTGATTAAATTTTCAGGTTTTTCAGAAACGGTCTTTTGGGGTAAATTAAAATTGCCCCATAAATCAGTTTTCTTCTGATAATTTCCTCCAAATTCCCAAGGATCAAAAGTTAGAATGGGTTCGCCCAAAAACCTCCTTAAATAACCCTTTGGATTTTCAAGCGCCCAAAATCTTGGTCTCGATATTAAAATAATTCTCATACAAGCATCTACTGTTTCGAGCCCCTTAATAAAATCGTGTTTATATTTCCCCTTTCCGGCAAGGTGTTTTGCAAAAGAAAATTCAGTACATGGTGGCGCTGCAAGAATTCCATAAACACTTTCGGGCGGAACATATAATCTTACATCATGTTCTGGCAGTGTTATATTTCTTACATCATATCCAGCTTCTTTATATGGGTTCGACCATGCACCCGTTCCGCCACATAAATCAAGTATGATTTTATTTTCAGCTATCATTATTATATAGAAAGTTTAGGGAAGGGGCCGGATTATTCCGGCCCCCAGGGAGGATGTAGAAGGTATTAGGATTCTGATTTACCGAAGATTTCCATGCCGTCCTGTACCAAATCGACAATTTGGATACCTACACGGAAAGCCTTTTCTACAAACTCCTCTACCCTGTCGTCTGGAATGTCGAACTTTTCACTGACGTAATCCGTCAATTCCTTACGCTCGGCTTCATCGAGGTCTTCAAACTCGGCAGGAATTTCCCCGACGTCTTTGATCGCAGGAATTGCGGCCTTCGCTGCCGGTGCGAAATTGATAATGTCTTTCCAGTCCAGGTGTTCATCTTCGTAAGACTTGACAATACCATTCACAATTTCGCATCCGAAAAGTACGACTTCCTTCAGATTTTGGATTCCAGCCATATTATTTACCTCCTTCTTTTTTAAGATTTTTTATGACTGTGTATACCCTTAAAAGGGCATTCAATAAATCCTTTAAAGCATTCCACAAGTCTTTAAATCCAAACTTACCTTCTTCGCCATACTTAGAAGCCTTGCCTTCCCGATGTATTAGGGAGGCTCCTACACTACCAAAAGAAACTGCAAAAAGAGCCTTGCCAAGAAGCGACGTTGCTGGGATTACAGACAAAACTCCACCGGCCAACATGCCGATGTAACAGATTGTAGACTTGTGGCCGTTAATTTTAGCCCAGAACCTTTTTAACCATCCGATATTAATTTCGGGCAAATCCATTTCTGGATATTCTTTGTCAACAAACTGATCGGGTGAGTCCAACGGTAGGCGTTCTATGTCGTTCATGGCATATCCTCATCTTCAAAATTTTCCCTTTTCCATTTCTTCCTATTTTCTTCACTGTACTCAAAGTGCCCTACGTCGTAACTGCCGTTGGGCATCTTCCATCTTCCACCCCAGACACCACCAAGAGATTCCCAATACGCTCCCATTACACCGTAAACGGGTGATTGATAGATGGGTTGTCCTGCTTTATAAATAAGTAAATCCACGGCTAAACCCTTTAAGTGTTTGGACCGCAAAGTTTTCGACGCTCCGCTAATAACTTTTAATCTCTGTTGTTCGGGCGTTCTGTACCATTCGGCTACTTTCAAATAGATGTCTTTCATGTGAGAATACTGCTTGCCATTGAAAAGATTTCTGGCATATAACAGAAAGTCAGATACCATCCACATGAACTCAGACTGTTGTTCAGATAGTCTCATTTCGGGTTTTCTTTCTGTTTTTCAAGCTGTTCTTTCATAGCCTTTTCCATTTCTTTGGATTGGGTGATAATTGTGTCGGCATTTTCAGGGGCAACCTTTTTTAATATGGCCTCCAGAATCACATTGCTTTTGGCCTGCTCGACCGCCACGATCATCTCCAGAGTATCAACCCTTTCTTCAAGTCTTGGAACAGTTTTTATAGAATCTTGGACACTACCAAAAAACCTGACACCTGCATAAAGACTTCCACCAACAATGCTTATGAGTGCAAAAAAAGCCAGTGTCGTTTTAAGCGTAGGTTTCCGAAATTTAAAAACGATCTGATTGTCACCGTTCGTTTCAAAAGGAGTTTTAAGTTCGCGCATTATTTTCACCTTGTTAATTTTTAATCTGACTGAACCGAATGAATACCATGTGACCATCCCAATCATAACTCATCACGTCCGAACTGTCTGGTGCTAACGTCACCCCACCACAATCAAAGGTGGCTCCATGTTGAAATTGTGTCGAATCGTCCATCACATAGATATGACCCCATTGTGGAATACTGGACCCGGGCGTATTCGTAAAACTCGTAATCGTCGTTAAACTGGTATTATTTGTCCTGAATGAAGGCCCCCCTGCTATGCTGGGAGTTACAGAATTCTGAGTTAAGGTATCCAGGTTACCAAATGGATTAGCCACATAAAGATTCTCACCACTGGCCTTTATTGTCACATCATCGGGATTATTGGTCACATCACCACCGACATATGATTTTGCTGCATCGGACAAATCAGATAATACAATAGTGCCATCTTCAATAATAGTCGATGTTACCGCCCCTTCTTTCAAGGCTCTTGTTGCAATAGCTGTATCTCCGATACCACTACTTCGAAGCTTGTTATCTATGATCTTATAGCCCAAAAATCGCGTGATATTATTATCCAGAATTTCTACATAGGCCCGTATCTCAAGGCTGTCAACTCGTGTTTTTCGCCGTTGGGCATGAACAAAAACTGGAAGAACTATCAATAGCAATATCAAATATTTTGTTTTCATTCTATTCTCCTCACTTCTTTTCAAAATTCTCAATAATCCTTTTCGCTCGTTCCCTTTGTTGATGTGTGGCTTTATGCCTTCCAGATGCAATCATTTTTTGTCGCCACAGATAACGTTTTATATTTATCAAAAGCTTTCTTCCTGCATCTCGAACCTCTTTGGGAACGGATTCCTTTTCGACAAATTTATTGATCTGTTTATTATATTCTTCTACATTTTTTATCGGGTCGTTTATTGTGGTTAAATATCGGAATAACTCATCTCGATTATTTCTTAGTTTGTAAAACTTTTCCCAATGCTCTCTCCGTCTTTTTTCTTCTTCTGTAACCGTAGTCCTCACGCCAAGAGCAGACATAGCAAAGGCCAGAGCTGCATTTGCACCTCTACGCCGTGATTGCTGAAAAGTGCTTGTTGATATGGGCGCCATTCGGGTCAATTCATAATTAACAAACTTCATTATTTCCTGCATATCCAAAGGTACATCAACAACAACATCGTTTTTCCAATCTATGACAGCCTTGCCTTGCATCAACTCACCCATGTCCGTGGCCACCTGCAATAACGTAGAATTCATACCCCCCACCCTATCAAGGACACCAGAGGGTATCTTGTCTGCCTGTCCCGTGAAAAGATTACCCCAAATTTGCCAGTAGTCTTTGTCATAAGTGAGCATATCTATCATAATGTCTCTGTCTTTATCGTCCTTCAACCCCGTATTGACTTTGAATAAATCTCTAATATCTTCAACGGTTTCCGGTTTTTTGGGTGATTTTTTTGTAAATATTAATGTCCCGATTGTTGCCAGTGTTGCGGAAATAATCAAAGAATTGACTACGTTCTGCCTGGATCGATCCCCAGGCCCACCTTTTCCCCATTGGGCCAAAGCTTTAATGTTCGTTCTATAGTTCCCTTCGGCATATCCGGGCGCCATCCAGATAAATCGCATTAAAGTTGTTGTTGTGCCGCTTCGCCCAAAAAGACGCTCGTTCATCTCACCGTAAAAATTTTGTCCTTCCTTAATCGTATCGATCAATTCGGCATCTGTAAGATTTCTTTTTAATTTCGTTTCGCGTCTGGCAATGTCTTTCATATAAGCCTGAAATTTAAGCTGTGGTATATACCATCTAAAAAGCCAGCTTACGTAATTAAATGGCAACTGCGGAACCTTAAATGCGGCTCTGCCAAGTTTGGTTTTAAAAACTTTCATCGTGCCGGTTTTCTCAAACAACTTTTCAATTTGACGAACAGCCGCTCTTTCAATCTCGAAATGGCCCTCACCACCGATAGGCGTTCCGCCAAGTCTTATATAGTGTTGGTACGCCCTCTTAATCGTCGGGTCTTTGATAACTTTCGAGTGGGCATCTTTTGTGATTCTTACGGCATCCCTAACAGTGCCGGTAAATTTCTTGGGATTCATAAAGCCAAACCAACCATTGTCCGCAAAAGCCTGTTTGGTAACTGACATTTGATGAAAGGCACTAAACAAGAATTTAAAAGCCCTTAAATAATTATTCATCGACCAGAAAAATCGTCCAGTTTTATTCGTGGTAATTTTATTTATAGATAGCAGGCTGTTGATCAATCTTGCCAGGTCAGGTTCGGCCCAAATATTATTCCACACGGGATCACCCTCTGCTCCGATTAGCTTCCATCCTGCCGGTCGTTTCTTTTTGGGTGTCTGGCGCATAACGTATTTGTCTTTGCCGTCTTCTAAAAGTGTTTCCCTTAACCACGTGTTGGCTCGGATTCTTTCAATCGTTCCGATTTCAGATTTGATATTCGTTATCGGATTTGGATTTTTCAATTCAAGTCCGTAAATTGCCTTTGCGTCTGCATAAGTCCCAAATGTTTTGGGATGTAAGAACGATGTTGAATTTCTGAAATGATCTTGGAGTCTTTTCTTAACATCTCTTATATAATCTCTGTAAGCGTCGTTGTTTTTGTAAACACCCCTGAAATAGTCGTTTACATAAAATAGGTTAATCTCTGTCATCTCGTCGGCTGTCAAACCATCCCCTTTTCCGGTTTCCTCGGCATATCGTAAAAGTTTGCCATAAGCAATGTCAGCCGCTTCCTGGGTGACTGCCATAGTTCTTTCGTATACATTTCTCATTTCAGGTGAGACTTTATGAGTGGCTTCTTTCTGTAAATCTATCCCCTCTATATCTGTAGGATCACCCCTTGTCAGCATAAAATTATCAAGTTCGGCATTACTAAAATTCTTGTTCAAATATTGTTCTACATCACCGAAGGTTTTGTCCGATTTGCTGATAGCCCTATCCGAAAACTCAACCTGTTGTGCCTGAGCATGATGAAAGGCTTTAATAACGTCGGCGGCGACCTTAGAACCGTGTTTCCATTCTACAAGCTTTGCAGGTTCAACGACCTTCGCAATGGGAGTAATGGCCTTTTTTGTAGCAGCCACGACCTCTTTAGCTGAAGGGCCGCCGCCGTACATCCTTACTTTCTCAGGTGCTATTGTCTTTTCTGTCCCCTCATATTCAACAACAACGTGACCCTTGTTCTTTCCTTTCTCAATCTTCCGAACGAATGTTCCTGTACGAAGAGCATCATTCTTATCGTAAAAACTGACTTTCTCCTGTGCTTTAAATAAATCTCCCGTTTTGAGTTCCTTGGTCTTAAACATCCCCACACCTTCACGACCCACTACTGGCTTGGTTTCTTTTTTAATCTTGCCTGTCGGCATCTTGGCTTGACCGAGAAGTTCGGGAGATACTATTTGTTCGTGCTTAGCACCTGGGACTTTTTGGGTGGTGAGTTTCTTGGGCTGTAATTTTGGATAATCTTTATCCTTTATGCTTACGTATTTAAAAACCTTTTTAATGTCGTCTGGTAATTCAAGTTTTTTGGTGGATACCCAACCCCCACCATGTCGCGCAACAATGTTCCGTGCAACTCCAATGGGTATTTCTACGTCTTCATATCCACCACCCTGGTTGTCTCGTTTGTGCCCATCCACCAATAAACTCTTTTTCTCCTTCAATTCTGGATAATCCTTCAGCACTTCTGCGGGTACGGGCTTGCCAGCCCTAATCCGTTTTTTTATTGATAATCTATGACGTGCTTTTAATTGGTCTTCTGGAATTGCGTTTCTAATTTTTTCGCCAGTATCTTTATGATAAAAATATGCGTTCTGATCAAAATAATCTTTCCAAGTCATCTCCCAGGGTTCTTTTGCGGGCTGTTCTTTAATTTGTTTTTCAAGATCCCGTTCATACATTTGCTGCGTAATGCCAATTTTATCAATACTGTCGCCATGTACAGTTTTTACTTGAACTGGCTCTCCGTTTTCATCAATGGGGATTAAATTATATCCCTTACCGGTCTTTTTGGGTTCTATCCTGAACTGATAATCGCCTTCGGGCAGATTGTAAGGATATGATTCACCAAATCCGGGCAGTTTGTAAGGATATGATTCACCAAATTTATCTTTCTTCATTTCAGACTTAAATTTTACAATCTGCGGTTCTTCTTTCTTCGGCTTCTCTTTAAACCCTTCCCTCGCCTCATTCATTCTTTTTTCAAGCACTTCAACCGTAGACCCCGTGGGCACACCAAAAGTTGTTCCTTTCGCTTCTGGGTCGTTGAACATCAAAAGGTCGGGAAGTTCTGCAATGCCCTTCTGAACACCGATGTATTCAAGGTCGTGTTTCTTGATAGCTTCTTTTACGCCTGGCTTGAAAAGAACTTTCGCTTTTTCTGCAGGAATAATCTCTCCCCGATCAACCGTAATCTTATCAAATTCATCCAATTCATACCGTGTACCATCTTCCAGAACTATTTCCCCAGGTTCGGCTTTTTTAACTTCATAATCTTCCCCCCGAATCTTGACTTTAGCACCAACACCTTTCTTTGCAATTTCACCAGCCGTCATCTCCACGGGTTCGAATTTCTCAAAATCCTCGACCTCTTTCTCTCGGGCTTTCTCCTCAGTTTCTTTCACTTGTTTTCCAGTGGCAGGAAGTTCCTCTTTGGCCATCAATTTATTGATAAGATCATTCACGCTTTCAACCGGATAACCGTCTTCTTTTAATCTTTCCCACATTTGATCAAGGGTAAGACCATCTCCTCTGCGAACCCACAAGGGAAGTCTTTTAACCTCACCAGCCAGATCACCTTCTGATTTCAATCCACCATAATTCCTGACAAGATGCTGATAGGTCATCGGTTTTTTGCCTTCTCCCCATCGGCCTTCAATAAATTTCTCTGCGTCCTGCTCAGTTTTGAAGATAAATCCTGGGATAGCTCCCTGTTGTTTGTATTTAGAATAATACCCACCCAATGATCTTGCGCGTTGGCTTAATGCTTTGAATTGATCTTTATCAATTCTTTTACCGAGAGTGATAACATGTTTGTCTTCGCCAGTTTGAGAATGCTTAAAAATTTTTTTCTCAAATAATGGTTTTTCTATTTTCTCGGTCGCTACTTCCTCAATTGATATTTCTTTGGCTTCAGTTTTTTCTGTTTTCAACTCTTTTAATAATTGTTCGGACTGTTTAATATTCTCCCTTGCGGTCGTGATCATCTCTTTATCATTTTTGAAATAATCTATTTCTAATATTAATTTATTGGTTTTAATTCGATTTTTAAGATATTTTTCTGGATTATTCTGTAGTTCTTCGATGTCTGATTTTTCTCGAAGTTGCTTTGATTCTTCATCAATAAATCTTTGTAAATTGGAAGGCCACTTAGTTTTCGTTGATTTTTCCTCTAATCGTAATTCCTTGTCACTGGCTTCTGGCCTTGTTTTCTCTGGGCGTTGTATATTCTCGCCGCCTTGGTCTTCGCCTTCTTCAATGCCCTCTCCGGCGAGTACCCCTCTTTCTCGAACTCCTTCCTGAATCTCAGCTTCATCACCTCGTATGCGTAAGGCATCTTCTTCTCCTAAACCTTTTTTTTCCATCTCGGCAAGGGCTTCTAATACGGCTTGCCGACCTTCCTCAGAAGCACGAACTTTATGTAATTTTTCTAATGTAGAAACATTCTCCATCCACCATTGTTCATGTTCTGATAAAGGCTTTTCTTCATGAAGTTTCATCTTCTCAGAGATGGCTTCATTAATTTCGTTTAAATCTTCTTCGGTAATATTTTCAATTGGTTTTGAGCGAACATTCTTAGCGGCATTGGAAACTCTGTTAGCTACCGAGCGAACTGCTCCACCTGCACCTGCATGAACCAAACCCAATGCTGCACCCGCTAAAAATTCCTCCTTAAGATCAGTGCTTTGATAAGGCAGTTCCTCTTCGGAAAGTCCGTGGCGTTCTCTCATCTCATCAATGGCTTTATTCATCATCCAAGTCTGCGTTCCGCCCTGGATGACTTCTTCCAAACCCTCTACACTCGCGCCCAAAAGTTCGGCAATAACCCTCCCTGCCTTTGAGATCATTAATTTCTTTAAAGACTCGGAAAATACCTTCTTAGCTATTTCACGTTCAGGCTTTGTTTTGCCAAACCGGCTAAAAAGCCATGCCTGCTGAAGATACTCAACAGGTCCGGCTACTGCACCGTATCTTTCAGCCCACTTCTCAGTGATGTCTTTATCGATTCCTGTTTCGTTGGCATTTTTAACAAAATTTCCGGTCTCCTGACTCCCCATTACCAGAATACCACCCAAAGGCCCGTACGCTTTGCCAGCCACTTTTGCAGAAAGAAGCGTCGCCAAGTTACGCCCCAAAAGCACCTGAAGCTTATTGAATGACTTTGAAATTTCTTCCAGATTGAACTTTTTGGGAATCAAACTTGCTCCCATAGCCTTGTTCATTTCCGCATAGTCTTTTTCGCTCAGTTCGTTAGGCAGATTGTCCAGCCAATCGGCTGCCTTTAATAGTGCGGGATCAATATATTTATCCGAAAAACTTTCTGCCTGTTCTGGTGTAATTCCCAATTGTTCCTGTACTTCGGGACTGAGTGGTTTCCCCAAGCCCACGGTAGCGCCCCTGAGATGACTCGCTGCGGTTTCTGGAAATCCAGAAACCGCAGCCTTCATTCCAAGAAGAGGCTTAAAACCCGAAACACCTTTTTCTGTGCTTTTCTGAACATTAAAATCAGCCAGACTCATAGCCGCTTCATGCGTCAACCCCTCTTTTCTCCACTTGCTGTAGTCAGGATACAGATCGGGACGTTCCATCGCTATTTGATTTTTCTCAACATCTTCCCGTGGAATTTCCGGTTCCTTTGGGGCGAGAATCTGATCAATGATATTTGTCGGACGTTGAAATTCCTGGTATCTCTGAGAATATCTACGTTCGGCCTCCATCACATCTCCTGCTTGACCGAACACCTGGTCGTATAATGTATTGAGATCAGATTGATCTTGTTTTTTAGGGGAAAGGATCGACACTATTTACCCTTTCGACTGAAATAAATCACATCGTCCAAATCCATATTTAAAGGCTTTAATCTTTCATTTATCATGGCCTCAAGTTCTTCACGGGGGACATCCAGTTCACCGTTTTGCCATTGGTTCATCAATTCTGAAGCGATAGCCGTACCCTCTGCAACGGTTCGACTTAATTGACCAGGGGTTATGTCTAATCCACTTTTTTGAAGTCTGTCAGCTTCTCTTAAAAAGAAAACAGAATCCGCATAAGCAGCCTGAGTTTGTTTTGCTATGTCCCTCAAATCTTCTGAATATTTCGGAACAATTGGTGCATCCCATTCGGTGCCTTCTTTTTTTGTAGCACTTAAAATATTTTCCGCTTCTTTCATGCGGTTGATATATTCTTTTTGTTTATCAGAACTGCTTTTGCCTTTTTTGCCTTCTTTCGGTGCGTATTTATATTGTCTTAAACGAGCCAGTTCATTAAGTTCTTCTTGGGAAGCCTGACCCTTTGAAGCCTTTGAAACCAAATAAGCATAGCGCTGTTCACGTGCTTTTTTGAAATCATATTTTTCTTTTTCAGGAAATATTGACTTTTCCCCAGGATGAAGTCGGTCGTACATCAAGCTGTCTTCGCGGGTCGGTTGTGTGGCGAGATTTAAAAGATTCTGATCTTTCATCACGTCAAGTTTTGATCCAGGGCTTGAAAGCTTTTCTATGCGAGACCTATACAAAGCTCTCTCATTCGGAGTCTTAAACCAAAGCGTATCGCTCTCAGGAGAAATGAATTGATAAGGTTTCTCTCTCATCTCCTGCTGTCTTAACATTCGCTCCCAGGTTTGTTGGAGCCTGGTTTTCTTTTTGGTCTGGCCGTTCATCGATTCCCCAATTGTGTCCTCATGTTTTTGATTCTCTGACGATATGATGTATCTGTTCTGAAGGGAGTGCTGGCTACAATCTCAGCCTCTGGTATTTGACTAATCAGCATACCGATTTCATTTTCATTAAGTCCCATATCCATCAGACCACCGATAAACTGTTCAGGCGACATTCCGGCGCCACCCTGATAAGCTTCAATCAAACCCATTACGTTGGGTTTAATATCTTTCTTTCCCATCCGATTATAATAAGCCGTCCTTGCACCCAAAAGCTGTTGATTGAGCAGATTCGAAGCCAAACTTCCAGCAGCACCCGCCAAACCACCGAATAGCTCACCCTTGGCCTGTCTTTCTCGTTCTCTCTGTCCTTGATCATATTCTGTTTTCAATCGTGCATATTCAGTAGCAGCCTCGGATTTGGATTGAGCGTTCGCCATAGCCATCTTTCTGGAAGCTTCGGACAGTCTGTCCGCATGTTCAGTATCAAACTCTGCCAACTTACCAGCGCCCGCAATACTACCCAACATTCCCATTTTAGCCAATCGGCCCCGGTACCCTGCTTTGGCCTGTTGGGTCAAGCCTCCCGTTGTACGGGCCACATCACCGATGACTTCTTGTTGATAGCGAGGGGTATAGACTCCTTGTTTCATCAATTGTTGTAATCGATGAGCATAGGGAAGCGTTTCAAAACGGGGTTCTTTCTTGCGAGTAAAATAACTAAGTAAAGAGCTTCCCGCCTTAACTGCCGCTGGTACCCACATTGGGATTGCCATTATTTTGTTTCCTTAATTTTAAGATCGTTTAACATCTTTATTTGATCGTACGCAAATTTACGTGCTTCTCCCGCACGATCAGCCCGTTCGTCCACCAACCATGCCTTTGCTTCTGCAAGATCAAGAAGAATATTATGAAATGATTTATTGATTATCGGATCCACCAAATCTGAAACTTCCGGCGGTGGTTTCAGGTAGAATATATCTGCAGTGGTTCCCTCAGATGTTGTGCAGAGGACATATACTCTCGACTTCCATACGTAATAATAAATGTTCGTATTTGAGTAAGCCCTGACCGATGTTTCAAGTTCTTTTAATTTTGAAAGTTCTGTTCGTGTTGCGTATAGGGCTCCCGATCCCCCAGGGGCTACTTTGACATTCGTAATACCCGCGGCACCCCTTAATATCGAATTACCCGAATTCAAACTTGAAATAGCAATATATCCACCCGAAGCATCTTGATCTTCGTCAACATCCGTCAATTCATCCAGATAACCTTCATGAAGAAGCGTGGCCAGCTCAAACTGAGCCTCGGAAATGAAGTCCATCAATTGTACTTCCGTAAAGCGATCTTCATTATCTTCGAGCCTAACTTGTAATTTTTCGACCAACTCTGCTGTGATATCCGCACCCATATTCTACCTTCATTCTTATTTCCAAAATAACCCGTTTAAATCAACGTATCCGTTAATTTTTTTATTTCAGGCATAACACCATATACGATTTTCAAAATTCCCCTTATTTCGCATTTTGAATACCCATACATTAATCTGTCGGATCGACTTCTATGCCGTAAATTTCCCAATATGACTTATTCTTAACCTCATCCCTGATTTCGAGTATAAAATCCATACACCGTTTCCGCAACGCAACACCTTTCGTGGTTTCAACAATACTCGCTGGCAGTGGTTTTGATCTTACGGGTATATCATCAACACCATCCACATACATATTCACTCTCAGGGGAACGGCTGATTTATACTTAACCCTTAAAATTCTCACCGGCTCTTTTCTTTTGGATGAGACACGAAATCGTTTCGATTTATACCCTGCAATAACACTCTCCCGTGCGAACGTAGAATATAATGTCTGCGTGTTTTCGTTATAGATTAAAGCCCGTCCGTCAAAATCTTTCGATGCAATGTCGATATAATGGGATGTCAGTTTCTGCTCCCAGGCTTGTTCGACAATATCGAAAGACCATACTTCCCCATTTGGAAATTGGAATATAAACTCATTCTCAGCCTCATCGTAAATTCCGATTATGTTCGGCATCCCATTTTCAGGATCGAGAGCGAGATACTTATCGTTGATCGGTTCTGAAATACGATTTTCAATCAAAGGCGTTTCGTCCGCAGCAGCCACCAAGTTGGCGTCAACCACATAAATCCCGTCATAGGAAGGCATGGCAATCCGATGACCTGATTGAGCCAAACCATTAGGAGCCAGATTCCCCCTGTTGAATCGTGCCTCCTTAAATCCCCATGTACTCATATCAATCAAATCCACGATATCCATTTTGAATATGGCATGTTTTTTAAATATCATTGGGGATCCGAAAGATGAGCCAATACCCGTGATCGGACCGCCCTCTCTGTCCAAACAGGCTTTGACTCTCGATACCGGGATAGCATCATAACATTCTGGATAAGAAAAGGCTCCCCAATCATCATGCGATTCATTCTCTCCACCAGGGTCGAGCACGATATCGGCTAAACACAAAAGTTCTTTAACTATAACTGCATACTGGCCATTAACATTAATCGAAGGCTCACCCTGATAAGGATGTTCTTCTCCATCAGTGAGGTTATTATCAAAAAAATTGTAAGTGGCAATCCCGCCTGACCAATTAATCAGATAACTCCCGTCTATCATCTTAGCCAATTTCCACGAAACATCAGATTTGGTAGACCAATGGACATAACACAAAAAAGCATGGCCGTAATTTTCAAGAATCATGTTTGAACTATTATCTAAAAGAATTACAGAACCTTCATATCCTTCTCCCGTAGAATCATAGTCTAATATTATCGCTACATCTTCACCGGCAAAACCACCTCCTTCATCGGTACCGCCTTCCGCTACCTTAACATCATCTTCATAAAGTCGCCAATCACAATTCCAAAAACCATAGTCTACGGTTTCACCTCCCACATCTGCCCAAGCCGTCGTCGTTGCAACTAATGTCGTTGAATTCAATTGAGAAGCTATCGTGCCAATCGTCCAATAGCCAGGCCCAACCTTATGAGCTAAATGAACTTTATACGTATGTGACTCTAAATCCAATTCGTACTCTAAATCGGGAAGATAGACAACCTGATCCCCTGTATAGGCTCCGTCAGTTCCCGTGTGTGCTTTTCCTGTATCTCTCGTTAATTCAACGGTTTGAATTCTATAATACGTGCCATTAATAGAATCCGAACGATAAACATTTATCCCCGTAATTCTTTTATTGAAAGAGGTTGCTATCATCGAAAAAGCCAATCTCACATGGAATTCGGATGTGCTTTTTTCAACAATAATTGGATCCTCGGATAAAAGACTTTCCTGCACACCGTCATATAGAAAGGCAAGTTTATAATACCAATATTCTTTGCTTCCCGTATCGCCAGATTCCGCAGCAGCAAACGCCCCGCCTGCAATAGCAGAACCAGACGCACTCAGAGAAGCTATATTGGGTTTGGTAAGCTGAGAATTATATGCGAAAAATCCCTTATCATAATCTGTTCCTTCTATATAAAGTCCATCGAAGTAATCCCTGTCAATATACCCGATCCAAATGGGCTGCCCACCAGATACATTTCCAGGCAGAATTCTCAGCATGTTATCCGCATGAATGATAGGATTCTTTGCATATTTGTGATAAAACGTTCCCAGAGTATTTTTCAAAAGCGTGTTGATGTTTTTCCACTCCCCATCGTCCCAATATTTCAGGGTAACAACGTTTGTAGAAGAGTTAATGATCACAACAATCGTCACATGATCCACCCCATCAGTCAGAAAATCCGATAAATTAGGATGAACAAACACAAACATATTCTTTATAGACTCGCCAATTTCAGTGTCATAAGCACTCTCTACCCAATATTCGTGATCCGTCCATGCCTTAGAGTCATCCCAATTCCCACTTTCGATCACGTCCATAATGGCCAATCGATCCCCAAACCCGAACGTTTTCATCAATTTCCCATATTTGGCCTTCATATTCTGTAGAGAACTTGGGGTTTCCTTCGGGATGTCCCCAAGATCAGCATTTGAAATCGGGCCTGTGAATTGATCTATTTCAATGTATTTCGACATTAAAGAGCTTCTCCCAGTGAATTGGCCACGTATTTAAAACCGATCATAATTACATAAGCATCTGATGTACAAGTATCGCTTGCATGATCTCCGTCACGCATCACATCCAGGGTTATGTAATAATCCGTTGCGCCGATGTCAGAAGCCGATATAGTCCAAGTGTCGATATTCAAACCCTTAGACGTAGATGAACTTGTTTTGGTGGAAGACGAAGAAGAACCCGCTATGGATGTATCTTCATTTTCAGTCCGTGCAAGATGCGTCACAACCCATTGAACATCATCCGATATATTATTAGTAGCCCAAAAAAGAACTACTGTAGCGTCTGCGCTTGTATCCATGTTTTCAGGTATGCCAATATTTGCACGGATCGCCTTATCTGCACCGTCGGCAAATGACCAACCTTTACCATTCCCCCAATTAGAGAGAGTGGCTGCCATGGTGCTATTTTCTCTTAACTCATTCGCCCCAAGCCATATTGTTTGATAAATTCTGGCCGTACCATGTAAGCTTAATTCGCCATCGGCTGCAAACTGAGCATAATTTGTAGTCCCACCGTCGCCTATTTGCGTATTATCGCTGGCATCAACATTTACCACACCATTATCAAGTTGTGTATCTGAGTTCTGTGTGTGTTTTTTAGTGATCGCATCTGACGCATCCGAAACAGATAATCCACTATCATCGGGTAAACCGTTTGCGTCCGCATCCATCAGATTATTCTCTGTGATCGTAGATGTATGATCCGAACTTGAGTCTATGGCGTGGCTTCTGTCGTGTAATTTAGAATGGTCATAACTTGATTCATGGGTTGAAACAGCACCGGCATCTTCATAATCGGAATCGGATTTACCTGAATCTTTTGGTAGTCCGTTTGCGTCAAAGGATACGAAATTATCCTCTGTTGCACCCGAAACTCCATTATGATCGTCGGTTCCGTCAATATCATGTTTTCTGTCATGTTTCTTCGAAACAGCATCTTCTATGTCAGTGCCAGCAGAAGTAATGTCCACGTGTGCATTTACGGGTATTAAGTTAAGAGCATCGCTTACATTGGCCGAATCGGTAACATCGGCATTCGCTTCGATCCCATCGAGCTTTGCCCCATCTACTGAAATGTCTCTGTCGTCAATTAATATCAAATTATCAACAGTTAAAGTATCTTGGAGATTTCCCCCACAGATCAACGTATCTGAAGTATTGACCATTAAAACAGTATCGGTATTTTGAGTGTGTCTTTTAGAAACCGCATCTTCAATATTGGCGCCAGAAGATGTGATGTCTGAATGTGCGTTTGCCGTTATCTCCTCATGGGCATCTTCAACATCTTCGATGAAGTTTTCAACCTGAGTACCCTTCGTTAATTCCCACCAAACTACTTTGCCATCAATTGCGGCAATCTGATACCTTCGGCTTTTATAAATACATAGGGTGACACTATTCTTACTGAGTTCGGAAACCCGCACCGATGCTGGATTTTTCCGAAGCAATCGATATTTGATCTGCCCGAAAGAAGAAGTGGCAAAAATGAGAAAAATGAGTATTTTAATTAGTCTTTTCATCTTTAGATATTGTTTGAAAATACCTGTAATTCATAATCTAAATTAGATGTATCCGCCACACTCCCATAGGCCCCCACACCAACCACCACAGTCACAGTACCCGCCACAAGAGTCACCGATTGCCTGTGGAACGCCCAGTCACATTTGGAAATTATGCTTACTTTTGGTGTCGTTGTATAAGTTTTAGCAAGGGTGTGTGTTACTGTATTTAAATCAAGAGGATCATCGGGCGCCGGAGAAGGACTCGGCGTACCCGAAGAATAAGCTTGAATCTCTACGAGCCTTCCCCCTCCGAAATTTGTTAATATCTGCCATGTGGAACCATTATATAAAATTGCGTCAAACTGCTCACAGACGACCCCTCCGTAAGTTCCGGCTTCGTTTATATAATAAAAATCTCCCGAACTCGGGCTACCCGTGACTATATCTCCGTTGTTCAACACGCCTTTCCAAGTAAGTCCGGCAAGCATGTAATTGAACAACTCATCGAACATGCTGTTTAATTTAGACCGTACCGACGCTCCAGAATCATTATTATTTATAACTTGCCGTGCCATTATTTAAGTCTCCGCTATTCTTCCTTGCTTTTTTCCCAACGATATTCTGCACCAGAAGCTCCGTCAGCAGGTCTTACAACGATCAACGAATCATTCCTTGCATCCCACTTCGGAACATCTTGTGCGTCGGCAGCAGAACCAAGAAACGTGATGGTATAACTATCTGTGGATTTTGCCCCTGGAATTAAAACCGTATCTTTTACTGCCGTACCACTAAATGAATCTCTTCCAGACGCCGCATTCGTCAGCGAACTCAATACAGCACCGGATATATTTGTTATATAATTATTTTTGACATAATTACTATCAGACCCAGCGATTCCCTTTATAAAATTGGTTGGGACATCACTGGAGTCACTCCCAACCATGTTATTAGTAAATACATTTCCATCCCCAGCACCGGAAAAGTATATAACATGGGGATATGATGACCCACTGCTCGATGCAACATCTTGCAGAAAGTTAAGAGCGATAAGGTTATCATCAGCGCTTTCATCTAATCGGATTTCATAAACAGAACTCCCTCCAAGTAAATTTCCACCAATTATATTATCAGCAGCTGATGTCCGAATACCATAAGAATCACCCCAGGCCAGATTCCCCCAGACAATAGACTTTCCACCATTTGGCCTGATTGATCTGGAATCCTTCAAAACATTGAATGATATGATCGTTCCAGGACCGGAGCTAATTATAGCATCTTTGCACCCATAGAATGTATTGACTGTAATCGTCCCCCAATCCCAATATGCTTCAATGCCAGTATCTAAATTATTAAAATGGTTCCCGTATATAGAATTCCCTCTCATGGTCGTACTGTTTGTACCTGAAATCCCATGCGATCCGCCAATATTCCCATCCCCTTCAAATGTATTGCCCTCAACAACATTTCCTTGACAGGGATTAGAACCATCTGTACTAAAAATTATTCCTGCAATATCATAGCCGAGATTGTCAGGGATATTCTTGAAATAGGACTTAGAAATCTTATTGTAATAAGTATCTATAAAGATTGCACTTGAATTGACTTCCTGCTCTCTTGTCAATGTAAAAGTACATCCAATGACTTTGTTAGACCTTCCTGAATGCAGCCTTAAATGCACATAATCGATCGAGTCCCACCTACAATTTTCAAAATACCAGTACCACGGACTATCAATATTTATTCCATAATGCTCTGAACCCTTGAAAGCACAATTCTTCATAGTAATGCAGTGTGTCGCAGCTGCATCATCATCATGAATGAGATTAAAATTGGTTTTATCGTGTTTTGGGTGATTTCTATTCCCATCCCATGTCAATCCCTCAAACGTACAACTATCGCCATTAATAAAGCAAAAATAGATTGAATAAGCCGAATCACATTCGCATTTCAATGTCGTAAAATGGCCCACGTACTTCACTCCACTGCTATCAAACGTGATCTTCTTCATCATATACGTAACCCAGGGCTTGTAGCTCATGTGTCGGCAGATATTCGCATCTATTGCACGTTCATGATTGGTCTCATTGTCCGTGGACCCATCACCAACGACTCCCCACCATTCCGGGAAACACACTTCATTGCTGATTTTGCCCGTAATAGTTAAATTGGGGCCAAATATCTGATACCTTCCTGCATTGATGTAGCAATTATCTAAATGCAGTGTTTTGGCATTACCCGGAGAGATTTTACCACCCATGGGGATATCCAAAGTAACATTAGCATCTACCGTATCGTCGGTTGAAAGACCAATCACATCGGGGATGAGTAGGGTTGCAGTATCGGACGCAGCTTTCGTCAAAGCAGCTCCGAGGCTATCGAAACCGTCTACGGTATAATAAGCATTATATTGATAGGCGTATTTAGTCTCTTTACCTCTATATGATTGACCAAAAAGTATCGAGGCAAATAATAGTGTAAATATATATATTCCAAATCGTTTCATTTTATTTTCTCCTCAAGAGCTTCGATACGTTTCTGTTGATCTTGAATGACACCAATCAAGTAGGTTATCATCCGTTTCTGGTGCCAGTCTTTAGGATTTCCTTCACTGTCATAGGCTGTGATAAGTTCTGGCAACACCCTAGCCACGTCCTCGGCAACCAATCCATAATCGTGCATTCCGGCGACCGCACTTTTTTCATTCCAGTCAAATTCAACGGGACAAAGCATGTTTATTTTGATTGGGTCTAACTTCCATCCCTTAATATTGTTTTTATAGATTCTACTGGAAGCATCCTCAACAATTTCATCTGTATTGGCTACTCTATACAATGTTTGTCCAGTTCCCGTGTCAAGCCCTTGCATAAAAACATCACCATCAGAAGCATTTACTATAAGCGCACTATCTTCATTCGCTGATTGAACACGGAAATCCACATCACCTCCATTACCATTAATCTCGAAGTAGTCTTGGGAGTCATTCTCTAACATATCGAACATTAATACGTCGCCAGTTTTTAGATAAAATCGGTCATTCGCAAATGCAAAGTACGTATCGGGGTCGCCATTATGCTTAACTGTCTGGTCAAAACCAACCTCTGCACCAATGACCTGAAATGGATAATCAGGGTTTGCCGTACAAACACCAAGCCAACCTTTCGCTGTTACGACAACACTACTATCCCCAGGGTTGCCGTCGTCATCGTTGATAGCTTGGAATAAATTGCCAGTCGTTTTGTTACCATCAATCTTTAACCCAAGGGCACTGCCAGACGTGTTAATATCAACTGGACCGATAAAATCAGGAGCCGTACTAAATACTATATTGGTCGAAACAGTACCCGTCGTACCCGTTGCATTACTCAAATAATTAAGTTGTGTTCTGGTTGTGGACAAATCATCAATGACCTCTAATTCAGCCTCATTTATAACGGCGTCGCCTATGGCAATTTGAGTTGTAAACAGTGGGCTGTTAAGCGGTGCCAAACTGGCCGTTGAAGTTGGAAAAGTATATGTCTGCGCGGCGGTTCCAGAGAATGTATATCCGGCATAGGCAGGAGCCGTTGTAACCCCACCACTTAAAAGAGGCTGTCCGGCGGCCACATCAGCAAGTTTACCATAAGTCTCCGCGGCAGTGGCATATAACAAGTCCCCGACTGCGTGAGATTGTCCGGCGAGTGATGTTAAGTTTGCGTCTAATCCTTGCCCGCCGATTTGAGTCAATACATTTGCCGGTGTTTTAAATTCCAAAGCAGAGTTATCGGAATTGGAGCCCAGGATATAATTATTCCCACCCGAAGTAACAACGCCATAGGTGTTGTCGGCTGTCGTTTCGAGGATAGAAACGTCTGCTTCTGTCAACCCTGCAATACTCGCCAGGGCTGCATGAGCATCCTGAAAAGCAGTTGCTTCCTCTCCATCCAATAGATCGGCGTTTAAATTTGTGTTGACTGTGGTAGACGTTATTGAGAAAGGTGAGGTTCCAACTGGTACTCCACTAACCCATTGACCCAACTTATTTACTACGGAAGAACTATCTCCAGCGACACCGTCATCATCATTTATAAATTCTGCAAGATTGCCAGTTGTCTTGTTTCCGTCAACAGATATACCATTCGCACTACCATATAGAGTAAGAGCTAAATTACCGGACGAGGAAAGGCTCATTCTCAATTGTGTGTCATTATACCACCCGAAAAGCTTCTTTCCAGCACCAAAGGGAGACCATGTTGTAGCCGTCTTTTCGCCAGCAGAAAACTTCATAACATAATCGGTAGGCGTGGCTTGGGTAGATGCGCCAGCCAACCATAGACCTTCTACATCGGCTGCCTTAGTAAGACCAATTAATCTTAACCCCCCATCGCTACCATCATTAATACTGAAATTAGCATAGGCATCAGAAGAACTCAAACCGGTCATACCATGATTGAGACCATCTTTTCTAAATTCTACCTCTTCAGACGACTCGGCAACATAAGTCGCCGTGTCATCCTGACTCCAATAGGTGTTCACCCCACTAAGTGCAGTTCGTAAGGCAGAAGCCGAATCTGTTAGCGCGCTTCGGGTCGCCACATGACCTGTAGCATGGCTGGTTGAATCGGCAATGTTTACTTTTTTATTTATTTCTGTCCAATGATTAGAAGCCGTGTCCGTACCAGCAGAACGTGTCATATAATGATTTACTGCATGAGATGTAGAATCTACTTTGTTAACTTTGGAATCAATCTGCGTCTGCACGTCCGAGGTTACAGAGGACAAATAGCCTAATTCGGTCGCGGATACATTCGTTTCATAGCTCTTGGCAGAAAAATCTCCGGTAGCCTGGACTTTCCCGTCTGTCTTTATTATCAAAGACTGATTTCCAACCTTAATGGGGTTATCTGATACTATTCGAGTCGTGTCTCCATCGTCATACCAATAAGAAGAGTCTGCCTTGGAGTCATCAGTAACCATGAATCTCTTACTGTACACAACCTGCCATCTCTTATCGGGGTGTGCAGAATCATGACTCCCATCATCAACGGGTTCAATAGAACCTTTAAACCCAATAGAACCTCCCTTCCCTTTCATTACATCTCCAACCCGGGTCGTGTCATCTGCATCGGAGAAATAATCTGATAAAACAGTATCGGCAGTTGCATTCCCGTTAGCTTCTAAATCACCATCTACATAAAAATTATTAGATAGTTCAAATCTACTATTCCCGTCGTCCCACTTGAAGCTTTCAGCCGTAAAACTCCCATCATCGGCAAAATAGAGAATTGCATCATGGTCGCCCGTCGTGGTATCACCAATAGTAACTGTCTGAAGCGTGTAGACCCCTCCAGATGTATCCACCCAAAATGCCTGAGTTCCCTCATCTTTTATTTCGATAAAATATTTTGACCTCGAAGCATCAATCCTAATCGTATCATTGTCCGCAACCCAGGCCGTCGCTGAATCGACTATTCCGATTTCAATCTGATAATAGTATTCATTGATCGTCACACTGTCGGCCGTAAGTTCGGTCGCATGAAGGCTATCTACTTGAAGTAAAACAGCGTAAAGATCGGCCACATGAAGGCTATCTATCCCCACGATATAACCAAATCCCTTTATCCATATCGTGTCGTTCGTGGCATAGACAAACTTATTCCCAAGTCTTCCCTGACCCATGGCCGACTGACCGAACAAAAGGATAAGGATTGCTAAAAAAATGAATATCTTCTTCATGGCTTTTCCTTTAATAATTATGTACTTGACAAACCACCTTGTTTTTTATTCCGTTGTTAAATAATAATTGGGAACAGATTTTAGTTCATAGGCTATGATACCATAAATAATTTTAAGCATTGTAGATTGTTCAAAAGGCCCATCGGGTAAATCTCGGCCCCTTTTCCATGTTTCCCCTGGTCGTTCCATGCGATTGCTTACAGTACACCCTATATAGCCTTTGTCGTTATTTGGTTTTCTGATACAAATATTGTATCGACTGCAATGAGTATATAAGAAAACACGTAGTCGTTCTTCTTTTGTACCTTGATCATTAATGCCATAAATAATAGATTTGCCATTTCTCCAACTGATATTTTGTATCCATTTGTAAAATTCTGGATATGCGGTCTCGACAAACCTCTTGTCTACCAATTTGACCTTGTGGTCTCTTTCAAACATTTCACGAAAATGCTTTTTTCCATCCACGACATATTCCACGGGGTTTTCTGCTGATACTTTTTTTTCAGACATGATAGGTGTCCTCCTGTTATGGATTTGTCAAGTACATAATTATTTGTCTTCTTTAATTCTCGATGATCTCTTAATTCCCTTCTTGATTTTCCCCATAACGTTCTTCGTGTGCCATTTATCATTTTTCCAATATGTTATAACTGCTTTTTTTGCTTTGGAATAAACAGTGGTATCGCTAAGACTGACCATAAAAATGGGTTCATCAAATTCATAAGTAATTTTCGCATCAGACTCATGCCTGTTCCCCCTGGGTGTGCCATGATACTCCTCTCCGTTAATCTCCATACAACTGAATTCCACCACGAAATAGACCTTTTTCTTCCCCTGACCGAACAGAGGTATGGCTATTAAAAGAACAAGACATAGAATTCTTTTCATCTTTGATTCCCCTGTGGCCAAATACGGATGTTGTGATAAGAGGTGTCCTCATCATCGTCTGAACCGCCCTTCTTCAGAACTATCCGAATGCCGTCGTATACTCTGAAATTGACAAATAAAGGATCAATGGGATAAGTGTTAAAAGCATAAGCAGTCGTCAGCGAGATTGTTGCCACTCTTACAGAATCGGCATACTCTGTGCGATAATTTGTCAATCCGGTAAGTAATTTTCTTGTTATCCCATAGGCTTCAACAGTCAATGTGTCCGTCGCAGACCCAACCTTGGCAAGAATAGAATAATCTACCGGCCCTATATGCCGGTTCAGCGAAGTCGAGTCATTGTTCATGTTGAAATAGAAATCCCGAACTACCCTGGTTTGGGTAAACAGCGTATCCATCACCATGTATTGAGGACAATCCACGAAATTCTGTCCCAATAAAGGCATTGCTATTATCATGAATAACACAACCACATAGTTTCTCATCTTCAAATCTCCTTATTCTGAAAAATAACCTTCAATGTTATCGACGTTATAAAACATTTCCTCTTCAGTGCGGCCCAAAACATCCTCAACAATTTTCTGATTTGCTTTCATGATGTTATATTTCTTTGTTGCTGCTTGAATTTCTTTTTCCCATCTGTTTTCATAAATGGTAGCCTGATCATATTTTTTTTCCATTTCAAATACTGTAAAAATGACATAATAAGCTAAACTCCTGTGTTCAACTACAGGAATGATCGGGCTGTCCGCAGTAGCAGTTTGATAATAGTGATACCATCGCCCCATATAACCATGACTCGATGGCTTGGGGATCAATCTATATGTAGTTCCTTCAATCTGGTAAGCTGCCGGTATTCCGGTTTTCAACACACCAGATGAACGATAAATTTCAACTCCACTTTTTTCATGAACGGGTTCTATTTTATTCCCTTCCCACTCAAGCTTGATAAATTCATAGCCAGTAAATCCCGTCGGGAGATCATAGGTGTCCGAAAGAGTACCTTCGTTAAGGTCTTCCGTGCTTACTTTATCATGTTTCCAAAGGCAATGGGTCTTTTCAATGAATTCATTCTCAGCTTCCCGAAGCAGACTAATAAAGTCATAACCCAACACACCCGTTTTTCTCGTAACGTTGTTTTTTAATGTTGCAAAAGTCATTAAGATTACCCTTAACTTTATGGCAGGAACCGTTAAGCTCCTGCCATATTTTTCTCTTAGTAAGTTGCGACACCAATCCCACCACCCGCGGCTGCCGCCGGCTGGTTCGACCAGACAACATCATTATCAGCCTCTGCATCGATCTTGGTAAAACCGACCGTAAGGCAATCCAGCATACCGATATTGCCCGTATTGGGCTTTGTTCCGATAAACCAGGAGGCACAGATATTGGCATGAGTATTGGCTCTCCATACCGCAAAAACGCATCTCTTGAAAATATCAATGCCGTTCAGAGTAGCAGCGCCGGAAGTCTCAAACCCGCCGAATGCAGTACCGGCGGACACTTGCTGTAGAAAGGTGCAATCAGTAAAGAAATTCTGTGCCGTTGCACCCGAGAGATGAATCCAGCAAGCTGCATTGTCCCCAGCATCATAAGAACTCGACCCGAAAAAACAGTTGTTGAAAACGGTTTCATCACCACTGACCCTGATCTCTAAGTCAGACTTATAGGCATTGGCAGACTGCGGAGAACAGTTGAAATGACAGTTTATAAACGCATTCCTTGGGCCGGATAACTGAACGGCCGACACTTTAGCAGTGGCACTCACAGGATCACCGTCGTTTTCAGGGCTGTTATAGAAATCAATATTGATAAACGTGTTGTTCTGGCCCGTCAAATAGATAAGGGTAACCAGTGAATCCGCAGCACTCGTGTGCGTTACGCGCGCTCTGCCGAAATAAGCATTGGGAGCTGCAAGACCAATAACGGTAATGCCATATTTGGCCCATGCTATTCGTGTCGTCATTGTCGATGAATTACTGGAACCCGAAACAGCGCCAGAAACCAATATGATACCATCACCAGCACCCGAAGTACAAGCATTATAACCATAAGTCAGGCTCGCGAACGCATTATCATGGCATTTGCCATCCAAAGTAGAAGAATCAGTACCATTGGCAGGGTCAACCCAAAACCATGTGCCCCCGATCTTCGGCAATTGCATCCCTTGAAAATCACTTGCGGTCAACTTCGCTGCATCCATCCATCCGACATATTGCCGAACTGAAGCTGGATGTTGGGCAAACAGAGGGATCGTAATCATAAGAATAAAGATGATTGGAAGAAATCTCTTCATAATCAGATACTCCTTATTTAAGTAACAGGCAAGCATTTAAAACCTGCCTGTTACGATTTTGATTATTATGAAGCAGCTATCTGACAAGGTTCCCGATAGAGCAAAACCTTTATAAGCGCTGCCGCTGCCGCTGCGTTAGCTTCCATTGCTATCGCACAGCTCTTAATGTTTCTCGTTGTAGATTCAGATGTGCCGTTGCAGACAAAATACGTTCCCGTGTTTAACAATTCGAGCTGGTCGTCTACTGCACAGGTATAAGCGTAAGCCTGTGCAACTATACCCATTTCCTGAAACTTCGATATTTTGCCAGCACCGCTCGTTTCAAGGGCGACTACCACTCTGTTGTTGTTCATGCTTGCCTCTGTGGCTGGGGCAATAGCACACTCGCCATACGTACCGTCATAATCAATCACATAGGGTACGCCGAGCGTTACAGCTCCCACATGATACAGGGCGACTTTATCTTTATCATCTTGATCTGTCCAACGATGTCCTGCGAATTTTGCATGTTCCATCTAAGAGTCCTCCTTTAAGTAATCGTTACGGGATTCTCAGGAGCACTTACAATAACACCCTGATACGCCCTGTTCGACACGGTAAGTGCACCGTACCACGAAATTTTCGACGCAAACGCTTCCTGTCCAGTCGTAACCTCTTTGAACGGACCGACCGTAAAATTGAAGTCTTTGTGATGTACAAACTGAAGATACTTAGTGTTCAGGAAGTAGATGTGCCCAGATGGACAACTTGAATCCGCAACCATCTCAGCTTGATCGAAATCCAAAAGACTGAAAGAACCGTTGACATGATTCTTTCCCTGATACCTGTTCTGCGTTCGGAGTAGGTTTTCGTAAGTACGCCACGTCTTTTTTGTGGTAACTATCAGGTCCGGGTGTTCGTTGTCGCTGCACAACTCATCGTACATAGCGCCGATAACTTTTTCCATGTAGTAATCGTCAGTAGGATTAATCCACTGAGCGTATGTTTTCCCAGACAGAGACAGGTATCTCGACTGCCACCAGTCGTATTTTGAATCAGACGGATCAATGCCAGCAAGCGAGGCGCTGTAATTCACGATAATGTCGTACAGGTTAAAAGGCTCCGTAGAGGCAGCCGCAGAATTCTTAAACATCATATCCTGCATACCCCGCCTGAATGTTTTCGCAAGGTTCTTAGAGCCGACATCCAGAAGCTTCAATATCGCTTCCTTGCCCGTGTTCTGCACCCTGATCTGTTTTTCGGAAAATGCAATCGTATCCACAAGATGCGCCCAAGTGAAATAGGCGGCCGTTGCGAATTCTTTCACTCTATATTCTACCTTGTCCCATTCTGCCATCCAGATAGGACGATCATCGCCGTACTCAAGTAGTTGTTTGATTTGATCACCACCGGAAACAGGCTCGGAACTGCCAAGCAATTTCTTGGTCAAGTAATTTGTATTTATAATCTGGTCGATGATTCTTGGCCTTAGATGATCTCTGGTAAGAACAGTTAGGGTATCAAGGGTTTTGGTCAATGTGGGATCAGCCATCGAATATCTCCTTAAATGTTATTCGTTCATAAGAGCATCGAAATCACTTGACATACGGTTCATTAGCTCTTTATCGTCTTTCGGTTGATCTTTGTAGGTTTCCCGTTTAGCTGTTTTGCCGCTGGCAGTGGTTTCGTCAGTAGGCTCTATTTTTTTATCGGACTTCAGTTTCTTAACTTCTTCGTTTCGCTCTTTGAGTTCTTTTTTAAGCGAAACGATCTTTTCCTTCTGAGAATCAATTTGACTCGACATTGCATCAAGAGACCTTATTCTATGCGCGGTATCCAGGTTGATAAAGTTGCCCGTTTTAACAGCGTATTCGTCAGCGAAGTCGATAGTCTTCTTGAGTTCTTCGTCATTGGAATAATCAAACGGGGAATCTTTTATCTGTTTCAACCCGATAAGTTCTTTTTCAACCTCAAGCATACCTTTCTCGTCTGCCAGTTCTTTTTTCTCAGTACTGTACCCCTGGACCTCTGGCACGCTTTTGGAAAATTGGTCGAAAACTTTACGCACTGGGTTTTTTGATGGGTCTGAACTTTCTGCGTCGTACCAATCATCAAGGCTTTTTAAAACATCCTCTTTGTCGGTTGACTTGTCGAATGCCTCAATCGCTTCGACCAGTTCAGGAGCCCCGATCCGCTTCACAAGCGCATCAACCGTCTTTCTCTCCTCTGCAATTTCCATAGCCTTTTGAGTATTGGAAGCGAAGAATTTGGGATGATTGTCAAGGTCTTCCAGGAATTTCTTGCGTTCCTTATCAGTCTTATAGACTTCAGCAAGGTTCTGTACTTTATCATTCACCTTATCCTGAAAATCCTTATCCCGATCTTCGGTTTCTTCCTCGTCTGGCTTTGGTTGCCCGTCTTGGGTCTCCTCGTCAGACTTTTCAGACTCTTTCCCCTTCTCGGTATCTTTTTCAGTGGCCTTTTCGGGCTTGTCAGTTTTACCGGAAGGTTCAACTATGTCGGTCTCTTTCGATTCATCTTTCTCTTTTGGCTTGTCTTCTTTTGGTTTCTCCTCTTTATCTTTCAGTTTATCATCATCATCTTTTTTCTCGGGTTCAACAATTTCAAGGCTTCCGTCTGGATTTTCTTTAACAGAATCGAAAGTTTTTTGAGACAGTCCAAGAACGGCATTTTCCGTAAGTTCCACTGCCTCTTTGTCGGCGGCTACAGCTTCTAAGTCTTTCATAGCTTACTCCGCCTTCTTTGTGATTCTGAACATGCCGATACCAAAAAGAATCTTACCGTCTTCATCCTCGACAATTTCCACCTTCGGAACGAACACGGAATTAGAAGTGCTGCCACCACCCAAAGATTCTTTAAATATCTTTGTGGTTAGAAGTATTACACCGACCCCGGGGACTTGTATCCCCTCGACAAGCGTAATGCCTTCATCGTCATGTCTTTTCATGATGAGTTGCAAATCATCAATTTTGCCCTTATCCTCTGGTTTTTCTTGTTTCCCCTTGATCTCAGGGGCTTCTTCGATTTTTTTCTTTTCATTCTTTTCCATGGTTTACCTCCTGTTGGCTTTTCAGCGCGGTTGGTAAATAAAAAAAGCCACCTCTTACCTTTCGGTAATCAGTGGCTTTAGAAATGTCCAGTCTGATGACTGGTGAAGTCTAAGCTGCCGTTAAAATTGGTTTATTATTTTTTTAAATTTACCCTCAATCTTCTATGCTAACAGGAATCATTGTTTTAACATCAACAAAAATTATTCTTTTCCCAAGTTCTTCCGTAGGATTCAATTCAAGATTTATTTCATGAATTTTACAACCTGTAATATTTTCATATTCGTTAAGCTCGGTCAATAATTTCTTTTCCAATGATCTTTTTAGTTTAGATATGTCTGCACTGTCCACAATTATTACTCCTTATTTCTTCGGTTGTCTCCCTGTACCTCATATATCTTTGAACTTGTCCATCGTTCTTATTCGCGTTATCCCTCCCTGGCTGAAATCAATTAAAAGCCAAAGGGTACCAGTGAATTTCTGTTTCATGTAATTCATAATTAAAGTACAGATTTCTTTTACGCGGTCGTAGTTCATTATGCCTACGCCTCAGCAACGGTTTTGATGAATTTTCTTCGGTCAATACTTTTTATGGTATCATCCATTAACTGCTTCCGCACTTTGTTGATTCCCCATCATTGCCCCACCATTAGCTATATACATGGCTATACCTTTTTTCAGTCTATCTGGAAGTGCTTGGTATAGCGGAGATGTTAATATTTCTGGAATCTGAAAAATTATTTGAACAACCTGCCCGAATAATTGTTCTTCCTCCTGACTCCCTGGCTGGACATTATCAAATGCACCTGCGATTTGTTCAAACTGCCCCAAAAGTTCTTCTTTCTGTGCCTGCTCTTGGCCTTGTTGCTGAATCTTTGCAGCATTGTCTTTGGCTCTTTGTTTATCCGTTATGGCGGTCGCTGCATCGATAAGTTGTTCAACCGCTATCGGAGGATAACCGAACACTGAATTGCATTCCCTGTTTACAAGAATCATTTCCTCGAATTCAGCCTGGGGATCCAATGGAAGCATTGAAAGCAAACTTATCTTAACTTTTATGTCCACTTCAGGATAAAGTTTTGTATTAAATAGAGTATAGTTTAAATTCCCCTCTTCGTCATCTTTTTTCTGAGTTACGATTTCAGGATAATAATTCCGAATGATAAAAGCCCAATGTTCATACAGTTTTCGATAAAGATTATGAAACTCTAAAACCTTCGGTTGTATCCTGCCTGTAGCCTGTGAAATCAATGCCTGTGTCTTTACCCCACTGTCACCCGATACAGATTCTCCCCTCAAAGCATCGTTAATGCCGGACTTTCTATCTCGATCCTGATCGTTGTACTGTAGAAATTGTTGTATGTACGCAGGCATGGACGGGGGATCGATATTTTTAACAGCATCGGGGATTTCTGACGTATACACTTTGTTGGGATCGTTGTTTACAACGTCGGTAACTGACGGGTGTTTCAATTTTTGGGGATTGCCAGTAGCTCTTACATTGTCATTGATATTGGATATAATCTGATTCTTTACATGAATATGCGTTTCAAGGTTCTTGCCGTCACTTATTCCCCAAATATCTCCCCTGCGTTTGAAATTAGCACCCATGAAAAACGGAAGTCTCGGATAAGCGTTCGGCACTGTTTTTACGACTTTGTTTTCATGGTTTCTGATTATGGTCTCAATTTTTCCGTACTTGTACTTGGTTCTTTGGGCGTTCTCCTTAACAACATTACCCTCATCGTCTTTTTTAACCATGCCCTCATCATCATAAACATCTCTTTCGTATTCTTCTTCTTCGTCTGATTTTGAGTACATTTGAATTACAAGAGCAAAACCCTTTCTCTCCGCAGAACCCATCGCCTGTTTTGTGGCTTCCCGCTTTTGATTGTAATACCTGAAAGTTCCGTCAAAATCAAAATCTCCTTCTGGAGGAACCTCGATACCATATTCTTTTTTAATATCTTCTACGTCTTTGTAATCAGCATAAACAAACCATGAATCATAACAATCTTCAATTGTGCCCTTCATTGGGTCGGGTAAACAACATGCAAGGTCTATCACTTCATTTACTATGACTCCTTTCTTGCTGTCGTAATATGACTTAACACAATAGTTTCCCCTTATCCCATAATCGCGGTAAGCTTCCTGTGCTTTTGTCTGCATATCTGATTTTATAAATACATCTATCAACTGCTTTTGAAGTTTGTCTGACCATTCACCCAACCCGTTAAGATACTCTCTGAAAGCCTCATCACCCTTCTCTTCAAGAGACTGCAGTACTTCAGGCGGTGGCTCAACCTCCACGTCTGGCCTGGGAGCCCGGGATGTAACGATGGGCAACATCACTTCTACTGTTTCAAAAAGCTCGTTTGACGTGTGTCTTGTTAAGTATGACGACCTCGACGATCCCTCCCAATACCTGTTATCATAATATTTCTCCATCTTGTTCCAGGAATTGGGAAGTTTCCTGTATTCAATCGTTTTCTTCGCATACTCGAAGTTGTTCATTATCTTTTCAAAACGACTTGCTTCAATTTTATCTTTTTTTGCCATGTTTTACTGCTATGCACCTTTTTATAAATCAAGCGTAACTTCCGAACAATACTCTCCACGTTGCACATTTCTATGAACGGAAACTCCCTCCACTGCTAAACTTTGATCTCTTATTATAGAAAGTATGTGTTCCAATGTTGCAGATATTGCCAACTTGCCGTCACTATCTACCAATTCAGCATAAATTGTATTTGCTCTTAATCGACCATGTTCATTGCCAGACATTCTAATTTTTTGTAATTTGTAAATCATTTTAAGCCCCCATTGTGTTTTCCCGTCTTGTTAAAAATCATGTGAGCAATCAAAATCAATGTCTTTGCTATTGTTATAAAAACCAAATTGGGGGTTGTGTGTATCTCGTTTCCATACGCCACATCATCGAGTTCTTTTAATCTTTTAGCAATAGCATTCTTGGTCATGGGAAAACCTCATTTAATACCATATAACCTAATACAGTTTTCTGTATTCTTGTTTTAAAGTAATTATAAATTTGCCGTTACTTTGTTTTTCTTCAATGCGCATAGGCTTAAATAATATTAGTGGTTTGCCCAAATGGAAAAGAATTTTATGTCCACCTGGATATATCCCAAACCTACATTCTTTAGCAATCCGCTTCTTGTTAATTGCTAAAATCTGGTTCTCTTTTAATGCTTCACTTATTATAAATTCAAAGTTCTTCACGTACTCACATTGAACCTGATCAATTTTACCATTTACGAAACTTGCCGGTTCTTCTTTCATCATATTCACCCTAACTGTTTAAAAAATCCATATTATCGCTCTCCACTTCAACCCTTCTATTTTTACTGAAATATTCATCGACGTTTTCCTTGACTTTCTTATTGATTACTGAGGAAAGCTTTTTTGTGAATTGCGGGATGACAACATCCATTACTTTTTTAAAAATAATGTCTTTCCGTGAGAACAACAGAACGATAAAAACGGTTATCACTGGCATCAATGCAATCGTTTCCACCAAAAGAATCGCCAGTAATATCTCAATTAAACTCATACTAACCTCATGTATTAAGCCAGCCAACACTATCCGGATCAATCGGGCTGTCTTTCACTTCGGGAACGTAGTCTTTGCTCCTGACTCGTTCCCATTCTTTTTCTTCTTCGGTCTTCGGTTTCTCTGGTATTTTGGCAAATGCATCCGCACAAACCCCGTACCTTACAACGTCGGGAAAATCTTTGTATTTCTGGACAATGGTTCCCTCACCTGATGCTTTTTCCTCCAATTGTTTCCCCTTCAATCTTGCACGAATATAATGAGTTAAACCGTTCCAGGTATGATAACAGGTATTCCAAATCACTAAACCTGGCTTATCATCCTCTAATAACTCCAATGCCCTGTTGACTCGCTTATGACCGTATGCAAGTTCTGTTTCTGTGGTGCTCTTGTAGGACTTCAAGAATATAAAATCATGCCCGGCTCTCCGGCCTCCGTCAAGATATAGTTCTGCAAAGGTCTTTTTGCCCCTTAACTGCCAGCCAAAATGACGATCCAGAATACGGGTAAACTGCATAAATCGCTTTTTATCCTCGAAATGGTTGTACTTCTTCTCAAATTCCAACCAAAGTTCAATTTCTTGGTCGATGGTATATGTCTTTTTCATCTCCCAAAAAGGTCTGTCAACCTCGTAAGGGCACTCACCGAATACAATCTTACGTCCGTTCGGACATATTGCCATCCAAATAGCTACCGAAGGTCTCGAGTCGTGCGGGTCTACAATGTGTAAAATATGTGAATAGTCAGGTATGGGATAATCAGCAGGGGAAACAAGATGTTTGGCTTTATCAAGCATCGGATGAATCATGCCTGAAAAGTACATAAACTCGCCGTAAACCCTTGCCTCTCGTTCCTCTGCGTCATAACCTTTTACCATATCGTCGACAATATCCGGTTCCAGGTGTCCTCGTATGCCTCTTTTTTGACAGGCATCGTAAACCGTGGCTGTCAAATGATAATAACCTGGAATCCCGTCATCAGCAGCCCGTGTGACTTCGTCTAAAATATAGGGCGGACAGTACAACGGTGTCATGGGCATTAAAACGATACAACCTTTACGTCTGCGGGACTTTATGGCCTTCCAAATGCCCTCAGGGGCCGGTTCGTCCAGTACAATAATCCCTACAGTAGACGACTCAAACTCTCCCGGGTCCTGATTGTAAGTCTTAAAATACCAAGTCCAGCCGTTAGGAAACTGTATCTTGGAAATGACTCTCTTACCTTCTTTGGTCTCTGTGTATTCTCTGCCTATATGTAGCTGTTTCTTAACGATTTCCTCGAGCATGGGCTCCACTGTTTCGGCTATCGCGTCCGGTCTTGAACAGTACCATATTTTCTTCGGAAGCGGAAAATTTTGAAAAATCGGATAATCAAACCATCCATTCTGCGGACCGTAAATGAAGTTTAGAAGGATGTGTAGGGTTGTAGTGGTCTTTCCGACACCGTTGGCATAAGTGCACAGTATTACTGGGATTTTTGTCTCTTCCAGGCTCTTAGCTACGGTCTTGATATACTTTTCTGCGGGCCCGTTGGCACAGTAGAATTTTAGCGGATCAAGAAGAACCCCTGCGTAAAATTCCTTTTTCTGCTCCGCTGTATCTAATTTTTCTGCAATAGCTTCCGGTTGCGTAGATAAAAAGCTAAGCACCAGAAATACCCCCAACACTTTCAGCCAATTCAACCGCTCTCTCCAAAACACTGTTGATTTTTCCAATGATTTCCTCATTTACGTCGTGTGTGAGTTTGTCTTCCCATCCCATGTTTTTAAGCGCAAAAATAGCTCCGGTCACATTGCCATATTGCAACTGCTCCTCATACTCAACCTCAATAAATAATCGCGCTCTTTTTATTATGTAAGAAAACTCTTTTCTTTTACCGTAGTCATAAAAACTTTGTCTGCTCTCAAATCCCAAATAATATGCTAATCCTGTAATCGTTGGAACTGGAACTTCAATCTCTATTTGATTTGGCACTCTACCGATTAATATTTTACGCTTTTTTAACCCACTGTTAAAATACTCATCAATCTTTTGTATAATATCCTCTACGTTCTCATATTTGGGCGGTCTGCCCCCATTATTCCCAATTGCAAATTTATTTCCTTTTGGTGCACCCATCTTTTTATCTTTTTTTGCTCAATTTCATTTTTTTACAACTTTCTTCACGCACAAATTATTGAACTTAGCTCAAGTAGGTAAAAATTTCCCTTGACAAATTTATTTTTATTGCTTACCTTTACATAGTCATTAATCACAAGTCGGGAGTTGCTCCGTGAATGCGACATTTTTTTATTCCCCCGTTAATCATTCCCTGGTCTGGCTATATCGTAAGAATAGCCACGGCTTACTTGTGAGCCGATGACAAGGCCAGGGATTTTATATTGAGGTATATCATGAAATATAAACATGTTGACTACTCCGCTCTTGATGATGAGGTTATCGTCCCGTCACACAAAAACATCATCATTTTTGCTCTTCTGAAACTTTGGAATCGAATCAAATCTCTTTTACTGTCATGGTGATATAAAATGAAGTGGATACGAATAAATGTAAATGACTGTGAGCGTATTAATGTTTTTCGTTCTGATTATGGGAAGGCTTTACAGATATGGGTTTCTTCCGATAAATTGCCCTTTTCCCCTACTCCTGAAATATATTTCCGTCGCACAAAGAAAAATAACTTTGTCTGCATATACGACAATGTGGGCTATGTTCTCACTGGCAATATTCGCTCATTTTTACTAAAATCAATGTCATAAAACACAAGGAGAAAGCCGTCATGAATGCACAAGAAACCTTTTTACACGATGTAGCCCAAGAGCATCAGGGAAAACGAGTTGACTTTTGGGACTCGGATCAACGTTTACACTCGGCTCACTTTGTCAGGATCAACTTAACAGGTGAATGGATCGTCAGGGATTTGGCCGGAAACGAATTCGCCGTCGATCTGTTCAGAATCAGAAATCTTTCAGACTTTTCATAAATCACAAGGAGGTATATCATGCCTCAAGCAGATTATGAAGACCGCAAACAAGCCCGAATTGAGCGTTTACGGGCAAGTGCTGAAAAAGCCGAAGAAGAATCACAACAAACAAGAGAACAAGCTGATAACATGGCACGGGCAATACCTTTCGGGCAACCCATCCTTGTGGGTCATCACTCAGAAAAACGTGACCGGAATTACCGCAACAAAATCCATAACAAATTCGGCAAATCCATTGCGCTCCAAGAAAAGGCTGACCATTTAACCAAGCGTGCCGATGCCGCCGAAAGCAACCGAACCATATCTTCTGACGATCCCGAAGCACTCACCAAACTACAGGAAAAAATTACTAAACTTGAAGAAGAACGAAACCGGATGAAAGTCTTTAACAGGGCGTGGAAAACCTACGAAAAGGGCGATGATTCAAAGTTAAAAGTTCTCGGTTTGGATGATGCTGGAATTCAACGAATGAAAACCAAAATCGACAATGACTATTCCTGGAATAAACAGCCTTTCGCTTCTTGGCAATTATCAAATCTTGGAGCAACTATTCGGTCAGCTAAACAACGCCTTGAACATTTAAGCGTCCAATTTAACGCTGTAACCAATTCCGAAACCTTTGGAGATGTTGAGATCATCGAAAACGCCGAAGAAAACCGATTGCAAATAGTTTTTCCAGGTAAGCCAGACGCGAATATCCGCTCCGAATTAAAACGCCGTGGCTTCCGGTGGTCTCCAAGAAACAAAGCCTGGCAACTCCACCTCACTAATGCAGCCAAATGGAAAGCCCATCAAGTCGTCGAAATATACCTCAAAGACAAATACCAGAAAGAAAACGGTTTAAGCTTTGAAGATGCCGACTTCCAATTATTCCCTGAGGTCACCCCAAAGATTAAAAAACAATGTTCTTTATGTCTTTGGGCTGGAGCTGAATGTAAAAACAAATCCATGCTTAAATTATCCATCGACGGCGAGTGTGCAGCTTATACCTATTACGATTGATAACCATAAGGAGTAATAGCCATGGAACACACACCCGCAAGCATGTTGCTTGTGGCCGGTGGGCTGGCGGAACCAGCCTGACCAACGACGGCACGTATGCCGTAAGGAGAATACCATGATAGCCATCATCAATAACAAACGGTATAATACGGAGACTGCCACCCACATCTACGGATGGAGCAACGGACATTATACCAACGATTTTGCCCGTCGGTCGAAAGATTTGTATCGCACCAAAAAAGGTACATGGTTTATCCACCACACTGGCGGGCCAATGACCGACATGGCCTCATCTCACGGATCAAACCTTGGCTGGGGCGAAAAAATCGAGCCTGTCTCCGATACCGATGCTTTCCGGTTCCTGCAAACCCACGGCGGCGAAGAAGCAGCCGATAAATACTTTGGGGACCAGATCGAAGAAGCTTAAAAACTCCCGTCTTGTCAAAGAAACGCCTTGCCCCTTCTCCTCGGACTCGCAACCTTGCAGGAGGGGCTGGCAAAAAGCCCTGCCTTATTCGGCGGGGCTTTCTATTTCTAATTCATATCCCATAAAACGAAGCATCTTTTCAAGGTCTGGTGTCTCAAACTCTTGAAAAATATCTTTTGTTTCGGTGTCCGCATCTTCATCCATTATAAAAAAATGCGCATATTCAACTATCTGAATGTACGCATTATATAAATTAATGTCAATAGGCGTTTATGCTATTTAGGTGGGTTTGTGTCAACGTTTTTTCCCTACCACTTACATCTGCAATGTGCTGCCTGCTCCCCCCTTGCCTTTTCTTCTAATAATCTTTTAATCTGCTTATCCTTTGGGTCTTCACTATTTTTTACGCTGTCATATAATTTTGAATCTTCAATATTCAAATACGCATAACGGCTCGGCTCAAGCTTATCTCTTTCTAGCTCCACCCTCAACCCTCCTTTTTATCTATCGGCAAAAACACCCTTGTTCTTTTGTTGTCCAAAATCACTTCATGGGTTACTGGTTTCTGGTTTATAATCACCGAAACCTCAGAAAAAATATGTCCGCATTCCTCACATCGTCTTTTTCTGGTCACTCCTTCTTTCTGGAATGTTTTCCGAGTTTCTTTGACTCTTGTTTTTGAAGAACCACATTTAGGACATTCTATAAATTGTGTCATGGCTGCTCCAATTCTATTAACTTTCCATTCTCAGCAATAAAGAATCCTTTGTAATACGCACACCCGATCGTGCCGTTCATTTTCTCAACGTACTCAATGTCACTATTCCTCGCCTGTCGTGCCGTTACTTTTCCGTACTTTGTTCTCATTTCTCTACCATACGGCCCGGGCCATTTCAAAACTTTCCCGGGATTTGTAATCACAACCCATATTCTACCCTGACCGACTAATTCTCGTAACCGTTTTAAATGCTTTTGGGTGATGTAGTTATTCATGTTATCGCCTTTTTTGTTTATTCATTTTTTACCATTAATAAAAACCTGTCTTTTTTAATTTATCATATAGCTTATCGCTTAATTTTTTCACTTGCTCTTTTAGACTAAGTATATGTATTTCTTCCGATAAATACCGTTGATCAATTATATCTAATATCCATTCGGACATTATATTCGCCAACTTTCTTTTTCTTAGCTGTATTAATTCTTTAAATGATTGCGTTAAATCTGTTTTAATTTTCTTTTTCATTTTTCACCCTCGCTATAAATCCCCAACCTTCGCACTTGGCAACCAAAAGAGCAATGACTGCTAAATTAATAATTTCACCGAAGCCTCTGCCGATTTTTTCTGGTTTCATTCTCAATTTCCCCAAATCACCATTATATCTAATCATCCCAAAGAGCAACTATCAATGAAATTATCGCTACGCATAATACTATTATTGAAAAAACCATTTTCCCCATCCAAGGTTTAAGAGCCCTACTTATTGTTCACCCCAATAATAAGATTTCCCAGTAAATATTGCTCTAATCTTGTCTGATTGACATATCTAATCATGGGATGACCTTTTTCTTTTAACATTTCCTTTTTTAATTTTCCTCAATGCAGTCCGAAACAAATATTGAAAATAATAATTAACCGCTTCTGAGTCAGGTTCAATTTTAACTCGCTTCACTGTAGCCTGAACAGAATGTAATATTTCGTGGGCGAGAACAGCATAATCCTCAACGCACCATTTAAAATTCTTTAGCCATACTACGTTTGTCTGAAAACCATCTTTTGTTCTTATCAAGTGCGATGCCTGTCCTGCCTGATATTGCCATTCTTCCATCTCAACATCCCAACTCCTCTTTAAATATCTTTGATAATCTTCCCATTTACCTATAATGACAATTAAATCAACACCATAAACATAATCAAATATTTTATATATTTTCATTTCACCCTCGCTATAATTCCCCAATTTTCAAGATGCCAAATAACCTCACAGTCTTTAAGCCATTCCAGTCTTGACAGTTGAGGTCTGGATTGTGCCTCTAAGCGTCCCCAAAAAATGTACTGAACATCATTACTTTTACACCAGGGTATAAAATCTTGCGTCTCTATGTCTTGGGGGATGCACCGAAACTTTAAGCCCAGCATAAAAGCTTGATTTGCCTTTCTCGCTGTTAGGGTTCCGGTTAAGTTGAGCTTTGTTTTGGCCTGGCCTAAGTAGACCAAACCCTCGTCCTGAAGGTCTGCCCATCGATCGATGTTGACTGCAACGACAAAGGCACTAATCAGGATTATTGCTATTATCGTTATTTTCATTCGTCTTTTCCCTTTCGAGAATCTTCTTTTTTCTTGGGTGTTAAAACAAGCATTACGCAATCATCATCTGCAAACGCTCTTAACCATCCGCCGTGACAAAAATTAACTTTATAACCCAAAACGTTACCATAATTTTCATAAAAAGAACCATGTTTCGTTTCAATTGTAATATCATCGGCTACCGTAATCATTTGTAAAGCTTGCTTTTCATTTTCGTTTTCAGGGGCAAACATTATTTGCTTTACTCCGTCAGCCAACACTATCGCACATTTCATGGCTTAATCTCCTTATAAACAAACTTGCCCCAATTAAAACCGGCAACATCACCGGCAGGAAAAACCGCATTGAATAAAACGTCAAGCTCACCGTCCCGATCATCACCACACCAATTATAATTAACTCCCAACGCTTCTGTCTAACCAATTCATAAAACGCCAAGACTAACACTATCCCAAACAGCGGCCACATTTCAGACATAAACTGAATCGGGAATAGCCAGAGATTTTTCAGGATCGCCCCGAAGTTCAAGGCCGTGCCTTTCTGCATGACGTTCATCCCGAAATTATTTCCAAGGATCCCGAATCCGTTTCTCAGGTTTAAAAATCCCTGAAACCCGACAAGACTCAAAAACGGAACTAAAAATAGCCAAATCTTACGCCAAGGGATGAACAACGTTAAGATTAATAACAATATCATGGGATAACGAGTACAAAACGCAAGACCGGCATAGACCCCCGACAATACAAAGAAAATATTCACACCCAGGGAGGAATTGTTAAATTTTGATAATCCGTTTATCCAACAGCCATCACACCAACCCCAATATGCACCGCACATAAACAACCACGCCAACGAGTCAGTCGTCAAATGGTAGGAACACCACCAGAACAGGGGACTTATCAACAGTAAAATAACTCCCGTCCAGCCCGTCAGTTGAAAGATGAAGAATAGACTTAGTGCCATTGATAACGCTGAAATCATCCGACCTGACATCATCCAATCACCCCAGACTTCGTGAAAAACTTTAAGGGTATAGGTGTAGACGAATCCGTGAAACTGATCGACGTGTTCACCTTTCACTGCTGGCACGAAATTCCAGGGGAAGTCTGTATCCCCATCGTAGTTGGGGACTGAATGAGGGATCAGCCAGATCATACAGAAAACGAGGAAAATTAACAGCCAAATTTTATGTGCGGATTTCATTGATTTTCACCTTTGAATACAACCGTATCTTCATCTTGACCTCTCCTTCAAATATTTAATAACATTAATAAACTTCGGCCCAAGGAAGACAAATCCCATTAGACCACAAAATATTCCCCAGGCCATACCTATCGGGTAGATGATATATTTTAAAATACATCTCGTTAACTTTTTCATTTTATCGGCCTGAGAATCGCATAAACAAGATTTCGTATTCGCCTTCTTCGGTCGACGAAAGTGTGGCTATGACAAAATTACATCTCTTACAGATAATGTCTCCCCAGTATCCGTATTCCAGACAATCTTCATGCTGCACTAACGGACAGATAATAAATTCTTGCATGCTATCGCAGCATTCACAGTATATTTTTAAGATTGGTTTTTGCTGGCTCATTCAAAGTTCCCCAGGTTTCTCATTAAGCATATCGTATACTTCAGCAAAATCATCTTTTTGTTTTTGCGTCAATCCATCAATATAAATTCCACAGCGCACTATGACATTCATTACTTTTCGGGTTTCTTGAGGTGTTAATTTTATGGTGTCGCCTATAGCTATGTCTATTTTCATGCGTGAATTTGGACTCGGTTTTATTAAACCACGTTCCCACTTTTTCCATGTGTTCAGATGTACACCTGCAATACCCGCACAGACTTTTTGTGTAAGATTCAACTCATTACGTCTTTTTCTAATGTATTCGGGTGCGTATTTTCCGTTTCCGCTCATTTAATTCTATCTTTCTTACACATTCTGGACAAAGATCAATACTTTCACCCCTTCCCGTATAAACCTGTTGCCAACCAACCTCTTTTGCGTCCCTTCGAAGTCTCCGGACAGACTTATTTGAGAAAATGAATGTCTTTCGACAATCCTCGCCATTACAGTGTAGTTGATAAACCCTTATTACCGACATTTAATTACTTTATTCCTTTACTCTGGAACTTTATAATAAACAACTTTGCCCGCTTCCACCCCGTCAACATCTTTTATCGGCCAAAATCCTACTCGATACTGATTGCCAAGCGAATCAGAAACCCAAAAATCAGCCCAATATATCGGTCTATCGGTAGCGGACATTTCTTTAATCGCAGCATCTTCTTGTCTAAGTAAACATAGCTGATGGCCAGCAAAGACGACTACGCCAAACAAAATCAAATACCAGGACAACCAAAAAATTCGACTTTTTTTCATGGCTTTACCTCTTTCTTTTTCGGCAATCTTTCCTCAACGCTTATCCATTCCATCTTTCGCTCCTTCTCTGCGTGGTCACCATTCGGTATCAACAATAATTTTATCCCATCCCTTTTTTCTTAATAGTATTCTAACGGCACTTTGAAATGGAGTGCAACTCGGCGAAGCTTCCTCTATTACAACTCGATATAGAGCATACAATTCTTTGCCCCCTTGATGATAACTCAGCACATATTGAGCCTCTACACAACGCAAATCAGCCCAATTGACAGCACCCCCCTGACATCCCATTTCAACCTTTTTTTCTTTTACTCTACCAATAGCTTCATTTGCATCGGCCGTGAGCTTACTTAATTCTTGTCGTAATTTTAATTTATTCATCATTTCTCCTTTCTTCCGCGTTATTAACGGTATGCGCGACCCACCGTTGGGGCATAACTGCTCCGTCAGGAAGTACTTTGCCATCCTTCGGCACTGGGCATTACCTCCTATCCTCATGGTATAAATGTTGTCGTTTGTCGGCTTCTCCTATCGCAGATATTGCGTTTTGCTTGCTCCGTAGCATCATCAGGGTCAACTCCTGTTCTGATTAGCCTGGCTGCTTCCTCCTCAACATCTTTATGCCAACGCCTTTTTTCTCCCTCAAGACTTCCACCGATAGTCATTTTACTTCACCCCCAATCAAAAATATTCATTCAGCAACATAAATAATGCCGTTATATTCCTCAAAGGCGTCTTTTTGTTTTTTGGGATCAAGTTCGATGATTCCCCGAGCAACCGACATGGCGTCACCGTGTTGCTCAATATATTTGTTGGCCTCTTTAACTCTTTTGCGAACTTTCCTTTTTATCCGCGATCGCGCTTTCCAGTCCATCATCCCTCCTCCAAACACTCCAATGCTTTCTTTATCTGTCTGTTGGACAAAAACTATCTACGCCAGGAATCATTAAGCCCTTCTCGCTATCATCCAAACATAAACACTTCATTACCCGTTCGTTAAAATCTTCTTGGCAAGCTTGTTTGGCTTCGGCGGGCGTGTCCTGAAAGCCAAGATATGAATTTCTCCAGTAGATCGTCCAACCTGATAAAGCCTTAAATATGTGATACCGGCCAAATGATGTTTCCGCACGATATTGCGGAACTCCGCGTAGCTCCTTCCATTCAAGCTCTCTCACTTTCATGGCTGTTGCTCCTCAAATGAGGCTATAATTTTTTTAGCCATCGCAAGCATTTTCTCAGATTTTCCAAGCATTCTCTCAGACTTTCGTTGAGTCTTCTTCGCTTCTTCTAAGGCTGTCTGTGTTCGTTGATCCAACTCCTTGTATTCTTCATTTATTGCCCTTGACTTAGGAATCAAATAAAACTTATTCGCCCACATTTCGAACAGGTTGCGTTTGGTTTTTCAGAGATCCCACTTAAGCTTGTATAAATCTCTTTATCTGGCTTCACGAATCGATGGCATTTTTCACATACCCGAACAAAACCAGCATCTCCATCTTCTCCACAATCATAACTTACTCTCGGGCTGCCCTCGTCTAATTGCCACATCCCGCCTCCCTAAAACATTCCTTGATTCTCTCCCGCCAGTCGGCTTCACACTTGGCTTTGCCGTACCATTTTCCATTTGAACAACGCTCAATAAAATAGCAACCGAAATATGTTCTTGCTAAATAGTAATCCTCTCTTTTCCCGACATCGATAATACGATACTTTTTCTCCCATACCAACGGCTTCAAGTTTTGCTGTGGCTGCCGAGATGATGACATTGTTTTATCCTCTCACTTCATTTGTATTGGGAATTATCCATGACAAAAGTCCATTTGTGAGTATCCGATTGCAAGTTTTACATTGTATTTTAATTCCTTTTTCAACAGAATCTACAATCGATTGTTCTGTATATACTTGTAAACATTTAGGACAAACGGCAACTCTTATAGTTTCTTCCATCTCATGTCCCTTTCATTCAGAGGGCATCGGCAGGATTCGGTACCTGCATGGAAAACGGATGGCTCGTGATGCTCCGTCCTTCCGCAACCAACCTTGCGTCCAAGTGCGTTACTTCTCGCAGGCGCCTAAGCTGTTTTTCCCGCGCTTCCGCCACGATGCCCCCCATGATTAAATGTCTTCTTCACCAATACAAACCAATTCTACTATTTTGAAATCTGGATGACTCTTTTTCATTTTTATCAAAACTCCTTCAATGTCTTCCGCAATTACATCGTGGTAGTGTTGGCCCTTCTCAATTGCCATTGATCCCTCCGCACCTAATCTGATGCGGTAAAGTTTCTTTGTTTTGTTTTCACTCATCCCTTCTTTCTCCCATCCATTCTCCTCATACTTAACATTGGGAGTCTGTTGTTGTAAAAGTCTTAGATTCCCTTCGTGGGTTTCGGCTTTCACCGATTTTTTTAGTGTCAATGGCACACCGTTAATTTTCACAATACTTCCTTTTTTCAGTTTTAACGTTTCCATGACATCCTCCTATTCTGCTAACATTTTATTCTCTTCTTCTACTCGTTTTTGAGCTTCATCCGAAAACTCAACATTCGGGCAATCCGTCACCAATGAAAAAGCATCTTCAAACGCTTTTCTAATCGATTCTCTTTCATTTTCCTCAATGAATATACTTGGTTTAACTTCAAACACTACATGAGGAATACCCACCGATGGATCGCCAAAGTCATGCACGACAATAGTTATTTCTTTGTCTCGGTAACTCATTAAATCTCTTCTGAGATCACCACAGAATCTAATCATGTCAAAATCTTTTATATCTCCATACTCTCCCACAGAAATCAAATTCAAGGCTTGTCTTAAGACTCCCTCGGTATATCCCCGTTTATTCCACATAATGTCCTCCTATTAATCAATGTCAACATATCCAAGAAATACAATCTCGCACATAATGTCCCAAAATTCTCTTGAAATAAGCATTCCCGAAGCTCCTCCTTCAATGTAGCCAGCATCCTTCCATTTCCTTAATATTTTTCTTTCTTCACTGGAAACGCAGGTGGGGTCGAGTCGCTGTTCATTACACATCACATATTGTAAATAGGGAATAAACCTTAATTCCGTTTGATTGATCTCGTAACCAAATAGTTCTTTAGATTTTTCTTTTATTCGCTGGGTTAGTTGGCCTCGTTTCTGCATGACATCCTCCTATTCAGCTACGTAATCCACCGACGTCGGATCTGATTCATTGAACGAATAATCATACGCTGATACACCGATGATATATCTGATGCCCCTGTTGATCCGTGTATTCCATTCGGTCACGTTGGCAACGTCGATACTTGTATAAAACTCTCCAGGCCAAAGTCCTAAATGAGTGCGATAGCCTGCCAGGTCTTCCTCGGTGTTTGGGTTCCACTTGACTTTAATTCCCGCAGTTCCCCCAGGAGTAACATCGCCAACCGGCACGTCAAGTTCCGTATCCTCAACAGCCCCAAGCGGTACAGTCAATGTATCCTGCCCGAAAAGTAGTTGAACCGTCAAATTTGCGTAATTGTCGCTTTTATGAACAACAGATATTGGCAATATATCCCCGCTTACGAGAAGAATATCCGTTTCCGCTCTTTGGCATAGAAATGGTGGAATGTTGCCGTCATTTGTTCCTCCACAAAGAATAAATCCGTTGTCTATATTGGCTCTAATTTGGTCAAACTTTAACCCTGAGAATATAATATGTCCGAGTGTCCGGTTGCTCATGTTGTGAACGGACATGAAAAACCAGTTATCTCCTTGATTGTCGGGATCGATGCAGAGCCTTACAGTTCCGGCTGTTGAATCGGGAGCAGTTGTATCGGGCGGGGCTTCAGTTGTGTCTGTGTACGTAACTGTGACCTGCAAAACAAGCGAGTCCCAGGACGTGTTAAAAAGATAGGTTGTGTTTTCCTCTGTAAACGCAGAGTCCACCACGGAGCCCGTTCGGTGTGATAATGTGTCGGTTTTAATTGTCTGTCCTGCCAGCATCGCCGGAATGAGGGCGATGAATGCGAGTCGTGCGATTGTGCGTTTCATCTTTCTTCCTCCTTGATGACGTTCATTCTGAATATGTCAAATCCATATTTTTCTCTTATTTCCTTTATCGTAAGATTTTGGAACCATTCTTCAAAAGCATATTCCGCAGCGTTAAATCTGGGGTCGGAGTATTCAAGTTCAACATCTCCACCTATAATGATTATCCCATGAAATCTAATGGTGTGCAGAGTGTCTGAAAAATGAAAAGTCCAGGATTGTGGTGCTGTATCGTTTAGAGAATCTTGGTTTGTATAAAATGAATCAAAGTCAGTCCAATCGAATAACTCTTTAAGCTGGTCGTCAGAAAGTGAATTTCCCGTTGTTGTCTGCCCCATCACCGAGACGGCGAGCAGGACTAAAATTGTTGTGAAGTATTTCATGGTCTTTTCTCCTTTAAAATTTCAAGTTCTTCAATTTGTTCATCATAAAGTTCTTTTGTCCACAGAAGTCGAGGGCACGAATTCTTTGGATATTTAACCATCGACAGCCTCATGACATTTCCCTCACACACAATATCCCAATAAATAACTATCCATTTCTTTTTCTTGTATTTTACGAGGTCGCCAGCTTTTATTTTTGAGCGAACATTCATCATGGCTTCTCTCCTATATCATAAATCCATCGCCGTGCGATTTCACACAAGGCCACAAACACAGCGTCTTTATCACGTTCCAACTGGCCGAGGTCTGCGTAAGGAACCAAATCTGGATGGGTTTTGTTTTCCTGGCTGTATTCAGGGCCATACTCCCAACCCATTGCAAAATATGATTGCATCCAACTTCCATGTAATTCTTCTGGCGACTTCGAACGCTGTTCGCCACATTGTCGCTCAATCACTTTCAAAAACTGCTTACGGAATGCTTCTTCGCGATCATCCCAGAACACCGGCACAATCGGTGCTTCGGCCGCTATCGCTGCAAGTCGAGCTGCCTCGTAGACAAATTTTGCCCGTCTTGTTATAATATCTGTTACATTCATGGCTTCTCTCCTTGTTTTTCTTCCAGATAATTAAGTAACCAATCTATTGCTTCCACGGGTATAACAACAAATTCTAATCCTTCAATCTCTGCGTTTGCGTTTTCATCTTTCAAATTTTCTATTACTTCTTCTTTCGTCATGGCTTCTCTCCTTGTTTTTCTTCCAGATTATTTTAATATAATTTTCTGTTCTTCAATTAACTGTTTTGCTATTTCCATAGGATTGTTTATTTCAAAATTGCGTTCTAATCTATAATACTCAAACCCGGACAATCGTTTTTTTAGCCAAAGAGGCCCTCCAACACAAGTTTCTAAGCGTACGCCCGTTCTCGGTACATATATCACCCAATAATAGTCATCCTCATATTGGTCTGTCCACCCAAGCAATCTCGCTACTTCATTCCCCTGGCTCAAAACCAATTCATTTCTATGTTTATTTACTCCCCATTGAATGTGTTTAGCATTGTCCCATTTCAACATTTTTCGTAAGAAAAAACCTGAAATTATTCGTCTTGGTCGTTCAATGTATTGCCAATAAAAATTAAATTTCGTCATGGCTTATCCCTTGCCAACTCTTTGGCCTTGCGTTCAATCAACAATTTTATCAATCAACTTTTCTGTTTTGCCACATATCTCTTTGGTTTCTTGCTTTTCATTTAACATTAACCGCCCTGCCTTAACATCTGCTTTATACGCATTTAACATTTGAGCGCGGGTAGCTGATGGATTAAACTGATTCACCATTTCAACCCCAAATCGATCAATCATTTCAGCTAAATATTCTTTGCCATCTTCTTTGAGTTTCTGGCTTATTATGTTCATACTTGACTCTCCAAACCCAGGGAAATAATAATTATTTAAAAGATTTTCTAAATAGGCAATATCCTTCTGAGCTTGAATTTCAATATTTTGCTCTCCACGTAGCTCCGAGGGTTTTGGAAAAAATTTATTTAATCTGATGTGATTGTTGATATTGCTTTTGATCGTTCCGAGTGGAAGGTCTTTTAGCGCTTCCCAAAACAAAAGCAATCTTTCGTCAGAGACATTTTCTCCGTAAATCTCTGCAAGCCCCTGCATCAAACCATTGAATTCTTCAATCTCTTTATTGGTCATTTTCTGATCCCATTATTTTGTTACCGTATTTTTCCATAAAGCTATCATACCGTTGTTGGATTTTAGGCTTTAATGATCTTCGTACTTGATTCAAATATTCTGGAAATTTTGTCGGCCTGAATAAAGTTGAGGGTCTTAAAAATTTTATCATTTTTTCGTCGTGTTCCCAATCCTCTTTTTTTGTTTGAATAACTTTTATGCAGTCCTCAATAGTGTATCCACCACACAGCCTCGCATGTATGTTTTCCCGAACTGATTTCTCCCCTGTTTTATACTTTGTTCCAACAATTTTATTAAAACATTCTATTACTATATCAACTTCTTTTTCTTCTTTATTTTCTTTTTCCTTTTCTTTTTCTTTGTCTTTATCTTTGTCTTTAACCCCATCCCTGACCTCAACTTGACCCCTAATTGACTCCAAGTTGACCCCATTTTGACCCCAAAGTTCATAAATTGACCGGTGAACCCTATTGTTTAAGTTCATGATCCGACCATATTGGAACACAAAAAAATCAACAAGCAACCATCTGCCATTTTTTAATTCAATTAATCGTTGCTTATCTTCATTAAATAATTTGAATGCTTTTTCTAAGTCAATTTCCGCTTTGGTTATTATTTCAATAAACTTTTTGTTCGGCTTCCAGATACCCGCATGATCACAATTGTCTTTAATGTATATCCACAACATGATATATTCGGGGTCGAGGCCAATGATCCAGTCTTCGTGCCACATAGACGTATCGGTAAATCGTTTAGGCATTAGTGTGTCCACTTTTTTGTATCTCTTTCCGGTGATTGCTTAAAATTTTATTACCCTTAGATAGATTGCATGATTTACACAGGCATTGCAGATTGTTTAAATCGTTGCTTCCCCCTAAACTAAATGGTATTATGTGATCAACCTCAAGATTTTGATCACTTCCGCACAATTTACACTTACCAACAGATAATACTTTATCGCGGATATGTTTAGGAATAAATCGGCTTTGATAATAAACAACGTTTGAATGCAATACACTATTATCAATGTCGAATTTGGTTTTTATGGTTTTCCATATCGGCGTAAACTCGTCTGGCGTACATCCTGCAATTCGCGCAAGCCGGCTCATTTCGCTTGGTAGGTTTCCGTGAATTTCTTCAACAACCAATAGCCGAGTGTAAGCTCCAATCTCTGAAACTGTCCATGCGGACGTGTCCATATAAAAGTCAGAAGCGTAAAGTGGAAAGGCTGGTGCTTTACCCATCAATGGCTCCGGTGTCAATTTTCGTTTTCGCATCTTTAAATCGACTCGGCGACCAATCACAATGACGTTCCGAGCCTCCAATACCGATCAACCAAACGCATCTCGTAAAGTGATAACAATGACAACACATTTTATCTTTTGGCAAATACATATCTTCTTCATACATTTTCCCCATTATTCCCCTCCTTCAATGGCCCCGGTGTCAAATTGAATATTGTTTTTCAAGCACGTCTACAATTTTAGTATATGCTTCCAATGCCCCAACATTGTTTTCAAAAGTAAAAACATCAACATACTGCTCATCATATATGGATGTGTCAGAATTTGTGCGATAGCCATGTTGAATTCCACAAAAATAAACGTCTGTTCCGCTTACAAAAAACGATGAAACATTATCCATGTTTACAGTTTGTTTGCCTTTTGTTATAAACATCATTCCCCTCCTTCCATTTTCTTAATCATCCCCGCGTGTTGTTTGCAGTAAAGCCCTGCAGGGCCATGGCCGTTTTTGCGAGAGCACTGATAACCAATAAGATCACCAACCTCATAAGCACAATATCCCTCATTATAACTCCAACCTTTGGGATTTCCTGCCCATTGATGGTATCTATGTTTCCGCGCGTCTTTTAAAGTCTTGGGTGGGCCGTTAAGCATCTTTTTATCCTCGCTTTATATGCTTTTCATATTCTTTAATACAAAGTTCACACTTGGGTTTCTTGTCGTTTTTTCGCCATCCATAAGGTTTCATGGGTTTTATAGTACAAAGTGCAAACGTACTATCCCCTTGGACAAGATGAGACTCATTATAGCAAGGTGCAGATTTCCAAACGAAGGTCATTTCTTCTCCCAAAAGTCACAGCCGAAAGTTTTATAAAATTGCGCACCTTTCAAATTCTTCTACGGTTTTATAAAGCGCATTCTTGAATGTCAATTTCTCCCGCATTTCGTTTTTAATCAATTCATTTTCAGGACAAATACAACATCCCATGCCAATACCGAGCATGTGCGAAAATAGTTTTTTTAAAAATTCTTCTTTCCATCCAACGTTTTCACCTAAATCAATATATTTATTTGCGTGCAATACCAATCCACAATAATATTTACCGTCGATTTCCTCAAGTGCTTTACATGGGCGATGATCACCCAATAATGCAAGTCCGATCCCGCAAGGAATAGTCTTACAACATCTTCCACAATGAGTACATTTATCACCATAGGCCATCATGCGTCCTCAAATTCTTCTACTTCTTTCAACTTCTTTTCTAAATAAGTTTTAACCATTCTTAAATCATGGGTGGTTTGATTTCTTAATAAAGCCATTCGCTCATAAATATCTTTACCTTTAACTCGTTTAATGGCTTTTCTGTACTCTTCTTCATGGTTGCCATGAATTCCGTATCGATGTTCCCATTTAGTTAGGACTATTCCGTTTTCAAGTTCATATCTAAGTCTGTAGTTGGGTTTTCGGGCGATGTGATGAACATCTAAAACAGCTCCATTTTTGTCAGTCTGTTTACCAGCAATTCCAGAAAGTTCAGACTTATAATCAGCTTTTATTAAAAGAATCTTACGCCAGAGTTCTTCACATTCTTTTTCAAGTCGTTTGCGTGGTGTCATCTATTTCCTCAACTTCTTCCCAACAGACAGGACAAAAATTTGGTGGATAACAATCATGTAATCTCATGCCGTGCTTTCTCCATCCGTATACTAATTCGTGTTTTTCGCCGTTGGGCATTTATACATGATTACCTCAAATCTAAAACTTCTTGACTACATCTCTTTGCTGCAATTTCACAGTATTTTTCTTCTATCTCGATACCGATACATTTACGGTTGAGTTGTTTGGCTGCTACACAGGTTGTGCCAGAACCAAGAAAGGGGTCGAGGATACAATCGCTTGGCGTTCTTTGCAAAATAATCTTATATAGTTTCAATGGTTTTTGGGTTAAATGATATCTACCTTCTTTGAAGTTTGATTGTGGTCTCGGGACCGGCAAGACAGATGTATACCACATTCCTTTTTCTCCCGCCTCGAGATCCGGCAATTCGCCTTTTCCCATAAAAAGAATTGGTTCGTGGCGATATGACCACGTTTTTCGTTTTAATTGCATTGAATATCCATTTGGCCCCCACCAAATAAGAGTCTGGATATATTCAAAACCGATGGTCTCGAGTATTGATTTTGCCCTGTAAACTCCCTTATCAGAATGAGAAATATAAAAATATCCATTTGAAATCAACTTAAATGCTTTTTCAAAAACATTTAAAAACCATTCCCAGTATTGATCGGGGTCTCGAGCATCATTAAATTTAGCCCCGTATTTTTTACCTAAATTATACGGTGGATCCGTAAGAATTAAATCACATTGCTCGAGATCCAACATGATCTCTAAACAATCGCCGTGATAAATCGTCACCCAATCGTCTTTGTAATAAGGTTCAATCATGTTTCCTCAAAAACAGGGATTAGCCAACGGCGCCAAATTGTTATTCGCCAATTTGCATTTGTCCCATGAACATATTCGTACATTTTTGAATAGCCATACTCACACTTAAAATCTTTCACGCTCCACCCGAAGATGAAGCGACGGAGGGCGGTCATGGCATTTTTCCTGCTTCTTTTTGATATTGTTCAAATAATTTTTTGTTATGTTCGTTTTCATACCACTTGTTTACTTTTTCTTGGCCGTCCAAATGTACGATACCAATGAGTTCTCCAGGACAGAATCCCATACAATTCATGCCAATTACTAAATCCCCGTTTGATTCGATTGGAATGAATGTTGGCATTTCTTCTTGTGGGTTCCAAAATGTAACGTCTAAAACCCATTTATCAAACATTGCCTTCATTGCGTTTCCCATTGTTCTCCCTCGTCTGAAAAAATCCCCTTAACTTCGGTTCGTTTTCCATGATTAATCTTGCGTAAAAAGGTGTAAAATTATTGTTCAGTTTAAAGTCGTCGCTGATAGTTCCAACCTTCTGATCCCAGCGTATAGATTCAAAGATTGCTTTCATTCCGTGGTGTCGGTGACCGGCGTGCCAAAGCTTCCAAGTCTTTTCAAGGATGATTCTGTAAACGTGCGGATTCTCTCGATGGAATTTCAGGAACTTTTCTTCGGCACGGGCCTTTCGTTCTTCTTCAATCTGTCTGCGTCTTGCCTCACGTCTCAGTCTATCGCACCGCTCCTCACAGTCGGGATGAATCTCTCGTTTGCCGTGAAAACCTTCAAGGCTCCGGCCACAACCACATTTGCATTTGCGGACTTTCTTGCCAGTATCAAACAATGTCGGTGTCTCTACCACAAAAGTCATTTTAAACCGCTTAACTTAGCGTCTACGGGATTTTATTTTTTAAAATGTTGCTGAGGCTGTTCATTTTTTAAAATGCCGTTATTTGGTGTTTTTAGGGCTTTGGGATGACGCTTCTATTTCTCTATCCCTGTCATCCAATAAATCCCGGAGCAAACCCTCCCACCCACAGGTTCTATCGTGTTTTTCAATTCGGCCAGAATCTATTATGCTTGTATTTACATAAACTGTATAATCATAATTTGCAATTCTATTATTTCCAGTTCCATCATTATGAAAAGCGATTATCAACATGTTCTTTCCTTTCACATACCGTCTGATTCCCGTTCTTCCCAATGCCATCCCTGTAGCCAGGCTTGATATTCGATTGAATTTATATCATGATGAGGATTGTCTTTTTCAGATTTACCAAAACGATAAGCATCTCTGCCCTGTTGAACGCATTCCCGCCATATGATAAGTTCTGTTTCGGTAAGCTCTGCGCTCATTTCTCCTCCAAATGCCTATAAATAGATTGGAGTCCGTTAAGTTCTGCGGTAAGTGCTTTCATACCATTAATGGCGGTTGTATATTGATTGATTGCAAGCTGTTCAGCTAATTTTTCTTTCCAACAAATCCCACGTGCGAGATTATCTGTAATTGAAACGGACGGGTTTTTTATCTTAACGTCGTCGAGTTCAAATTCAACACCGTTTCTGAGTTGCATTATAACCTTAGCGCGTTCTTTCCGGTAGTCACTTATTGCCTTAGCACTTGCGTCACCACGCTTCTTGAGTTCGGCGCGCCCACGTTCAAGCTGTCGGATTTTCTCGTCTATTCTTTCTGCTATTTCAATGACATCCACTTTTTCGGCTCCGGTATTAATGACCATTGGCCTGGCAAATTATCAATTTTCATCCCATTAATTCTATATGCAGGATAGGCAATTCCATTTGGGCCAATTTGACAAATTACAGGATATTGAAATCTTACACTGTCTTTATACCAATAATAACGGCCTTCAATGAGTTCCATTTTTTACTCCTCATTTATACTCGAATTCCATTTTAGTGTATCTTTTGACTTCCCATAAAATAGTGTTTTCCATCTTGTCCTCCTTACCTCCCCACCGGCCCACAAACCTACTGCTTTTAGTCAAACCTCCTCACCGGTGGACTGTCAGTAGATTTTAAGTGGGCCGGTGGCATTCTCATTTCGCCGTCGTTGCTTTCTCAAAATCTTCGACCTTGTGGCATATCTTCATCCACATTTGGTCTATCTGTCCGTTAGTCAGGTCGTTGAACATTTTCTTTCCAGTAATATCAAGGTCTTTCAACAAGGCTATGAATAGCTTTTGTGCGCCCTCGTCCGATTCATTGGCTTTTGCGAGAAAATAATTGTGCATTCGCTTGGCGAATTTCTTGTGTTCTGTGTCGAATTTTTTCTCTGGTTTCTTCTTGGGTGGTGATTCAAACCCATTTGGAGGAACTTCTTCGGCTGGTGTCGCTTCGAGTCCGGCGAGGGTCGCCAGAAACGAAAGGCCAATACGATATGCCTTTGCTACAGCCCTTGTCTGTGCCATTGACTTGATAGCGTATTCGTCGGCGTAGTTCCATCGCTTCTCAGCGTTTGAGCAAATCGCTTCTGCGGAAGTGACCACGTTTCCGTCTCGGCGTACCTCAACTTTGGCGAGATAGAGATATTCTCCATTGTCTCTATCAACTCGTTCTGCCGATAGAATAACGGGGAAAAGATTAAGAACGGCCCCTACCGTTGTCCACCATTCAACTTTTGGATAATCCCTACCTTTAATTTTACATACGAATTTTGGTCCTACACATCTCGATGAAACGGCCCTTACCAAAGCTTCGGCCTGTTCAATGGCAATGAGAGGGTCATCCGCAAAAACACCGTGTTGAAGTGCGGGCAATTCTTGTGTTGCTGGCAAAATTTCTTCTGTAGTTTCTACGTCTTTCATTTTCTTTTCCCTCCAAGATATTATCCCCGACCCCCTATCTTGAGAGGGAGAGACAGGAGGCCGGAGAAGTGATGTTATATATAAATTCCCGTATGTTCTCCCGCAAAGTGTCTCTCGGCGACACCCTCCAAAGTATCTAATGTTAATTGGTTTTCGCGGATTTCTTTTTCGAGCTTCGCCCGCACTTTATTAATCCATTTTTCTTTTGCTAATTTTACTATTTCGGGCCAAGGCTTTAAGCTTTCCCCCCATCGGCCAAGGAGATATTCTTTGCTATCATCTGTGACTCCGACAAGAATCGGATCGGGATCGTTTTCAAACTCGGTCCAGACAACAAACTTCTTGAAATATCCTTTTTCTTCTGCGAGTTTCACGACACCAAGAATTTGCAGAGGGATGAGACCTGCATCATAATCATCCAAACTTTTCTTCCCTGGACAATAGGCCCTCCAAATTGTTTTAATGTTTGGCTCCATTTTTTGAAATGGAATAATGGAGTCCTCTGGCGATTCGCTAATAAGTTTTTTTTGTCCCTCAAGACCAAGCTCCTCCACCAACTCTTTGTATTCTTGATCTACTTCTGGCTGAACGCCGATGCCTTTTTCTTGATAAATTTCGACTTCCATTTTTATTCCCTCCTTTAATATGACCAAGCAGAGATCAGACAATCTGTATGACTCATTGATATGTGAAGGTCTTGCACCTTCCTGGGGGCTACCATCTTTAGTTGTCGCCAACTAAAAACCTGTAAGGCGTCCAAGTGTATTACAGCCGACATATAACGAGGCGTTTTCATCATCATCGCTCTGCTTGGCCTTTCCCATCTTCATGACACTGTTGGACGCCTATGCTTAAAAGTCGTTCTTCGGCGTCAAGCCGTGCATCTTCTTCTTCGGTATTATAAGGAAGTTTCTGTTTGTACCGGATTTCATTCAATTTCTTGATGTTGCCTTGCTCGTGTTCTATCATTCTCCATGTGGTTTCGGGTGCCGTTATTGATCCATTGGTGATTTCAATGCTCTGTATGAGTTGTTCTAAGTTGATGATTCGCAATCGCGCGGCGGTCAATTTGTTCTGCATGTCAAGAGATTGAATAATGACTCGCTCAGTTTCCTGTTGTATGACTTTGCGTACTTTCTCTGTTATTTCCATGGCTCCCTCCTCATTTCAATTTCTTCAATTTTGTATCTTTGTTTGGTGTTATAATGATCACACTATCACCCGAATATTCAATAACAAGCGATTTATCGTATTGATTATTAACCTTGACAGTTTTATTATATTTTTTGACCTGGGAGCTTCCCCCCATCACGCCGACCTGGGAGCTTTCCCTCATCTCGCCGACCTGGGAGCTCCCCCACATCTCGCCGACCTGGGAGCTTTCCCTCATCTCGCCGACCTGGGAGCTCCCCCACATCTCGCCGACCTGGGAGCCTCCTCTCATCACGCCGACCTGGGAGCTTTCCCCCATCACGCCGACCTGGGAGCTTTCCCCCATCACGCCGACCCGGGAGCTTCCCCCCATCACGCCGACCCGGGAGCTTCCCCCCATCACGCCGACCCGGGAGCTTTGCATCCGATTTATAATTACATTTTTTGCGAATCGTATGTGTTGATTAATTAACTCGTCAATTTTTTGATCCATTAAAAACGTCTTTTTGAAAACTTTTTTAATGGCTTTTTTCATTTCCTGTTCTGCGAATTTCTCATTAAACCATTCTGGTCGATAATCTTGGTCAACCTTAAGTTTCCAGTTTTTTATGTCGTGGTTGAAAATGTCATTATCTTGTGGGAGTAGCTCAACACGCACAAAATCAGGATCATGGGTATTGTCGTTCAATTTATATTTGCGGATAAGCTCCTCATGGGAATCATTATAATAATCCCATAGGGTTTTCTCGCGTGTGATGATTCCGCTAAAAAATTGACACATGGCTCCCTCCTAAACTTTAAAATCTTCGCTTTCATCCGAAGCGTTCTGTCCGGTGCATTGAGTACAAAGACCCGTCCGCTTAAAGATTTGATCATTGTGTCGATTCTCAAAACACTGAGGACATATTTCGGCTATATTGCCGAGTACTCGTTTGATGGCGCGCATAGATTCTTTATCAAGATCGCTGTGATGTTTAAGCCAAATTCTATATAAAGCCCTCCGCGCAAGAAATCTCTCCTCTGCATCCGGCACTGTCATTGGTATTTCAACCATCATAACCCCCTCTTTCTTAAATAGATTGTAAAATGTTTCCGCTCTCTCCGGATCCGGAATCGTGATAGATAATCAATCCACTTTCCCCAAATCCCAATCAAGAAGATTTGGGAGATTGGAGTTCTGTAGCAGGTGATAAGCATTGATCCCCTCACGCCGGCACACAATTTGGACATGAAAACGGAAATCCAGCGCAGGTTCTCCAAGAACCACAAAGTGCCTTATAATATTTTTCACAATGCTTGAATGTGTTCTCAGTAAAAACGCAACCCACCATGTCGATGATGAAGTTCTTTGCTTTCTGCTCTGACATGGCGTTAATGGTATCGGTGTATGTGCCGGAACTGAATCCGTAATTATCATAAACCGTTCTCTTTATCCCCGCCGATACCTTTTCTTGATCGTGCATGAAAACACGCTGAACAATCTTAGAAATCCAATCCTTCGCTTCCCCCTCTGTCATACTGTTGACATCTTCTAAAAACTTATCCCAATAGCATGGGGTGTAGTGATAAACAGTTTTCGTCGGATTCTCGATTCGTTCGGATTGTTCTGTTTTGGTGGGCGATTTTAAACAGGCAACCAAAGCACCAAAAACAGTAGCCAGTGATCCCTCTAAAAGGTTCTTGATGAATTCACGTCGACTTTCTTTCAAAACATTCTCCTTAT
>CAZAKI010000008.1:0-62598 GCA_964485855.1 uncultured Syntrophomonadaceae bacterium | reverse complement strand
CTATGGAGGCTGGATCACTTTCAACATCAAAGGGCCCTTCAAAGGTGGACCAGGCTCCCTGGGCTGGTGAAATGATTTTTATGAACGGTGTCAAGTCTTTTACGGACAAAGTTGATTGGGTAGATCACAATTAATATGATAAAATGTAACAATCATGATGCTAAACATCAAGAGAATCACAACATTATTTCTATTATTACTATCACTTGCTTTAACTGCCTGTGATTTATCTTTTGATCTGCCCTTTTTTAGTAAAAATGATCAAGTTGACACACCGGCTGCAGATGGTGGAGAGCTGAGTGTAGATCAGTCTGACAAAATTGTAATTCCTCCAATTTATGTCACTGTGGCATTACATCTTGAGGATGTGCCAGTTTATAATAACTGCCAAGCTTTTCCCGGATACAGGGAGAAGCTGCTTGTTTTTGCAGAAGCCATAGCTCCTTATAACCCTGCTGTAAACCTGCAATCAGAGTACGAATTTTTGCTTGGAGTGACACGATGCGAAACGCCCGAGATGCGAAACCTAACCGGTGACATGAATGTGCTTGACTACTTAGTTGAGCGGTATGGCTACGAAATTGATGCCCATCAGCAGGGCGGCTGGGATCGCGATGGTAGAGACAATTATGCTGATATTCGCTGGTTAGCCGGTGAACTGACAGCCGGAGTCAGTGAAACGATGGGCGGCCTGGTATATGATGATCCGTTACAATGGAAACATTTGGCTGAAGGGCAAAAAGGAAAGCAAGCTAAAAATTATATCTGGGAACCGCAGGCCCTGACCCTGGCTGTCAGTTCCAGGCACCGTTCAGGTGATTTTACAGCTGATGATTTTTCCAGCGGGGTATGGATTCCTGCCGGCACGGGCAGCGATTTTTGGAGTCATGACCCGCAGGGCCCATTTGTTTATGTGGGGCCAGGTGAGCATGATAACTGGAACAACAAGTTCGGCAAGCGATCAACTCCGGATTTTTTACGCGATCTTTTACTGCTGCTGGAAAGCGGTGCTCTTGAACCGGATTTAATCTACACTGCCACTATAGCAGTACCTCAAAGCATTATCTTTAGTACGGCAGAACATCAGAAGCTGCTGGTGTTGTTGGAACAGCTGGCACCTCTGGCTGAAGAGGGCAAAATAGTTTATGCCAACTATGCTGAGATAATCCAGATCTGGCAGCAGCAGTATAGTGCCCGACCTAATATCTACATCGAAGAGGATGTCGATGTTAAGGTTCAGGATCAGGATCAAGTAGCAGCTGATCAACTTGCTGATCTGCCACCATTGCAAACAGGAGAAAATTCATTAATAATTATTAACCCAACCAGTGGTGCGTCATTGTCGGTTACAGTTTTTATTCCAGAATCATGGGATCGAAGCAGCAGCTTGCCTGCGCTGATTCTTGTTCCCGGGGGAACAGGAAACAGCAGAGATTTTACACAGAATAATCTCAGTGGTGTTTCAATGGTTAGCGCCATTAATGATGCCGGCTTAATTGCCGTTATATTTGATCCTGACGGAAGGGGTTTAAGTACAGGGATCGAAGACCATGGCGGATATATCCAGCAGGATGGTCTGGCAGCTCTAGTGCACCAGATCGCTTCTCTGCAGGCTGTCAATAGCAGGAAAGTTGGCATCGTAACCTTATCATACGGAATAACGATGGGATCAGGAGCTTTGGCCCGCTATCCTGATTTGCCAGTGCAGTTTTTAATTGACTGGGAGGGACCAGCCAACCGCGACGATACGGGAGGTTGTGATGAAGATAATATCGGTCACTTGAGTGCGATTGCTGCTTGTGATGATCACAATTTCTGGTCAGAAAGGGAGGCTGCTAATTTTATCGGAAAAATTTCAGTTCCTTACCAGCGGATCCAGGGCGCTAAAGATCATGTTCAACCTGATCAGGCCCATACCGTATTGATGATTAATAATGCCGTCAAGGGCAGCTGTCCCTGGGTGCGGCTAAATGATGAGCAACCAAACCAGATCTACAGCTTAGAAACTATCCCTCTGAAGCCCTCTGTTAATTCTAGGAAACCGATAGAGGCGCTTGTAGTCAGGTATGCCCTGGAGCTATTTGAACAAAAAGATTGATATTGTTTTAATAAATTGTAGAGTAGGGTAATTTTAATTAAATAATTAAGATAAACCCCAGTTTAAAAAAGCGCTTCATCTCTAAAAAATCAAACGCAAGGGATTGATCAAATGGCTACACATCTAGTAGGCGCTTTTTATGCACTTTTTGCTGCAGTTTTGTACGGTGGAGCAGATTTTAGCGGTGGATTTGCCACCCGCCGTTTACACCATTACCAGGTATTGATGCTTACTGCCCTGGTCGGTGCGGTGGTGATGCTTGTGCTAACCCTACTGTGGGGGGAAGGGCTCCCTTCGGCAACCAGCATCTTCTATGCGGTTTTAGCCAGTGTGTCGGGTTCAATCGGCCTTGCCACTCTCTATCAAGCCTTGGCTTACCGGCGGGCCAGTATTGTGGCGCCTGCTTCGGCCGTAGTAGCTTCGGCAGTGCCGGTAATCTACAGCGCTATTTTGCAGGGTCTGCCTGCAAATATAACTCTGGCTGGTTTTATTTTAGCGGCATTTGGAATTTGGATGACAACCAGGTCGGAACCGGTTGAGGGCGAGACAGCAAATGACGGTTTACTGCAGGGGGTGTTTTCCGGCTTGGCGTTCGGGGGATTTTTTATCTTCCTGGCCCGGATTGAACCGGGCTATATATTCAGCCCGCTGATTTTCGGCAAATTGGCGGCTGCGGCAATGGGCCTGTTAATTATTGCTTATCGACGATTACCACTACCAAACCCCATCAGGCATCCGGTTGCAATATTCTCCGGGTTTTTAGATGTGATGGCCAATGCACTCTACCTGGTTTCTACTTCGCTAACGCGGGTTGATATCGCCGCTGTACTAGTCTGCACTTACCCGGCGGCAACGGTAGTGTTGGCGATGGTTTTTTTTAAAGAACGGATTAGCCGTTACCAGGCGCTGGGGGTTTTGATTTGCATCGTAGCTATTGCCTTGATTATTATCTGAAAAATCGTTACTGAGATTGTTGTGACATTCGTTGAAGCAGTTTATCTACCTCGATTTCTGCCACAGATTGATAAATAAAGTCTGCAGCGCCAACTCTTGTCCTTGGTCCGATGCCGATGGTCCACATGTTTGCTGTTTTAGCGGCTTCAATACCAGCTTCGGCATCTTCGACAACGATACATTTTGCCGGTGGTTTATTGAGCTGCTTAGCGGCGTAGAGAAAAAGGTCTGGCGCCGGTTTAGTTTTTGAAACTGAATGACCGTCGGCAAGTGCATCAAAAAATGAGATGATCGATAGTTTTTTTACAACCAGGGGAGCATTTTTACTGGCAGATGCTAGCGCCAGTTTAAAAGATCTTGATTTGAGTTCTTTTAACAGTTCAACAGCGCCGGGCAGTAAATCATTTTTAGTAATTTGAGTAATTAACTCGCGGTAATAGTTGTTTTTGCGCTCCATCAGCTCCTGAATCTTAGCTTCAGGAAACGTAGTATCCTTTAAGATCAATTCCAGAGAGGCACGGCGGGATACACCGCGCAGCTGCTCGTTGTCCTGCCTATTAAAAGGAATACCTTCTTCATCCGCCATGCGTTTCCAAGCTTGAAAGTGATATTCCGCGGTGTCAGTTAATACTCCATCTAGGTCAAAAATAAAAGCTTCCAGTAATTTCAAAGCATAAGAACTCCTTTAACCCGGAATCAGCAAGCGAGTATTTTAAAAAATATTTAAAGGTTCTTTGTGCAAATCCCGAATAGCATATTCTCCCTTATTAAGTGAAAGATTTTCTTCAACGTGTTTAAAGTTAATGGTATCGCCGCGTAATAGATTGTAGATGACTGTTTTGGCACTGACTTTGATTTCAAGCAACGCTCCCCTGAAAATGATTCTGAATCTGTAACCCTGCCATTTTTGCGGGAGATAAGGATTAAATCTTAAATTGCCGCCAGTGGTTCTCATTCCGCCAAAACCATAGACCATGGCAAGCCAGGAACCAGCCATATTGGCCAGATGAATGCCATGGTGCGTGTTTTTATAACGGTTGTCAATGTCCAACCTTGCTGCCAGTAAGAAAAACTTGTAGGCATCTTCGTAAAAACCAAGCTCTGAAGCGGCAGTACTGAAAATAGCTGGCGATAGAGAGGAGTCATGGGTTGTAATTGGTTCGTAGTACTGATAGTCACGCCGTTTTTGCTCAAGCGGAAAGAGGTCATCAAGCAGCAGTTGGGCTAAAATAACATCTGGTTGCTTGCAAACCTGATAGCGGTAGATGACCAAGGGATGGTAGTGAAGCAGTAAAGGATAGTTGTAATAAGGTGTTTTGGCGAAATCCCAAATTTTCTTGTCAAGAAAACCGTCATCTTGAGGATGTATTTTCAGGATATCGTCGTATGGGATGTACATTTTGTCTGCCGCCTCCTGCCAGGCAGCTATTTCATAGTCCTCTAACCCAATTTTTCCTGCTAATCGATCATAGGCGTCGGGATGGTTATCTTGCATGGTTCGAGCTGTTTCGCAGGCATAATTTAAGTGCCAGCGGGCCATCAAATTTGTATAACAGCTATTATTAACCAGCGCTGTGTATTCATCGGGGCCAGTAACTTCGTTGTAACAGAAAAGGTCTCCTTTTCTGCTGATATAGGCGCCTAAGTCTTCCCAGAGCCGGGCTGTTTCGAAAATAATTTCAGCCCCGTAATCAAGGGTAAAAGAATAGTCTCCGGTCATTTCTGTGTACTTACAAATGGCATAGGCAATTGCTGCATTGATATGATACTGGGCTGTACTGGCCGGGTAATAAGAAGAGCCTTCTTCTCCGCCAATGGTCCGCCAGGGATACAGAGCGCCTTTGGGGTGAGAAAGTTCAAAGGCCCTGGTTCTAGCCTGGTCAAGGGTAGAAAATCGATACTGCAGCAGTTTACGTGCTTCAGTCGGTAGTATGGCAGTGTAAAAAGGCATCATGAAAATTTCAGTATCCCAGAAATAATGTCCATCATAGCCTTCGCTGGTTAAACCTTTAGCAGCAATACCGGTATTTTTATTGCCACCTGCCGCCTGCCTCAGGTGAAAAAGGTTAAATGATACTCCGGATTTTGCATCCGGGTCGCCCTCGATGTCAATTGCCGCGATTTGCCAGAAGTGTTTTAATTTCCGGGTTTGTTTCTTTAACAGAGCTTCAAAACCGATTACTTTTGCCCGGCTAACCAGATCCGATGAGAGGCTGCTTAGCTTAGTTTCCGAATAGTCACGGGAAGTATAATAGGCAATATATTTTTCCAGGCAGATTGTCAGGCCGGGGACAGCATCAACCCGGTAGGTAATAGATGCTGTATGGGATGTTTTTTCAGTATCGAGGGAGTAGGTGCCATCACAAAAGAGACGATTTTCCATCGAAGCAGCCATAGTTTGACCGGAACGGCTGGTTTTCGAAATGATCGTCGCCATAGTATCCAAACTGAGAATTTCCTGAACAGATAAACCGAGAGAACCGAGGGATGCGGAAAATCTGGGATCTTCTTCTTCATGGACATGGTTGTCAACAGCGCCGTTGATTACTGAATGAAGGGAGATAGTATCGTTAAAATTGACTGGTTCCAATTGATATTGGATAGCGAATAAATTTTTAAAGATCAGTGATACTAAGCGTTTGGCAGTGACTTTAATGTCGCGTCCATGTGGTGAACGCCAGGTGAAAGTTCTGGTTAAAACGCCTTCTTTTAAGTTTAGCTGACGACTGTAATCAAGGACCTTGCCTTCATTTAGGCAGACCCGCTCTTCACCTAAGAAAAGATTAATTTGCTTTCCGTCGGTAACATTGAGCATAGTGTCTGAATTCAAGGCATAAGCAAAACCTCTTTCAGCATGCGGAATTGGCACAGATTCATAGAAGCCGTTAAGGTAGGTGCCTGGAATGGTCTTGTTTCCGATGCCGCTTAATCCTTCTTCAAAGCTTCCCCTGATACCTAGGTAGCCGTTGCTAAGAGAAAAAACTGCTTCGCCAAGCAGGTAGTTCTGCATGGAGAAATGATCTTCGATGATGCAATTTGAATTGTAACTGTAAAGTGGTTTTGAATCTCGATCGAATTTAGTCAAAACTGGCGAAATACCTCCTTTTCAGCAGCAGCAAGTTATTCCTTCCGGTTTTTCGCTAGTTATCTTTATATAATTATTCATCTTTAGAGTACGATTATCCTTTTACTGAAGTTTAGTTTATACGAAAGAAGAATTCAAGATTGTGATATATAATTGCGTCCCTTTTTTATGCCCGATAAATCTTGTGACAACAATGGTTATTTTGTGGTATTATGGTTTCGTGCTTTTTAGCATAACTTATCGAAGTGAGCAAACTGATCGAGGAGGGATTAAGATGACCGAGGAAAAAGAACTGACAAATTGTCCTCATTGCGGCCAAGAGATATTTGCCGAAGCGCTTAAATGTAAACACTGTAAGCAATTTATAAATGGCGATCCTGCTTTAATGCAGGAACAGGATTTGGAAACCTACTACGAAGAAAAAGGTTTTTTTGGTTCTTTGTTTGATTTCAGCCTAACGGAGATGATTACCCCGCGGATTATCCGGTTTATTTTTGCTATCGGGCTACTTGTTCTGCTGTTAGGATCTGTCTTCGCTTTAGTTTCAGCAATCATGTCCGGTGAGATTGTATTAATTATTGCAGCCGTTGTTGTTTTAGCAATTGGTTTTTTCCTGGCGGCGATCATGCTACGTGTCTACATGGAACTCATCGTTGTATTTTTTAGAATCTATGATGAGCTGAGATACTTAAATGAAAAATAACTGTTAATAATGCATTAAGTTTTTTTAGATTAGAGGGCGGAAACTCTGAAAAAGATTTCCGTCCTTTTTTAGTTTAGAGAATACTGGCGCTTAAGTTATTATCGTATATGATAATAACTTAACATTATTGATAACTATTGAAAAGGGTTAAATCAGAAATCCTTTAAATAGTTGATTTCGACCTGTTATCTATTTGGCACCATTATTGCATATATCTAGCTTGAGGATAATTTTAAGAACAGAAGGGGTTGGACCAATGTTTAAAAAGTTCCACGGCGGTAGTTTTAAAGTTTTTAACGATGCAGAAGTCAAGGCAGTACATGAGGCCACGGTTGAGCTTCTCCAAAATGTTGGGATCAAGATGCACAACAAGACTGCCCGACAGATATTTCATGATCAGGGAGCAGATGTTAACCAGGAAAGCGGTGTAGTGAAGATCCCTAGAGCAATGCTTGAAGATGCGATCGCTTCAACTCCATCTCGTCTGGTTTTATGCGGGCGGGAGGAAAAGAACGACCTAGTATTGGAAGGGGCAAATGTATATTTGGGCACCGGAGGCACAGTGCTGAATACCCTCGATCTCGATACAGGTACAAAGAGACTGACAGAAGTTCGAGACGTGGCCGGATACGCTAAAATGGCTGATGCGCTTGATAATATTGCTTTTTTTGTGATCAACTGTTACCCGAATGATGTTGATATTGAAGCGGTGGATCTAAATCGTTTTTATCATGCCTTGGCTAATACTTCAAAACATGTGATGGGTGGCATCTACACAATGAAGGGATTGAAACGGGTCATTAAAATGGCAGAAGAGATAGCCGGTAGCCCTGCGAAACTAAAGGAACGTCCATTTGTATCATTTATTACATTAATGATGAGTCCGCTTTTGATGGAAGTTACTTATACCGATTTTTTGATTGAAGTAGTAAAGCGCGGCCTGCCCATTGCCACACCGTCCGAACCTTTAGCAGGAGCAAATTCACCGGTAACTCTGGCTGGAACAATTGCTTTAAATAATGCGGAGTCATTGGGGGGGGTGACCCTGGCCCAACTGATAAACTGCGGTAATCCAACAATCTATGGTTCTACTTCAAGCATTATGGATATGCGCAGTGGAACTTATATGGCCGGCAGCATCGAATCAGCATTAATTAATGCCGGCTGTGCCCAGATGGCTCAGTATTACAAGATCCCGATCTATGGGACCGGTGGAATGTCAGATTCTAAAGTAGTTGATGCCCAGGCCGGATACGAAAGTGCGAATACGGCAATGGTTGTGGCCCTTTCAGGCTGCAATTATATCCACGATGCTTTCGGACTGTTGGAATTCTGCACTACGCTTTCTTATGAAAAGATGGTAGTTGATAATGACTCGGTAGGCATGGTTTTAAGGGCGGTCCAGGGAGTTGAAGTGAACGAGGAAACTCTGGCCACTTCAATTGTAAAAGAAGTAGGACCGGGAGGACATTTTCTCGATCATCCCCATACTGCCTCGCATGTACGCGAGGAATTCTATTTTCCGCGACTGGCTGATCGTCAACAAAGAAGCGTTTGGCAGGAAAATGGTGCTAAAGACACCTTTGTCAGGGCACACGAAGTTGCAAAGCAGATTATGGAAAAACATGAAGCAGCTAAATTAGACGATGACTTAGAAAAGATGCTTCTTGATCAATATACCGAAATCAAAAAATTGTAAGCGAAGTACCATTTCAATGCTTGAAGAAAGGAATGACCAAAGTTGATTAATGGTAGTTATGGCGCCGGCTATAGGCCGCTTTCGAAAAATGACATCCAATCAATCCACGAGGCTTCTCTGCAGGTATTAAAGCAGACTGGTTTTTTGGTGGATAATCAAAGGGCTTTAAAGTTATTTCAAGAGAAAGGTGCCAGGGTTGATTTAGAACGAAAAATTGTAAAAGTAGATGAATACTGGGTTATGGATTACCTGAAAAAAGCGCCGGCTCGTCTGACTCTATATGGACGGGATCCGGAAAAAAGTATGGTCGTGGAAGCTAACCGGGTCTATTTTGGCACAGGCGGCACGGCATTGAATGTTTATGATCGTCATACCGGTGAACGCCGTAAAACTACTGCCCGTGATGTTGCTGATATCGCCCGTTTGATTGACACTTTAGAACATATCCATTGGTACTGCCTGCCGGTATATCCCAATGAAAAAACCAAGGAAGAAGCCGATCTTGCTCGTTTCTTTTTTGGTCTACAGAATACGGGCAAGCACGTCATGGGTGGGATCTACGGCAGTTTTGCCGGGGCGCGTGAAGTAATCACCCTGGCTCAGATGATTGCCGGGAGTGAAAATGCACTCCGTAAGAAACCGATCATTTCTGTAATCTGCAGCACAATCAGTCCACTTAAACTGGAAACAAAGTATGTTGACTTTATTTTTGATTTGGTAGAGGCAGGCATTCCAATCGCTACATCGTGCGCACCGATTGCCGGTGCGACCTCGCCGGTTACCTTGGCCGGAACTTTAACCCAAATCAATGCCGAAGCGATCTGTGGTGTTTTACTAACCCAGGTTATGAAAGAGGGGGCACCAGTTTTATACAGCACTGTTCCAACGACGGCCAATATGCATACCATGGAATTTTTGTTTGGAGCAGTGGAAAATGGTTTAATGAATGCTGCCTGTGCCCAGCTGGCTGATTTTTATAATCTTCCAATGTATGCCACAGGGGGTGTTACTGAATCAAAACTTTTTGATGTGCAAAATGGATTTGAAAAATGTATGAATAATCTCCTGCCCGGTATGGCCGGGGCGCAGTTAATTCATAATGCAGCAGGGTTGATCGATAGTAGCATGGCTGTTGCGTACGAACAATATGTTCTTGATAACGATCTGCTGGGGATGGCTTTGAGAGTTTTGCAAGGCATACGGGTTAATGATGAAACTCTGGCGGTAGATGCTATTTGTGATGCCGGACCGGGTGGAAACTACCTGGCAGCAGAACATACTGTTAATAATATGAGGAAGGAGCTTTATACTCCTCGCACGGCAGTACGCAAAAACTATGCTGCTTGGTTAAGGGAAGGACAAAAGGGCAGTGTCGATCTGGCTCGTGAAATTGCTGCTGATCTGGTGGATAACCATGAGACAATACCCCTGCCGGGCGATCTTCAAAAAGAAATATTTAAAAAATACTCTTTCCTGGGGGAAGGTGTTTGACAGCAGAATAAATACTGTAAATATTCGTATCTAAGCTTCTTTAGAGCAATGAAATGTGTTCTCGCAACAAGAGCTAAGGATAATTCATAGATACTGATATATTGGCAATATACTGTAGATATGCTGTAGAAGATGTAGTTTGTTTCTAAATTGTAGATATGAGATAATTATCACATAAGTTAATATAAAGCAATAAAAAAGTAAAATATCGCATTCATTTCAAACTAACCGCGTAGTTAAATCAGTGCACATTTATTATCAGTGGGTAGTTCTATAAATTAAAATTGGCTGCTTTTTTTTGATTAAGCAAGCCGAGTATTATTACAATATGTTCGATCCAGGAGGGTGGTTTAAAGTTAAATGGTAGAGCATTTTCTTATATTTTACAACAATCTTTTTTCAACAATGGCAAACTTTTGTATGCAGGTGACAATTGCAACACCGTCCTTATTTTCAAAAGTGATAGTTTATCTGCAACGTCGTGGAGATTTGGTTTGGGAACTAATAATCGAGCATTTCTGGTTGGTGGCGATTTCAATTGGGATTGCAATTGTCATATCCATCATTATCGGAGTTACAATTAGTTACAAAACCGGACTGGCAATGACGGTTTTAACAGTATGCCAGATATTAATGACAATACCGAGTATGGCAATGCTTGGGTTTATGGTACCGCTTTTCGGTATCGGTTTTACAACAGGCGTCATTGCTCTTATCCTTTATAGTTTATTGCCAATTGTTCGAAATACATACACCGGTATTAAGGAGATTAGTCCGGCTATAGTTGAATCCGCGGTTGGTATGGGTATGACCGAATGGCGGGTACTGACAAAAATAAAAATACCCCTGGCCAGACCGGTTATAATGGCGGGGATTCGCACAGCGACAGTTATGATCGTTGGTATTGCTGCTATTGCAGCGTATGTTGGCGCCGGTGGTTTGGGTGAGCTGATTTTTCAGGGTATTTCCAGATCAAATGAATCGATGATCATCGTCGGTGCTCTGGGAGTTTCGATTATTGCCCTGGCTTTTGATTTCATTCTGTCCTGGGGCGAACGACGTCTTGCGGCAATCGGTAAAACAGGGGAGGCCTCTAAATGATAAAACTTGTAGGTATTACTAAAAAATTTCCAGGTTTGAAGAAACCAGCGGTTGATAATCTTAATCTAGAAGTTAAGGAGGGAGATGTTTGTGTCCTGGTAGGTCCTTCGGGTTGTGGAAAAACCACTACCATGAAAATGATTAACCGGATCCACGAACCGACCAGTGGTTCAATCTTCATCAATGATAAAGATGCATTAAAGATGAATCCGATTAAATTACGGTTAGACATTGGTTATGTTATCCAGGAAATTGGACTGTTTCCGCATCATACGATTGAAGAAAATGTTGCCACGGTGCCCAATGAAAAAAAATGGCCTAAAGACAAGACAAAACAGAAAGTTGATGAAATCCTGACTCTGGTAGGATTAGATCCAAAAATTTATGGCAAAAGATATCCTTCTGCGTTAAGCGGTGGGCAGAGGCAAAGAGTTGGGGTGGCCAGAGCGATGGTTTCTGATCCACCGATTATGCTGATGGATGAGCCATTTGGCGCGGTTGATCCGATTACCAGGGCTCGGCTGCAGAATGAGTTTTTGCGTATTCAGGAAAGAATCAGTAAGACCATTGTTTTTGTTACTCATGATATTGATGAAGCGATCAAGATGGGTAACACCATTGCAGTTATGCGGGAAGGCAAACTTGTTCAGCATGCTACTCCAAGCGATCTGCTCGCCGCTCCTGCTGATGAATTTGTTGCCAGTTTGGTCGGCAGAAACCGATCGATCAAGAGATTACATCTTATTCGTATCCGCGAGATCCTTGATCATCTAGATCGGCCTAAACCGGCAACAGTTGATATGCCTCTAAATGATATTCGCAAACAACTTGAAGACAGCGATATTCGATCGGTGATGGTTGTTGATCAGGATAATAAGTTAAAAGGCATAATCGGTGTGAATGATCTTAAGAAAAAAGCCGGTGAAGTAGCGGCCGATTATATTCAGGAACTTGATCAGTCGATTACCAGTGATGCCACTTTAAATGATGCTTTATCGATGATGCTTGAATGTGGTGAAGGATATGTTGCCGTTATTAATGAAGATGACCAGTACCAGGGAACTATAACGCTTGGTGATCTGCTGAATGTTGTAAAGGAGGAAGGATAATCAATGTTGCGCACTTTTTGGAGATGGTTGATCCTACCTCTGCTGCTTATAACAGTTGGCTTCGTAATCACCATTTATACAGTTAGTAATCCGACTGATTCTTTGGTAGCTCGCGCACTTACTTACAGTAATGTATTTGAAGCGTTAAATCAGCACTTGATGTTAATGCTTGTTTCAATGATTGGTGCAATTATTATCGGAGTGGCGATCGGGATTATGCTTTCTCGCCCTAAGCTTTACTATATCGGCAGAGGAGTAGAAAACATTGTAAATGTTGGTCAAACAATTCCCAGCCTGGCTATTCTGGCTTTATTCTTTACCATTCTGGGCCTCGGTTTTAGAGTGGCTGTATTCGCACTGTTTCTGTACTCAATATTGCCTATTTTGCGCAATACATTTGCCGGGATAACAAATGTTCAAGCAAGCATCATTGAATCGGCCAAGGGAATGGGCATGACTCCATTAAGAATATTAACCCGCATTGAACTGCCACTCGCTTTTCCAATCATCGTTGCCGGTATTCGCACCGCAATAGTTATCAATGTTGGTGCGGCAACCCTGGCGACTTTTATTGGCGGAGGTGGCTTTGGAGACCTGATCGTTACAGGATTAGCAGTGAGAAGGGATATGGTAATATTTACCGGTGCCAGCTTAGCTGCTTTAACGGCAATTATTCTTGATTATATTATTGGACAGATCGAAGAGAGAATAGTTCGTTGGACCTAGTTGAAAATAAGTTTGGCTGTTTCCATTCATTGTTTCAAATAAAAAGGGGGTTTTATTAGTTTATGATTAGCAAACGTATAAAAGTACTTTCATTGATCTTGATTATGTTAGCAGGATCGCTATTTGTATTTGGTTGTCAGGCTGATGAGGCAGTTGATACTCCTGGTGACGAACCTGAAGAACAACCAGCAGACATAGAACCGGTTGTAGTCAGTTCTAAGGAATTTACTGAGCAGTTGATTCTGGGACAGATTACAATTCTTGCACTGGAATATAACGGGATTCCAACTGTTGATGAAACCGGACTGGGTGGAACAGTTGTTGTTCGTGAGGCTCAGGAAAGAGGAGATGTTGATCTTTACTGGGAATATACTGGAACAGCTTTAATATCTCACCTTGGATTTGCAGAAGCAATTACTAATCCGGAAGAATGTTACACAGTAGTTAAGGATACTGATCTTGAACAAAATGATTTAGTATGGCTGGATTATACGCCTTTCAATAATACTTACACCCTGATGATGCGTCAGGCTGATGCCGATTCACTAGGAATTACGACTATCAGTGACCTGGGTGATGCAATAAATAGCGGTGTTGAAGCACCAGTACCCGCAGGTTGGGTCTTTGCTACTGATCATGAATACTCGATTCGTGATGATGGATACCCGGCTTTAACTGAACTATATGGCTTTGAATTTGATGATGTCATGGTTATGGATATAGGTATTACTTATGGTGCCTTAAGGGACGGAGATGTTCCGGTTGCGATGGGTTTTGCAACTGATGGCCGTATTGCGGCTTTTGAATTGGTAAATTTGGAAGATGATCTTAACTTCCATCCGGTTTACAATTGTGCACCAGTAATTCGCAAGGAAACCCTGGATGCAGTCCCGCAGATCGCTGAAATCCTAAATCCAATCGCTAGCGCTCTTGATGCGGCAACGATGTCAGATATGAACAAGAAGGTTGACATTGATGAACAACTACCAAGTGAAGTAGCCGAGGAATGGCTAACGTCACAGGGATTTATCCAGTAATTAAAAGCAGTATAGTTATTCGATCTAAGATGATTTAAAATATGGAAACAGCCGATTTTAGAGGGCAAGCATTGATGAACATGCTTGCCCTCTAAATAAATAATCAGTTCTTTTATTTAAAAAGCTTAATAATAGTTTAAATGTATTTTGGTATGTTTATTCAGGATAAGTAATGACAATGCGGACAGGATCTTGCTCTTTATTTTTTAATATTTCAAATCCTTTATTGATTTGCTCCAATGGTAATTCAAGGCTGACCGAGCTGGAGAGATCTAGCCTTTTTTGTGCAACCAATTCAATCAAAACTGGAAAATCTGCCCTGCATTGATCGGCACTGCCTAGAATTATACGTTCTTTAAGCAATATATCATGGTAGGGGCTTATTGATAATTCCTCTGGACAGATACCGACAATAACGGTACGTCCACCTAGACCGGTGCTGTTGATAGCTTGTTTAATTGTTTTTGTTAATCCAATTAGCTCTAAAGCAACATCAACACCATCATGATTGGTTAGTGAGCTAACTTTAGCTTCAAGATTTTCAAGCTGTGGGTTGATTGTTGTTGTTGCACCAACTTTAATGGCGAGTTCTAGCTTTTTCGGGGATTGATCCACAGCAATTACCTGGCCAGCCCCCATGACTTTTGCCAGCTGGACAGCGTGTAAACCCAAACCGCCAATGCCAATAATCAAAACCGTATTACCGGTTTGAACAGAAGCTCTCTTTAAAGCATGAAATGGTGTTGCCACAGCATCTGTAATTAGTGCAGCCTGGGTATAAGGAATTATTTTCGGAAAGGGGAATACATTTCGGGCAGGGAGAGCTAAATATTCAGCAAAACCTCCATCAATATTTTTACCAAGCATTTTAGCATCTTTACAGTAATTGTCATTACCGGTACTACACATTAGGCATTTACCACAAGTTAAAAGGTAGAAAACGCAAACCGAATCCCCAGATTTTAAATGATGGACATCTTCACCACATTTCACAACTTCACCGGAAATTTCATGACCAAGCGTAATTGGAAGTTTTGTCACTTTACTGCGTCCTTCTTGATAGTGGATATCAGAGCTGCAAATCCCCGTAGCCTTAACTTTTAATAATACTTCATCGAATTTTGGTTCAGGTACCGGCAATTCGACCAATTTTAGGGGTTGGCCTAGATCGATTAATTGCATTGCTTTCATGGTTTTCATATTAATCCCCTTCATAAAGATTTATTTGGGTGCATTCAAGTTACCTAAATTATTTAGCTTACGATAAAGAGTTGTTATACTTATACCTAAGTGTTTTGCAATCGTTTTTTTTGCCTCAAGTGAAGTTCCGTATTCTTTAATCATACTTTCAATAAGTGAATGCTCCCATTGCCTGGTTTTATTTTTTAGAATTGTTTGATGATCAGGAAGTTCTCGTTTTTCTGTTAGCCACTGGGGCAAACTGGTTTTGGTCAGATACTCTGTTTGTTCAAAATTAACAGCGTATTCTATGACGTTTTCAAGCTCACGGACATTTCCCGGCCAGCTGTAACTGAAAAATATGTCCCGTACATCACGGTCCAGGGAAAGGATATTTTTACCAAGGAGAAAGCTGTACTTTTCCAACAGATATTCCGCTAAGATTAAGATGTCTTTATCGCGTTCACGCAGGGCGGGAAGCTGTAGCGGTATTACATTGAGCCGATAGTAAAGATCACTACGAAAGCGATTTTCCTCTACCATCTTATCAAGATTGTTATTAGTTGCGGCAATAATGCGGACATTAAAACTATACTTTCTGGTGCCGCCAATCCTCTCCAGGGTATTGTTTTCAAGCACACGAAGTAACTTTGCCTGTAAAAAAAGTGGCATATCGCCAATTTCATCAAGAAAAAGGGTTCCGCCATCAGCCAGTTCGAATTTTCCAGGTTTTCCGCCCCGGCGGGCTCCGGTAAAGGCACCCTCTTCGTAACCGAAAAGTTCGCTTTCCAATAGTGTTTCCGGGATAGCGCTGCAATTGATCACTTGGAAAGTGCGATTTTTATAGGGGCTGGCCTGATGAATAGCCTTGGCAAACATTTCTTTACCGGTACCGCTTTCACCAAGTAGTAAGATGGTTGATCGGCTTGCTGCTACGGTGGTAGCTCTCTTAATAAGTACTTGAATGGCTGGGCTTTCTCCAATGATGTCAGTAAAAGTAATGATCTCGTGACTGCGTGACAAGCTGTCGGCATGCTCAGCCATGTCAGCGCTGTGGCGAAATATTTTAACGGCTCCTACAACCGAATCATCAAGGATAATTGGGTAGGCAGAAAAAGCAAAACTGTATTCGTGTTGGTCAACATGGTAATTTAGTTCACCCTTGGAAATCGGTTTGCGATTGCTGATAATTGATGGGAGGGGCGAATCGGGAAAAAATTGCTGCACCGGTTTACCGATTAAATTATTTCCAAAACGGTTAAGCATTTGTTCGGCTGCCCGGTTGATATAAGAGATATTGCAATCGTTATCAATGGCCAGAATCCCTTCGCTAACTGAATCGATCGTGGTCTTTAAATGTTTTTCGCTGCTGGCCAGCTGGGTTAGAGCCTCATGAAGCTGAGCGCGGCCGGCCAAAAGTTCGCCCATGCGGGCAATAAAGTCGAGAAATTGACCCTGACGTGAAAGTAGGGCGGCGCGTTGTTCCCGGTCGAAACTGAGCAGGCTAATCGTACCGATTATTAAGCCGTTCATGTTGATCGGGGAGACCAAGGCAGCAGAGCAGAAGCAGTTAGTTTTGATTTTACAATCAGTGCATAATTCATGATGACCTGGTTTTTCAATAATGCAGCTGGCTCCGGTATTAAGAGTATAACGGGAAACATGTGAAGTTTCTTGCTTGAAACCAATCTTGCTCCTAATTCTGCCGGTTGCACCAACGACAACCAGATCATTATCAAATATTTCTACTTCCATATCCAGAGCGGAAGCGATCGCTTCCGCTACTTCCTGGACAACATCTTGTATTATTTGCAGTTCAGCTAGCATTCCGCAGACCTCATTAATAAATATTCTGAGAACCTACTTCTTGCCAATTACGAAAATACCTTTATCATAAATGATAAAATTATTTAATAGCCAGGAATTAAAAAAACCTCTAACTTTCATCATCCTCTTCCAGGTAAAAAATACAATCTTCCTTATGTTTTAAGCTCCGATAAAAGTTTTCAAAATCGATATTATAATTGAAATCATCCTTTTCTTTTATCCGCTGTTCACGAACATCAATATTACGAACAACCAGCAGTTCCTCGTTGATATTAGAAGCTTGTAACAGTTTCATACCTGATGGGGCCCAGACTCCACTACCACCCCAGAAGTATTCCCGACTTTTTTTGTGCAAACCAACCCAATTTGAACCGAGGCTCCAGACCTGGTTGTAGGCCGATTTAGAAGCGTTCATTAAGTCCCACAGAAAACCGTAGTAATGGTCGGTACGCGTATTCATCAAAGGGTATTCTCGGACCGCCTGTGAATGCCAGGCAGCCATGGTAATTATGGCATCAACATTATCGATAAACGCATACTGACGAGGCAGTTCAACAAAACAGAGATCATAACAAATCAGGAAACCAAACCGGCCCCACTTAGTATCGATGCTAAGTCTTTTATCGGTTCCTTTCTTGAAGTAGTTCTTTTCAATCGGAGTTAAAAAAATCTTGGCATAAATATATTCTTCCTGGTGATAATCGATGTAAGGATTCAGGATATAGGTGCAGTTATAGAAAAGGTTATCCTTTTTGCGGGCGTTGCCATAGCAGATGTATTCAAGGCCGCCCTTGCCATCAGAAAGGCTGTTTTTAACGTTAATCAACCATGATTCAATGTTGCTGTTTTCTCCCTCCTCCAGCAGGCTCCAGATTTCATTCTGATCGGTAGGTTTCCAGATATAACCAGTCACACTAAGTTCAGGAAAGATTAGGATGTTAACCTTTTTTTGATGCGCAACCTCGATGATCCTTTCCATTTTATTTAGATTTTCTTTTACACTTGGATTGCCATAGATATTCGCGATCATGATGGTAGGCAGGTTTTCATCATCGGAAAAGATTCTTTCAACCACTCTGAAGTTCAAAAGCTTACCTCCTCTTTATGTATGATCTTGTGACAAATGGTTAATACTATAAATATCCGATAAATCCTTTAAAATTATTAAGTTTTAAACTAGTTTATCAATAAAAGAATGTTAAAGAATAATAAAAGAGGAAGCAGTTTTTCTTGAAACTGCTTCCTCTTTAATATTCTGGTGAGCCATGAAGGATTCGAACCTTCGACACCCTGATTAAAAGTCAGGTGCTCTACCAACTGAGCTAATGGCCCTTTAATGGTGGAGAGGACTGGATTCGAACCAGTGAAGGCGCTGCCAGCAGATTTACAGTCTGCCCCCTTTGGCCAACTTGGGTACCTCTCCACGTCTTTCTTTGGAGCCGACGAAGGGAATCGAACCCCCAACCTGCTGATTACAAATCAGCTGCTCTACCGTTGAGCTACGTCGGCCAAACAAGGACTGCCTCTGAAGCATTAATAGTATAGCTTATTTTATAATTAACGTCAACAAACGGAGAGCAGGAATTTTTCGTTAACCTCGCGAAGAACTGAAAGTATAAAAGGATGCTTTTTAAAAGATGGCAGGAGGAAAAGAGATGTCAACAATCAAAGTTGCTGTAATTGGAGGCACCGGTGTTTATAACCAATCTTTGTTGAAAAACGAAAAAGAGATTAAGGTTGAAACAAGGTTTGGATCGGTAGTCATTAACCAGGGAATCTTTCAGGACAGGACGGTATATTTTATGGCCAGGCACGGCGGAGGGCACTCGGTTCCACCCCACCGAGTAAATTACAGGGCTAATATTGCCGCCTTAAAAAAGCTGGATGTTAATGCAATTATTGCCACAGCGGCTGTGGGCACACTGCGAAAATCGATGCCGCCAGGTAGCAGGGTAGTTATCGATCAGTTTATCGATTTCACCAAGAACCGCATACCAACTTTTTATGAAGGCGAAGAGGGATTTGTTGTTCATACCGATTTTTCAGAGCCGTACTGTCCTGAAGTGCGCAAGGCAATTCTTCAAGCTGGTAAAAAGCTGGGACAAGAACTGGTTGACGGAGGCTGTTATGTTTGTGCTGAGGGTCCGCGTTTCGAAACCCCGGCTGAAATTAAAATGATGGAGCAATGGGGTGGTGACTTGGTTGGGATGACCAACGTTCCAGAGGTCGTTTTAGCCAGGGAGGCGGGGTTATGCTATGGAACCATTGCCTTGCCGACCAACTACGCAGCTGGAATTTCAGCGACCCCGTTAACTCACGAAGAGGTATTGGAAGAAATGGAGAGGGGCAAACCAGATCTTGATCAGTTGTTGGCCACCGCTCTACTGGAAATCCAAGACGAACATCACTGCAGCTGTAAAAAAGCCGGTGAAAACTGGCCCGGAGCATAAAAGATGATCAATAACAGTAATGAACTGCCAACTATAGATTGGCGGGATAACAAACTCTACCTTTTAGACCAACGTCTGCTGCCGGGTAGAACTGAGTACAGGGTTTGCGCGGATTACCGGGAAGTGATTGCTGCGATCCGGGAAATGTCAGTCCGTGGAGCACCGGCAATCGGGATCAGTGCCGCCTTCGGTATGGTAATTGAGGCTAAACAAGCATTAAATGATGGTTGTAACACAGCAGAACTGATACAAAGGATGAAAAAAGCCGGAGACGAATTGATCAAGGCCCGTCCAACGGCAGTTAATCTATCCTGGGCTGTAAAACGGATCATCGACCTGCTTGATCAAAAACTACACGAAGAGCCGCAGAAGGTTGATGCTCTACTGGAAAACGAGGCCCTGAAAATATTAAATGAAGACATTACCAATAACCGGCTAATTGGTCGCTATGGCGCAGCTTTAGTTCCAGAAAAAGCGGCAATTTTAACCCATTGCAATGCTGGATCATTGGCAACGGGCGGTTACGGAACAGCTCTGGGAGTAATCAGGGCTGCCTATGAGCAGGGTAAAGTAACCCAGGTTTTTGTTGATGAAACCAGACCTTTGTTGCAAGGTGCACGGCTGACCGCTTTTGAGTTGTGCCATGAAAAGATTCCAGCAACCCTGATTACTGATAATTGTGCCGGTTACCTGATGGCACAGGGAAAAATTGATTTGATAGTGGTCGGTGCTGATCGTATAGCGGCAAACGGTGATACAGCCAACAAGATTGGTACTTACAGCTTGGCGGTCCTCGCCAAATACCATCAAATACCATTCTATGTTGCAGCACCTTTATCTACGATTGATTTGACTCTAAACAGTGGTGAAGAAATCATTATTGAAGAAAGATCCAGCTCAGAAGTTACCCACCTGCATGGTTGCTGTCTTACTGCAGAAGGTATGCCGGCGATCAATTTAGCCTTTGATCTAACCCCGGCGAAGCTGATTAGCGCAATAATTACGGAAAAAGGAGTTGTCGCCCTACCAACAACAACGAAGATCGAAACTTTGTTTAAAGTTTAGGAGGTGGTTCAATTGTCATCGATCCTGATTAAAAATGCTTTACTGGTAACGATGGACGAAAAGATGCCGGATTATTTTCATGGCGATCTGTTGGTTGTTGACGATCGGCTGGCGCGGATTAGCGAAAACCCGGCTATGATCGAACCTACTGGCAGCGAAACAGTTATCGATGGCAGTAAATTGCTGGTGATGCCCGGTTTAATAAATACGCATGGTCATACGGCAATGACTCTTTTTCGCAGTTATGCCGATGATCTGCCTTTAAAGGAATGGCTGGAAGAAAAGATCTGGCCGATCGAAGAGTATCTTAGTGCCGAAGATGTCTACTGGGGCACCAAGCTGGCAATTTGCGAGATGCTGAAGGGCGGAACTACCACATTTACGGATATGTACTTCTTCATGGATAAAGTGGCTGAGGCAGCTGCGGAAAGCGGAATTAGGGCTTTTCTTTCCAGGGGGATGATCGGCTTCGGTGATTCGGCAGCAAAGGGCTTAAAAGAATCGGAAGAGTTTATCTACAGCTGGCACGGGGCGGAAGGTGGCAGAATCAATGTGACTCTCGGACCGCACGCCCTATATACCTGTCCACCTGGATACCTGGAAAGAGTGATTACCCTGGCAGATAAAACAAAAAGATCACTGCAGATTCATCTCTCTGAAACTAAATTAGAAGTGGAAGAGAGTTATGAAAAATACGGGAAAAGCCCGATTGAACAGGTAGCAGAGCTAGGCCTTTTTAAAAGCAGGGTTACTGCCGCCCACTGTGTTCATGTTAGCGAGCGTGATCTGGATGTTTTAGCTGAAAATAAAGTCGGAGTAGCTCATAACCCAGGCAGCAATCTAAAACTGGGCAGCGGAGTGGCCCCGGTAGCCAGGATGCTGGCCAAAGGAATTAAAGTGGGAATAGGCACTGACGGTGCCTCAAGCAACAACAATTTGGACATGTTTGAAGAGCTGCGCCTGGCTTCTCTTTTAGCTAAGGGTATAGCCATGGATCCGACACTGCTCAACGCAAAATCTACTTTGCGGATGGCGACCTTGATGGGTGCGAAAGCGCTCTTTCTGGAAAATTGCGGCTGCTTGAAAGAAGGCTGGAAAGCGGATTTAATTGGGTTATACCTTGATGTGCCTCACCTGACTCCGATGCATGATCCGACAGCGCAGGTAGTTTATGCTGCTTCTGCCGCTGATGTTGCCCTGGTGCTGGTAGATGGTAAGATTTTGCTTGAAAAGGGTGAACTAAAAACAATTGATGAAGCCAAAATAAGAATGGAAGCGGCACGTTGTGCTGCCAGGTTGGTTGGCAGAGTCGCCGAAAAAGAAGGGAAATAATGAAAGAGTTACATATATTGGTTACAAACGATGATGGAATACATGCCGAAGGAATTCAATATTTAAGCCAGGTGCTGCAAAAAGAAGGCCATAATTTAAAACTGTCAATCGTTGCTCCCGATCGAGAGCGCAGCGCTATCGGGCACGCCATAACAATGCACCAACCACTGCGGGTTGAAAAGATTTCTTTTATGCACAATCGTGAACTAAGCGGGTGGTCAGTTAACGGGACCCCTTCGGATTGCGTCAAGCTGGCTGTTGAAGCAATTTTAGAAAGCAAGCCTGACCTGGTGATCTCTGGAATCAACCGGGGCAGTAACTTAGGCACTGATGTTTTATATTCGGGAACGGTATCTGCTGCAGTCGAAGGTTTAATCATTGGCATCCCATCGGTCGCCGTCTCGCTGACTGATAGGGGTGAAGAGAAAAACTATCTTTATGCTGCCCGCTATGTTCGCAACTTGATACCGGACCTACTTGAAAGTGGGATTGAACCTCATACCCTGATCAATATCAATATTCCTGTCAACACTGATCAAATTAAAGGTGTTCGAATAACCAGTCTCGGCAATCGCCGCTACCGAAATATCTTTGACCGACGCATTGATCCCCGGGGTTCAATTTATTACTGGATGGCCGGGGAAGTGGTTGATGATGATCCTGAAGATGATCACAGTGATACAAAAGCAATCCGGGAAAACTATATTTCAGTTACTCCGGTATGCTTCAGGCTAACTGATTTTGCGGCGATGACCAAGCTGCATAAAATGCTGACCAATGTACCGTTGCCAAGCTAAACGGTATTTTATTAGAACAATCGGGGTAAATAATCATGAAGTTGCTTCAACCAGCTGGCATAAATTGTTACCGCATAGCACAGGAAGGCAAAATGAAAGCCGAAGTGTTGGTTTTCCTAAACAAACAGCTGTACAGCAATTTTACCGAAGATGCTTCCCTGCAGCAGTTGGTTGATGCGGCATCGCTACCGGGAGTAATCAGCCCGGTGATTGGCATGCCCGATCTTCATAGCGGATTTGGCTTGCCGATTGGCGGAGTAATGGCGATGGAAGCGGAAGAAGGGTTGGTATCAGCCGGGGCGGTTGGGATGGATATTAATTGTGGAGTACGTTTGCTGCGGACCAATATTGATGCTGAAGATTTTAGTCCAGTAATTTTAACCGATCTGATCAAGGCAATCGGTAATAGGGTCCCAAGCGGAATCGGTACAAAAAGTAGGCATGCAAAACTGATTAAGACGCATTTTGAAAAATATTTGGTGCAGGGTGTTCCCTTTTTAGTAGAACTTGGATTTGGTCGCAAAGCAGATTTGGATACGATCGAAGACGGGGGATGTTTGCCTGGTGCAGATCCACAAGCACTGAGCCGAAAGGCGATTGAACGCGGTCTACAGCTTTCGACAATCGGCGGTGGTAATCATTTCATTGAAATTGGACTGGTTGACCAGGTATACGACAGTGCCGTAGCAGCGGTTTATGGTTTGAAAGTAGGGACCATTACTGTGTTAATCCATACTGGGAGCAGGGGATTTGGTCATCAGGTCTGCACTGATTTTTCCACTGCGATGAGATTAAGGGCTCCCGAGCTTGGCTTGGAGAAACAGCCATCAGGTTTGGCTGCCGTACCAATTAAATCGGCTTTGGGAAAAAAATATCTGTCCGCTATGACTTGTGCAATTAATTTTGCATTTTGCAATCGGCAATGGATTACTGCAGATATCAGGGAGTCTTTCCGCCAAGTGCTGGGTGGTAAGGACGAGGAGTATGATTTAAGTCTTGTTTATGATGTTGCGCATAATACAGCTAAATTTGAGGAGATTGCACAGAGAAAAATGTTGATTCACCGTAAAGGAGCCACCAGGGCTTTGCCTGCCGGTCATATCCTAAATCCGCCAATTTACCGGAGCTACGGTCATCCTGTCTTAGTACCAGGCACTATGGGAACTGCATCGTATATAATTCGGGCCGGAAAGGGGATTGAGAAGCTCTACCACTCCGTTAATCATGGTGCCGGGCGGGTAATGTCCAGAACAGCAGCGAAAAAATCAATTACAGTTGACGAACTAAAATCTGGTCTGGGCCGGGTCATTATTTCGGGACGAAGTTATCAGGCCTATCTTGATGAAGCGCCTCAGGCATACAAGAACATCGATCAGGTTGTTGAGACCCTGGCTGAAATTGGCTTCAGTCGGAAAGTGGCAAGGCTAAAACCGTTGGCTGTTTTAAAAGGTGAAGGAAGCGACTAAAAATATTCCGTTAGGAGGATGAAGAGAAAGATGCTTTATTTAGGGGCTGAAGATCTGGCTCGGGCGGCAGACCTGGATCTACTGATGGAGGCAATTGAGAATGCTTATGCCCTTGAAAGGTCAGCACAGTACAGCATGCCTGATCGGATCCACCTTGAACATCAGGGGAATACCTTACTTTATATGCCCTGCTTCTTAAATCAGGTTTTTGGAACCAAGGTCCTAAGTCTATTCCCGAATAATCCCATGTTTAATCTGCCTGTTATCAGCGGTTTGTTATTACTAAATGATGCTAAGACCGGTATGCCGCTTGCGGTTATGGACGGCGCAGCAGTTACTGCGTACCGGACCGGAGCTGTTGGAGGAGTGGCAATTCAGTATACGGCTCCGAACAGCGCTTGTGCGGTAGGGCTGGTCGGAGCAGGGGTGCAGGGTTTTTACCAGGTTATTTTTGCCAACAGGACCAGAAAGCTTAAACGAGTGAGATTATTTGATAAAGACTGCGAAAAAGCAGAACTGCTCTGTCAAAAATTAAAAAAAGAACTGGCACTTAAGGATATTCAGGTTGCCGATTCGATAGAGACTCTATTAGCAGAAAGTAAGATTGTCATTACCGCTACCCCAGCTCGAGAGCCGGTTTTACCAGACAATGAAGTACTGCTGGCTGGAAAGAATTTTGTGTCGATTGGCTCGTATAAACCTGAAATGCGCGAACTGCCTCAGGCATTATATTCACTTGTTGATCAGGTAGTTATTGATACAGAACATGGCTTACATGAATCAGGTGACTTGATTACTCCGCTGGAAAAGGGATGGATTAGAGATGAGCAAATAATCAACTTCAGTGCCTACATGGCTGCCGATGACCTGAAGCTAGCTGATGAAAAGACTACCTTATTTAAAAGTGTTGGGATGGCTTTATTTGATCTGGTTGCGGCTAAAGCAATCTATGATTTGGCTCTTGAAAAAAATATTGGAACCATGCTCGGGCATTAATAACCTTTCTCGGAGGAGTATTTCTAATTGAGCAAGCAACCCCCAAGTATTTTTAATGATGTAATCGGTCCGATCATGCGTGGTCCTTCCAGTTCACACACAGCGGCGGCGGTGAGGATTGGCCATCTACTGCGTCAGTTTCATGATGGAAAAATCAAGCATTACCTAATCGAGTTTACACCATCAGGATCTCTGGCAACAACTTATAGCACACAGGGTTCTGATTTTGGACTGGTTGGCGGACTGTTAGGAATGGACACTGCTGATCCCGGTTTGACAGCGGCTTTAACTACAGCCGCTAGAGTAGGCTTAAAAGTAGAATTTAAGATCAGCGATTATGAAGCTCCACATCCAAATACTTACCGGATCAGGGCACAAAAAACTATTGAGGCTGAAGATCTGCTTACTTTTATTTCAACTGGTGGTGGAATGATCAAGCTGATTGACATAAACGGCTTTGCGACCGCGATTGACGGCGATTATTTTGAAACATTACTCTTTTTCCACAAGATGGATGAGAAAAAAGCTAACTTATTGAAAGAAAAATTAATCAAGCAGCTAGACTCTTCAGAATTAATATTCACCAGTTATGCGGGCAGCGATGTTTTAATTGATATTAAAAGTCGCACACCCTTAAGTGACATTGAAAAGGAAATACTGCTGGCCCTGCCGGGATTGATTAAGATGGCTTCATTGGATCCAGTTTTGCCTGTTTTATCAAGCAGGATATTGAAAGTACCTTTCACCAGTGCCGGAGAAATTTTGAAAAACCAAAACCAAAATCAAAAACTAAAACTTAAAAATACTGCAGATTTAGCCATCATCTACGAAATGGCCAGGGGCGGAATGAGTAAAGAGGAAGTCATGGCACAGGGCAGAATATTGGTAAAGGTAATGCGAGGTGCGATTGAGGAAGGTTTGGCGGGCACAAAGTATGCAGATCGCATCTTGGGACCGCAGGCGGCGAAAATGCTCAATTACAAAGGAAAGTTAGTTGGCGGACAACTAATCAAGAGGTTGATTGCTTACAATACCGCTTTGATGGAAACTAAAAGTGCCATGGGTGTAATCGTGGCTGCTCCAACAGCCGGCTCATGCGCTGCTTTGCCGGGAACACTCTTAGCGGTGGCCGATGAACACAATCATACAGAAGAAGATGTAGTTAAAGCGCTGTTAACTGCCGGTTTGATTGGTGTTTTCATTGCCGCCCGCAGTACTTTTGCTGCAGAAGAATGCAGCTGCCAGGCAGAATGTGGTTCCGGGTCCGGGATGGCTGCTGCGGCCTTGGTTCAGTTGGCTGGTGGATCTGTAACCCAAGTTTTTAATGCTGCGTCGATTGCCCTGCAGAATCTTTTAGGATTGGCCTGCGATCCGGTAGCCAATCGGGTTGAAGTACCCTGTCTCGGTAAAAATATTGCTGCCGGAACAAACGCCCTGGCTGCAGCCGATATGGCGCTGGTTGGTTATGACCCGGTAATTCCCCTGGATCAAACTATAGATGCGCAAGATCAAGTAGGCAGGTTGATGCCACCTGAACTCTGCTGCACCGGTAAAGCCGGTCTTGCGATGACTCCAGCTTCACTGGAGCTGGCTGAAAAAATGCAAAAAAATATAAAATAATAATTTCACAAGCACTGGATGGCAGATGGTTTGAAGCGCTTGATTATGGTATAATAAATAGCGTATTGGAAAAATTATCAAAGTTATAAATTAAAGCATTTTAATCATAATCGGAGGTGATTTTGTTGAAAATAGTTGGCACTAAAGTTGATAAATGTTCACTATGCGGAGCTTGCGAAACGACATGCTCCTCTTTTTATTTCAAGGAAGATAATCGTGATAAATCAACAATTCAGGTTGAAGAGCTGGTCGGCATCAGTGAAGCTGCGATTCATGTTTGCAATCAATGCGGAGAATGTATCGCTGTTTGCCCAGTTATGGCTATTAAACGGACGAAAAGCGGTGTAGTGGTAATTGATAAAAAAACATGTGTTGGCTGTTTTAATTGTGTTGGTGTTTGTCCGACCGAAACTATGTTCTGGAACGAAGAGCTGACAGAGCCTTTTAAATGCATTGCCTGTAGCCGTTGCACCAAGGAATGCCCTACCGGGGCCATATTTATGCAAGAGGTTTAACAGTAAGTACTTCTGCTACCTGAGCAGAACTTCATAATTAAGGGGGATTAAAGATGTTAGATCCAATCGAAACAATGCGTAAATCCAGGAGGGTATTGGCCGAATATAAATATGAACCGGCTAAAATTGAACATGGCTATGCCGGAAAAACTCTCTACCTGAATTTAACCGATAATAAGATTACAGCAAAAACCGTAACGGAACAGATGAAAGATATATTTATTGGCGGTAAAGGTTTTGGTCTCTGGTACCTTTGGAATGCTGTTAATCCTGATACAAAATGGAACGATCCTGAAAATGAAATTGTGATCTCACCCGGCCCGATCGCCGGTATAACTCAATATCCAGGATCGGGTAAATCTCTGGTGGTTACCTTGTCACCACTGACCGACTCGGTAATGGACAGTAATGTGGGTGGTTTTTTCGGACCCTATATGAAATTTTCCGGCTGGGATGCTTTAGAAATTCAGGGTAAAGCCGAAAAAGATGTAGTCGTCTTTATTGATGGCGATCAGGGCCGAGTAACCATCGAAGAAGTCGATCTCGATCCTTCGGCTAGTCATCTCATTAGTGAACAGCTGACGGATCTGGTAGCTGAATCGGAGAAAGATAAAAAGAATATATCAGTTGTATCAAGTGGCAGTGGAGGGGAGCATACCCGGGTCGGAATACTCAATTTTTCTTTTTATGATTTGCGGCGGAAAGCAGCCAGGATGAAACAGGCCGGGCGCGGCGGGATTGGCACTGTTTTTAGGGATAAGAAAGTAGCCGCACTGGTTGTGAAGTTTTCAAGCTTAAGCGGTAAGAGTAACAATCCAGCCGATCCGGCAGCTATTGCCAGGACCGGGGTTAAGATCACCAAGGAAATTAATAAATTCGATGATTCGCAGTTCAGAATGCGCCAAATCGGTACTGCCAATTTAATGACTCCGATGAATGATTATGACCTGTTGCCGGTCCATAATTTTAAGTTTGGTTCACATAAGGATGCGGTTAAGTTGTCGTCGGATATTTTAAGGGATCGCTTTACCCAGAATATGCCAGATGGGTGCTGGGTTGGTTGTGCCCTCTCCTGCTGCAAGGCCGTAGATGATTTTGAGCTAAAAAGTGGTCCATTCAAAGGCAAAAAAGTCATCGTTGATGGTCCAGAATACGAAAATGCAGCTGGCTTGGGTGCAAATTGCGGTATCTTTGATCCCGATTACGTAATCGAAGCTAATTTCTACTGTGACACCTATGGCCTCGATACAATTTCTACAGGGACAATTATTGCTTTTATCATGGAATGCTATGAAAAGGGGATCATTAATAAAGATGTTACCGGCGGCTTGGAACTTAATTTTGGCAACGCCGAGGCGGCAATGGAACTACTGCACCAGATGGGTCAGGGGCGAGGTTTTGGCAAACTGGCTGGTCAAGGTGTGCGCCGTCTGAAAAAGATTTTTGCTGAAGAATACGGTGGAGACCCTGCTTTCCTACAGGATATTGGCATGGAAAACAAGGGGCTGGAGTATTCACAGTACCAGGCCAAGGAATCACTCGCTCAGCAGGGTGGATATGCTCTGACCAATAAGGGGCCGCAGCATGACGAAGCTTGGCTGATCTTTATGGACATGGTCAATAAACAGCTGCCGACCTTCGAAAAGAAGGCCGAAGCGTTGCATTATTTCCCGATGTTCAGGACCTGGTTTGGACTGCAGGGACTCTGTAAACTGCCCTGGAATGATATCATCCCTGAGAGTAATGCTACTGCTGAAAATCCGGAAAAGATCCCGGAGCATGTTCAGAACTACGTTGATCTCTATAATGCCGTAACCGGCAAGACTATTGACAAGGAAGAGATGATCCGTCAATCGGAGAGAGTCTATAACTTTCAGCGGGTTTTCAACATCAGGCTCGGTTTCGGCACCAGGGAACATGATGCTGCTCCCTACCGGGCGCTCGGTCCGGTTACAGAGGAAGAATACGAATCACGGCAGGAACGCTATGATCAACAGCTGAAGGAAGATGTTGGGATCAACCCTGAAGGGATGAGTACTGCAGAGAAGATTGTCGCAATGCGCAAATACCGCCAGGATAGATATGAAACCCTGATCGATGTTGTTTATAAACGACGGGGCTGGAATGAAAACGGGATACCAACTTTAGAGCATTTAAAAGAACTGGGGATCGATTTTCCGGAAGTATTAGAGGTAGTAAAGAAGCACCTCTAGTTTGACAATCTAGTCTCGAGGAGCAGTAGAAGGTGATTACAATAAATGGCAATCATATCGAGTGGGAAGAAGGTTTAACCGTTGCGAAAGCTTTAGCTAAAATGAATTACACTTTTCCCAAAATTATAGTCAGGGTTAACGGTGAAGTAGTGCAGCAGAAAAAGTGGTCAGAATTTAAAGTCCCGGATGAGGCTGAAGTTCACGCCCATCACTTGATTGCCGGCGGCTAACTAATTATTTATTGAATCTTAAAATTCTTTTAAAGGATTTTCTGTATAAAAAAGAGAATAAAAAAATCATGCTCAGGGTTTGATTATTGAGCATGATAATATGTTTAATCAGAAACTTGAAAAGGAGGTGGAAAGCAAAATAGATAAGCTGCTTATTTACTTGAAAAGACTTGCTTAACGGGTTGATAGCAGCGGAAAGAAAAGAGGCAATTTGATCTAAATTTGCTTTACCTGCTCACAATAGTGCTGCTCGATATAAGCAGACAAGCGGAGCAAAATCAAATTAGAGGAGGTCATAGTAATTGTTTAAGCAAAAAGGTATTTTGGTATTGCTATTGGTATTGGTTTTTGTAATGTTTGGTGTTTTCGGTTGTGCTCAGCCGGATGAAGCACCGGATGAAGAGGCGACAGGTGATGAGCCAGCCGGTGAATTTGAAGGCGAAATGCTCTTAGGGATCATGGTCCCAACTACCGGTTCGGAAGCTGCAGACGGTGTTGATATGGAAAATGCTGCGCTGTTGGCTGTCGAAGAAATTAATGCTGCCGGAGGAGTCCTTGGCTACAAAATCGTTACCAGTACCGGTGATGACGGTTGCGATCCATCAATGGCCACTGCTGCCGCCAGCAAATTGATCTCGGAAGAGGTCTTTGGTGTAGTCGGTGGTTACTGCTCAGGTGCAACCCTGCCTACCCTGAAGCTTTATGGTGATGCAGGTATTCCCTTTGTGGTTGCTGCTTCAAATGCTACCACTTTGATTGATGAAAACCCCGGGTGGGCTTTCATGATCAACAGCACTGGTGACGCCCAGGCTGCAAAGGCTCTTGAATGGTTTGAAAGTCTTGGCGTTGATACCATTTCACTGGTGGACGATGGTTCAGCTTTCTCAGTTGACCTAAAAGATCAGACCAAAGCTGCATGGGAAGCTGCCGGTCATGCCGTTTTAACCGAAGACCGGGTTGAGACCGGAACCCAGGACTTCTCTGCTGTTGTTACCAAAATTATGTCGGCCAATCCTGATGGTGTTTACTGGACTGCCTATCAGGGACTTGGCTCATTGTTAATTATGCAGCTGCGTCAGAATGGTTATGAAGGTGTGATTATGGTTGGTGACGGTTCCAGTGCCCAGGAATTAATTGATCTGGCCGGTCCGGATGCAGAAGGAGTATACTGCACCGCACCGCCGGTAGTTGATTTCTTGCCGGCGGCCCAAGATTTTATCAGCGGCTATAATGAGATGTTCCCGCGTGAACCGGGTGCTTATGCCGGTTTGATGTATGATGCTACCTACCTGCTGATGGATGCGATTGAAAGAGCTGGTTCTTTCGACGGTGAAGCAGTTAAAGCTGCCCTGGCTGCAACTGATTCATTTGAGAAACTGACAGGACCAATCTTCTTCACCCCGCAAAACACTTTGGGTAGAAGTAACTTTGTGATCCTGGTTGCCAAGGATGGCAGATGGGCTCTGGCTGAATAATAGATTGAAAGATTCAAGATTACAGGCCTGGTTATAACCAGGCCTGTAAATTCTTATGAGGTGAGCAGATGACATTCTGGGAAATATTTCTACAGCAGCTGTTTAATGGCTTACTAATTGGTTCATTCTATGGGCTTGTTGCAATTGGATATTCCATGGTTTACGGTATTATTAAGCTGCTGAATTTTGCTCATGCTGATATCTATATGAGCGGTGCTTTTGTTGGCCTGGTAGCTCTATCGTATTTTGCCGATATGTCTATTGGTAACACCTGGTTTGGTATAGTGATAGCCCTGATGATCAGCATGTTACTGGTTGGTCTGCTGGGGGTTCTAATCCAAAGGGTTGCCTACCGTCCGATGTTAAAAGCGCCTCGTCTATCGATCTTAATTACTGCCCTGGCTGTTTCAATGATCTTATACAATACGGTGATGCTTTTAACCCAGGGCCAGTATAAACCATTCAGGACCGGTCTTACTCATGATAGTTTTTATATTGGTGCTCTGAGGATGACTGAAACGCGATTGGTTTTGTTAATTGCAGCTTTGCTGCTGATGTTTATCCTCCACCAATTTATTACCAGAACCATGTACGGCAAAGCGATGAGGGCCATTTCTCTCGACCGTGATACCTGTCAGCTGATGGGTATTAATGTTTATCAGATCGTTGCTGTAACATTTTTTGTCGGTTCGGCTTTAGCGGCAGCAGCCGGGATTATGGCTGGGGTTTATTATGGTACGGTGCACTTTTACATGGGGTTTTTAATCGGTTTGAAAGCTTTTACAGCAGCGGTTATTGGTGGGATCGGTATTATTCCCGGCGCGATGCTGGGTGGTTTGCTGCTTGGGCTGCTTGAATCATTCTCCACGCAGATACCTTTTATCGGCACGGTCTGGAAAGACGTATTTTCATTTGTCTTTCTTATTTTATTCCTGATATTTAAGCCGAATGGTATCCTGGGGCGTGCAGAAAGTGAAAGGATGTAGCGCTAGATGGCAGAAACAAAACTTAAAACAAATGTTATGAATCCCTTTGAAAATATAATTGAGAGGCTTTTTGAGCTTTTTGACAATAAAAAGTTGCGCTACCCAGTTTTAATTCTGACCATGGTTTTTCTGATATACTTGCCTTTGACGTCGAGTCGTTTCACGCAGGAAATTATGACAAACATGTTTTTCTATGTCGTGGTTTGCTTGGGGCTAAATATTATTGTCGGTTTTGCCGGCTTGCTGCATCTCGGTTATGCCGCATTTTTTGCCGTTGGCGCCTATGTAACCGGCATAATGAGTGCTACTTATGGAATAAATTTTTGGGTAACTTTACCTTTTAGTATTGTAGCGGCAATCATTGCCGGACTGGCCATCGGTGCGCCTACCTTAAGGTTGCGGGGAGATTACTTGGCCATCGTCACCCTTGGATTCGGAGAAATTATCAGGTTTACGGTACGTAACATTGGAATTACCGGTGGTGCGGTTGGTTTAATTGGGATTGAAAGACCGGTTTTATTTGGAGTTGTGTTGAACCAGATCATGCATTTTTATTATATGTTCTTCATTCTGGCAATTATGGCGATATTTGTTTCTTACCGACTTCATGATTCCAGGCTTGGCCGGGCTTGGCAGTATATCCGCGAAGATGAGGATGCTGCAGCTGCAATGGGAATTAACGTAGTGTCAACAAGACTGTATGCTTTTATTATTGGCTCGGCTTTTGGCGCATTAGCCGGATCTTTCTTTGCCGCTAAGATGACTGCTATTTCGCCTGATTCGTTCATGTTTGTTCATTCGGTAATGATCCTGCTGGCCGTAGTGCTTGGTGGTATGGGAAAAATACCCGGTGTCGTGCTGGGAGCAATCATTGTAACCCTTTTTCCAGAACTATCACGGGATATCGGTCAGTACCGGCTGATTATTTTTGCCGCGGTGCTGCTAGTTCTAATGCTTTACAGACCACAAGGTATCTGGCCGGAAAGGCAATATATATCAACCAAAAAATAATGGGGTGTTGCTGTGGCGCTACTGGAGATACGCGATTTAACTTTACGTTTCGGTGGGCTTTGTGCTGTAAACAACCTTTCACTGGCGATAGAGGAAAATTCTATCCGTAGTCTGATCGGGCCGAACGGCGCCGGAAAAACCTGTGTTTTCAACTGTCTTACCGGATTTTACAAACCAAGTGATGGCGATATGATTTTTCAAGGTGAAAGCCTGTTAAATAAGAAACCGCACCTGATTACCTACAAGGGTATGGCTCGTACTTTTCAAAACTTAAGGCTTTTCAAGCAACTAAGTGTTATTGAAAATGTAATGTCAGGCATGCACTGTAGGACCAGTGCCGGCTTTACTGCTGCAGTGTTGCGTACTAAAGTTCAGCAGGCTGAAGAGAGACGAATCCGTGATTATGCCGAAGAATGTCTTGATTTTGTCGGGATCTTGGACAAGAAAAATTACATGGCTAAAAACCTGCCTTATGGAGATCAACGAAGAGTCGAATGGGCCAGGGCGTTAGCTACCCAACCCAAGCTACTGCTACTTGATGAGCCGGCAGCCGGATTAAATCGGGAAGAAAAGTCCAGGTTAATTGAGCTGATCGCCCGGATCAGGGATGAAAGGAAGATTACCATTTTCCTGATCGAACATGATATGGGATTGGTAATGAAAATATCAGAGAAGATTTTCGTAATTGATTACGGAACAAAAATTGCTGAAGGAACAACAACCGAAGTAAGGGATAATCCCCGGGTTATTGAAGCTTATTTAGGCAAGGAAGAGGAGGATGCCGTATGAGCAAGGTAATACTGGCACTGAAAGATATAGAGACACGCTATGGACAGATTTATGCCTTGCGCGGCATCAGCTTTGAAGTTAAAGAAGGAGAAATTGTGGCCTTACTCGGTTCCAATGGAGCGGGTAAAAGTACTACCCTGAAAACAATTTCTAGCTTGGTACCTGCCAGTAATGGTGCGGTAGAATTCATGGGCAAAGACATCACCTATGATCATCCGCACGCGATTGTGGAGATGGGCGTAATTCATGTTCCTGAGGGCCGTATGATCTTTAAAGAGCTAACTGTCCGCGAAAATTTAGAACTTGGTTCATTCACATTGAAAGATAATGTTGAACGGCAAAAAAGAATTGAGCGAGTCTTTGAGATATTTCCAGTCCTGAAAGAGCGGCACAAGCAGATGGGCGGGTTTTTGTCTGGGGGCGAACAGCAGATGCTGGCGATCGGCCGGGCGTTGATGACTGAACCAAAAGTACTAATGCTTGATGAACCATCGATGGGTTTGGCGCCAATTTTAGTCCAGATAATCATGGATATCATCAAACAGATCAATGATGATGGAACGACGGTTTTGTTGGTTGAACAGAATGCCAAGGCAGCTCTTAAGTTGGCTGATCGCGGTTATGTGCTTGAAACTGGTGAGGTAGTGATGGAAGGGTCAGCAGATGTGCTAAGTAAAGACGAAAGTATTGTGAAAGCCTATCTCGGTGAGTAAAAGATCTTTTAAAGTTTTATATTGTGGAGTGAATTGATCATTAGATTGCGCTTTATAATTATTACTTTGATTTTTGTCTTACTTTTTTTGAGTTTCGCTACGGTGACTCCGACCGTTGTAAATTCTGCAACGGAACAAGTAATTAAAGAAAATGTCATCTATTATTTTTGGGGCCACTGTCCGATTTGCAGCAAACCTGAAGATCATATCGGGCTTTTTGACAAATATCCGGTTGAAGTCCTGATCTATGAAGTCTTTGATGACCAAGCGGGAAGAAAAAAATACGACCAGGTTAGAGATGAGCTTGGAATAAAAGCGATGGGATTTCCAACCATTGTCTACAACAATCAATATTGGCTTGGGTTTTCCCAGGCGGTGCAAAATGAACTGGTGGAAACTATCGAGGTCTCTTTAGAACTGAAAGATAAGTCAGCCAGGGATTCTTTGATAAATCTACCGTTTTTCGGAGCATTAGACCTTCAGTATTCATCAATTTTACTAACCACTGTTGTAATTGCCCTTCTTGACGGTTTTAACCCCTGTTCACTTTTTGTGCTTACCTTTCTGCTGGCGATTATTATTCATTCGGCATCACGAAAAAGAATTTTATTAATCGGTTTGACCTTCCTTCTGGTGACCGCTACCATTTACGGTGTTTTTATCATGGGTATCCTAAATGTGATGATTTATGCAGCGCAACTATTTTGGATCCGCAACATAGTAGCCGTTATCGTAATAATTATTGGTATATTCGGTGTTAAAGATTTCTTTTTTTATCAAGAAGGACCGACATTTTCAATCTCCGAAAAACACAAATCTAAATTTTATAAACAGGTTCGAAAAATATTTTATACCGATTCGGTCCTGCCGATGATTGTGGCTACTGCAGTAATGGGAGTGGGCATTGCTCTGGTAGAGCTACCCTGTACGGCTGGTTTTCCATTCATCTGGAGCACAATTATATCCGGAATGGAACTTAATGTTAGCTATTTCAGCATATTGTTTGTCCTGTATATAATAGTTTACCTCGCAGATGAACTTGTGATTTTCCTTTTGGCTGTCTTGAAAATGCGCTCGACAAAGATCAGTGAAGAGCAGGGGAGAACCTTAAAACTATTGGCCGGCTCAATTATGATTGTAATGGGTCTGGTGCTTTTATTCTACCCTGATTTAATGGAGAACTTTACCGGTATAGTTATTGCTTTTGGAGCGGCCTTTTTAATTACCTACTTAATATACAGGTTGCGAAGATTATGTAATCATCAGATATAAATTTTAACAGTATACGGCAACGTCATTAAATGAGTTAGATCTTCTTTAGATTAGGCCAGGTATCGGCTACCTGGTAGCCTTCAGGCCATGGATCAGTTGGATCCAGAAAATGCTGATGGGTTCCTGTAATCCAGGCCTGCCCTGAAATGAGAGGATAGATAGCCTGCTTTTTACCTACCTTGGTCAAAGAGTCGATCTGACAATGGAAACGCGAACCGATAATTGACTCACCGATAAAGTGCTCTCCTGGCAGTAAGAGCCCCTGATGATGCAGGAGAGCCATCCGGGCGGAACAACCAGTTCCGGTAGGGCTGCGATCCAATTTTCCCGGCTGAATAACGACAGTATTACGTCCAAGCAGATTACCGCTTTCCTTGTATATGGGCGCTGCAATCTGACAGAACGAGATGTGATTCCAGTCAGGATTTTCAGGATGATTGAAACCGAGCTGCTCATTGGCAGCATTGGTTATTTTTATACCCGATTCAACAAGATCCCTCGCTTCATCGGTTGTTAGTTGAAAACCTAGTGTGTTGGCATCTACGATCACGAAGCTGTCTCCTCCATAAGCAGTATCGACAGTCATCGTGCCGATACCTTCAACTTCCAGTTTGACATTAGTTTGATCCACGAAGGAAGGAACATTACGGATTGTTACCTTGGTTACTTTTCCGGCCTTGCAGCTGGCCACAACTTCGATTAAGCCTCCCGGCGGCTCTAAAATCATCTTTGTTTCCGGTTCTTCCATCGGGATAATTCCTGTTTCGAGTAACACAGTTGAGACACAGATGGAATTAGAGCCTGACATCGGTGGAGTGTCCTCAGGTTCCATGATAATCCAACCGATCTGAGCTTTGGGATGCTTGGGAGGAACAAGGAGATTAATGTGGCGAAAAACACCACCGCGCGGTTCATTGAGCATCATTTTTCTCAGGTGCTGATCACGGGCAATCCAACGGGACTGTTCCCAGATTGTGTCTCCAGGCGGTGGAGCAACTCCGCCGACAATAACATCTCCAACTTCGCCTTCAGCATGACAGCTGACAACATGAATCACCTGACTTGAACGCATCGTTCTGCCTCCTTTTAGTTTTGATTTAAGCCACTTCCGATGATTACCGGTAAAGTGCCGGCTAGTTTTCTCATAAAAGTTGCTCTTTCAAAAAGATATTCGTCCGAAGGCGGGATTAGATCTTTACATTGATAATCAAGATCTAGATACCGATAAGTATCGCTGCCCAGGCGATGATAAGGGAGAACTTCAATGGCGATGATCTTGTCAAGGTTAGCACAGAATTCAACAGTTTCCTTAAGGTTTTGATTGCTGTCATTAAAGCCGGGGATTAAAGGGATGCGAACAGTAACTGCTACTGGAAAATCGGAAGCATCAACTTTTTTTAGATTTTTAAGGATTAACAAATTGTCTTTGCCAAGCCAGAGCTGGTGTAAATATTTATCCATTTGCTTTAAATCGGCATAGAGATGATCGATCCAGGGTAGAGATATAGCAATCATGTCAAATGGAACATGCATGCAGCTTTCCACAGCTGTATGGATGCCTAGTTTTTTGCACTCCTGTAAGATGGTAGAGGTAAATTCAGGTTGGTAAAAAGGTTCACCACCGCTGATAGTCACTCCTCCGCCGGAGTGAAAATAGAATATTTCATCTTTGCGAATCTGTTCAATGGTTTCGTTTACAGTCGTGGTAAATCCATATTTTTTGATCGCATTATGCGGACAGGTTTGAAAACAATTGAAGCAAAGACGGCAGCGTTCAAGATCACAGGTAACTTTCTTTTCCGCAACATTAATGGCTAAAGCCAATGCGGAGCAGGCAGATATGCATTTGCCACAAAGCGTACATTGATCCTGGTTATAGCCCCGCTGTGGCACTAAACTACTTGACTCCGGGGTTGAGCACCAGGGGCAGTGCAGCGGGCAACCCATAAGAAAGAGAACAGTTCTTAAACCTGGACCATCATGGATCGAGGCACGTTCAAAACGCAAGACAGTGCCGGTGAGTGTAGAGGACGAGCTGGCGGTTGTCATCCGATTGAGATCCCCTGCTGTACAGTTCGACCAATTATTTCATCCTGAACATCCTTACCCAGTTCGGTAAAATAAGCAGTATAGCCGGCAACCCTGACCAGGAGGCCCTTGTACTGATCCGGATTCTGCTGAGCGCGAATTAAAGTATCCTGATCAATAACATTAAACTGTACATGATAGATGCCGAGACTGCACATACTTTTTAACATTGCCATCAATTGAGTAATCCCATTTTCACTATCAAACATTGACGGTTCAATTTTCATATTTAAAAGAGTACCTTGAACAAAACGACCATGGGGTAGATGAGCAACAGATGATAAGACAGCGGTCGGACCCTGGTAGTCAGTTCCGCCGCTGGGACTGACCCCGTCAGCAAGTGGTTTCCAGGCCTTGCGCCCTGATGGTAAGGCTCCTACTTCGAGGCCAAAGGGAGTATTACCAGAAACAGGTAAGATGCCGGGGGTCATCTTGCCGAATTTACTATGGTATTTTTCAATTTCATCAGCGATATAAGTAAAAATCTCTCCGGTTGTCTGATCAACAAGTGGTTCGTTATTACCGTATTTTGGTGCCTCGAGACAGAGTTTTCTGATTTCATCGAAGCCTTTAAAATCACTTTCCAGGGCTTCAAGCAGGGTAGCCATCGTTATTTTTTTGGCATCGTAAACCAAGTGTCTTACTGCAACCAGACTATTAATTAAATCGGCAACACCAATGAGAATTATACCATTTCCGGTATTATATTTTGATCCACCCCAGGCATAATCTAAGCCATTCTCAATGCATTCACGGAAGGTAAGAGATAGCGCCGGGACAGGACGATTAAAGCCGATTTCATCAATTACATGACTGCCGGCAACTACAGCACGAATTGCATGAGCAATCTGGGCTTTAACGGCATCCATAAATTCTTCATACGTCTGATATGATCTGGCATCACCTGTCCTGGCAGAAATATAGTGGTTGCTTTTTCTGTTTTTCCCATCTAAAAGGGCAAACTCGACTATGCTGCCCAGGTTAATATCGGCGAGTGCTGTGAACTGGCGCAATCTGCCTTCCAGGTTGGTTTCCACACAACCACAGGGATTCCAGTTATAAGCTTCCTTGAGGGGAATCCCTTTATTCATCAACATCATAATGCCCAGATCATCGTTATGAAAGGCGGGAAAACCGGTGCCCAGGCTGATCAGTTCAACTATCTTTCGCAGGAAGGAATTAGGATTTTTAGCCATGCTATAACGGACTGAAAGTGACGGCTGATAAAGCTGGACATCCATGGTTGCCTGCAGGATCAGATACGAAAGATCGTTTACGGCATCCCTGCCACTCTGATCGACTCCACCAACACATACGTTTTGGAACATCGGATAACCGGCAGCAAATTCGGCGGTAAGGGCATCCTGGAAAAGGCAGGGTTCGCTGAATTTAACCCAAAGACAATCAAGCAGCTCCTGAGCCTGTTCAGGAGTAATCTCTCCTGTTTCAAGGTCTTTTTTATAGTAGGGCCATAAATACTGGTCCATCCGCCCAGGATTATAGCTGGCTGCATTTTGTTCCATAAAAATGGAAATCTGATAGAAGTATAGTGATTGCAAAGCTTCACGGAAAGTTCGTGCCGATTTGGCCGGAACACGACGACAGGTCTTAGCAATTAGGAGCAACTCCTGTCTTCTTAATGGTTTCTTTTCAAGTGAAGCCAGTTTTTCTGCTTCTTCTGCATAACGTTCAGCAAGTTTGCTAATGCCATCAGCGACATAAAGTAAAGCTCGCAGGTAGCAATCTTTTTCATAATCACCTGGCGTAGTAATATCAAGTTTATCACGTTGTTTTTTTACTAGATCAACAATCCCTTCTAAACCTTCATCAATAAGCCATTGATATCCGCCGGTAGTTTCTCCCCACCCGCGAACTGCTTTACGATCGATGTAGATAACACCATGGTCGCGCAGAATCTTAGTCTCTGCTGGAATTTGAGCCAGCCACTCCTCATAATTGGATCGTCCTTTCCAGTATGAACGGATATTTTCGATAAAAAGATTTCGATCTTCGGGTTTGAGGTAAAATGGATCATACTTGCGGCTACTAATTGTATCGAGCTCGCTGTCCAGTACGGACCAGCATGAATCGGCACACAATATGCCGCCCCTGATTTTACTGCCGGAACAACCAACAATCAATTCGTCATCCCAGATTTTGATTGTTTTTTTATAACACTGATTGCGAAAAGCCTTAGCTTTTCGAAGGACCAGCGGTTCTCCTTCTGACTCGCGAAAACCCTCGGTCAGCAATATTGCATTTTCAAGATCCATTTCCGGGATGGTCGTTAAAACACGATTTTTTAAACGTTTAATACGTTCAAGGTAAGCCGGAATATTGTCGGCAGGCAATTTTACATTAGAACGGGGCATAACGTTTACCTCCAAGCATTACTTTGTTGTATAATTAATTATAGCATATTGGTTGTTAACAAAGCAGTAAATATAGATATAATATACTATTTTATGCTATAATAATAATCATTATTAAATGGTGGCTAATGACTTACGGAAATATTTTTAATATTCAACGTTTTTCTTTGCATGATGGTCCGGGTATTAGGACTACTGTCTTCCTGAAAGGCTGTCCCTTAAAATGCCTCTGGTGTCAAAATCCAGAGGGTATTACTAAAAATATATCTCATATATATCATTCTCAGAAATGTTTAGGCTGTGGTCGTTGCGATGAGAGTTGCCCTAAAGGGGCAATTCTGTTCGATAGTGGGAAACCTTTTATTGATGAAGCCAAGTGTAAGAAATGTTATTTATGTGTAGATAATTGCCCGGCTTTAGCCCTTGAAATTGCCGGTCGCTATCTAGATGCCGGCGATCTAGTCAATGAACTTCTCAAAGATCGCTTGGTATTTGAAGAATCCGGAGGTGGTGTAACTTTTTCCGGCGGTGAACCTTTTTTTCAGGCAAAATTTTTGCTCTTAATGCTAGAACTTTTAAAAGCACAAAATATCAATACTGCAATCGAAACATGTGGCCATACAGCATGGCATTATTTAGAAAAGGCAAGCAGTTTAACTGATTTATTTCTATACGATCTAAAAGTAGTTGATCCGGAAGATTATAAAAAATTAACTGGTGTATCAGGGAAGTTGATTTTGGATAACTTAATGAAGCTAGTAGAAACAGGCGCTACCATACAAGTTAGGCTACCACTAATCACCGGGATTAATAATGATCAAAATCGTCTGCAAAAGGCGGCTGAATTTCTACTAGCAGCCGGAATTAGTGAAGTGGAGTTAGTCCCCTTTCATAATTATGGTGAAGCAAAATATGCAAAAATTGGTTTAAACTATCAACTTTCAGGTTTACCTAGCATATCAAAAGAAGAGTTAGCTAGAGCCGGGTTATTTTTAAAAAGCACAGGAATCAAAATCAGGGGTGATTACAATGACAGTGCAGGTTAAAGAAAGAGGTAGCACTGAACGGGTAAGAAATTTAAGAGCGCAAAGTGAGAATACCAAGCCGGTACTTTCCTTGGAACGTGCGCTGCTAGTTACCGAAGCCTATAAAAAATATGATGGAACAGTATCAATTCCAATGCTCCGGGCGCTGACATTTAAACACCTGCTGGAAAATAAAACAATCTGTATAAATGAAGGTGAATTGATTGTTGGCGAAAAAGGAACTGGACCGCAGGTCACCCCTACCTACCCGGAGCTTTGCTGCCATACTGTCGAAGATCTGAAAGTTATTCATGATCGAAAAAAAATATCATTTAGCGTAAGCGAAGAGGTTAGAAGAATTCAGGAAGAAGAGATCATCCCCTTTTGGCGGGGAAAATCAATGCGCGAAAACATTTTTAAGCAAGTCAGTCGAGAGTGGCTTGATTGTTATGAAGCAGGTTTATTTACTGAATTTATGGAACAACGTGCTCCCGGCCATACTGTAGCTGACAATAAGATCTATAAGCTGGGAATGCTCGATCTTCTGGAACAGATTAACAATAAAATATCCGAGCTCCAAACGAGAAGTGAGCAAAATCTAGGAATGAATAAAATTGAACAGTTGAAAGCAATGGCTATATGCGCCGAGGCTTTAATCGTTTTTGCCGAACGCCATGCCGTCAAAGCTGAGGAGTTGGCTGACGCAGAATTTAACAGTTCACGAAAAGCTGAGCTACACAAAATTGCTGAAATCTGCAGGCATGTTCCGGCCAGGGCTCCGCGAACTATGTGGGAGGCCCTTCAGTATTATTGGTTCGTCCATCTCGGAGTAGTAACAGAGTTAAACACTTGGGATGCTTTTTGTCCTGGGAGGCTGGATCAACATTTATTGCCTTTTTATCAGCAAGATTTGGCTGCGGGCATTTTAGATCGCGATAGTTCCAAGGAGCTTTTAGAATGTTTTTGGATTAAGTTTAACAATCAGCCTGCACCGCCTAAAGTTGGAATCACGCTTAAGGAAAGCGGTACCTATACCGATTTTGCCAATATCAATTTAGGTGGAGTTAAAGCTGACGGTACGGACGGAGTTAATGAGCTAACCTATTTATTGTTAGAAGTAATCGATGAGATGCGTTTACTGCAGCCAAGCACCAATATCCAGGTAAGCAAAAAGAATCCAGATTTATTTATTCGCAAAGCAGGCGAAGTGATCAGAAAAGGTTGGGGGCAACCTTCCGTTTTTAATGTTGAAGCAGTAATTCAAGAACTTTTAACCCAGGGTAAATCACTGATTGATGCACGCTGCGGGGGAACAAGTGGTTGTGTTGAAACAGGTGCCTTTGGTAAAGAAAGTTACATCTTGACAGGTTACTTTAACCTGACTAAGGTTTTGGAAATAACATTGCATGGTGGTATCGATCCGTTAAGCGGGAAAGTACTTGGAATCAGTAATGGTGGTCGGCCGAACTTTAAGACTTTTGAAGAATTGATGGATGCTTATAACAAGCAGCTTAAATATTTTATTGAAATAAAAATTGCCGGCAACCAGTTGATTGAAAAATTATACGCTGAAACAATGCCGTCGCCATTTCTCTCTTTAATTATCGATGATTGTCTGCAAAACGCCAGAGACTATAATGCCGGTGGAGCTCGCTACAATACAAACTATATCCAGGGTGTGGGGATCGGAACGATCACAGATAGTCTCGCGGCCCTCAAGAAACATGTTTTTGAAAACCACCGCTACAGTTACGCCGAGCTGATCGATACTCTCGATCAAAATTTTAGTGATCAAGAAACAACCAGACAATACCTAATGCATAAAACACCGCATTACGGAAATGACGATGATTATGCGGATAATATTATGTATGAGATTTTTATGATGTTCTATCAGGCGGTTAATGGACGTGACAGCTACCGTGGTGGTACGTACCGAATTAATATGCTGCCGACGACCTGTCATGTTTATTTTGGTTCGGTTATTGGAGCCACACCGGATGGAAGGCGAAGTGGTATGCCTCTTTCTGAAGGGATTTCACCGGTCCAAGGCGTTGATTTAAACGGACCGACGGCCGTGATCAAATCGGCAGCGAAAATGGATCACCTGCTGACTGGTGGTACACTATTGAATATCAAGTTTACACCACAAGTTTTAGAGGGAGAGAAGGGACTTGATAGCCTGGTGCACATCATTCGTGCTTATTTTAGAATGGATGGGCATCATATCCAGTTCAATGTTGTTGATGCGGAAACCCTACGTAACGCCCAAAAAAATCCTGAAGAATATGCAAATCTTATTGTCAGGGTGGCGGGTTACAGTGATTACTTTAATAATTTAAGCGAACAGCTTCAAAATGAAATCATTTTACGCACTGCTCATCAGTCTCTTTAGCCAAGAAGCGGCGATTGTTGACATGGTCTGATAAATCGCTTAGAATTATGGTGTAAAGGGGAGTAGCTCAACTGGTAGAGCAGCGGTCTCCAAAACCGCAGGCTGCGGGTTCAAGTCCTGTCTCCCCTGCCACAGTCTTAACCCGAGATGCTGAGATTGATTTGGCATCTCTTTTATTAATTCAGAAGGAGCTGATCAGATTGTCTGCAACAGAAGAGATTTTAAAGGTAACTGAAAAATATGGAGCGAGGAATTATTTACCTCTGCCGGTTGTCCTTTCACACGGTGAAGGTGTCTGGGTGAGTGATCCTGAAGGTAAACGATATATGGATATGCTCAGTGCCTACTCAGCGATGAATTTTGGACATCGTCATCCACGCATTATTCAGGCGTTAAAAGATCAAGCCGATCGGATTACAGTTACCTCACGGGCCTTTCATAATGATCAGCTTGGTGAATTTTGTGCGGTTTTGGCAAAATTAACCGAAAAAGAAATGGTTCTACCGATGAATACCGGGGCCGAAGCAGTAGAAACAGCAATTAAAGCAGTTCGCCGCTGGGCATATCGGGAAAAGGGAATTGCGGAAGGCAAGGCAGAAATAATTACCTGTTGTGGTAATTTCCATGGCAGAACTGTTACAATCGTTTCTTTCAGTTCAGAGGAAGCATACCGTAGTGGATTTGGTCCATTTACACCAGGCTTTAAAATTATTGAATATGGAAATATTAAGGCCCTGCAGGAAGCAATCAATGAAAACACTGCCGCTTTTTTAGTTGAGCCGATCCAGGGCGAGGGTGGAATCATTATTCCGCCTCAGGGGTATTTAAAAGAAGCATATCAGCTTTGTAAAGATAATAACGTTATCTTTATGGCCGATGAAATTCAGACCGGATTTGGCAGAACAGGTAAGCTTTTTGCCTGTGATTGGGAAGATGTTAAGCCTGACGTGTATATTTTAGGCAAAGCTTTGGGCGGAGGAGTTCTTCCCATTTCTGCTGTAACAGCAGATGAGAAGGTCCTGGGTGTTTTTGAGCCAGGTTCCCACGGTTCAACCTTTGGTGGCAATCCTTTGGCCTGTGCTGTTTCCATCGCTTCAATGGATCTAATGGAAAAAGAACAATTAGTGAATAAATCATCCGAACTAGGCAATTATTTTGCGGATCAACTTAGAAAAATTAATAATCCAAAAATCAAGGAAGTGCGAGGCAGAGGCCTGTTGGTGGGGATCGAATTGACTGAAAAAGCGAGACCTTACTGCGAAAAGTTAATGGAACTGGGTATTCTGGCTAAAGAAACACATGAAAATGTTATTAGGTTTGCACCGCCTCTGGTTATTTCAAGAGAAGAACTTGACTGGGCCCTGGAACGGATTCGTCAAGTATTAACATAAACGTAATGTGAATAAAATAATTTAAGAAAAAGTATTGACAAATCAAAATTAACGATCAATAATGTTTTTACCAGGTTCCGAGAGACTGAAAAACGGAACGGTTTCGGAAAAAGGGAAAAGTCGGAGATCAGAAGGAGCCATCCTGAATGATCTGTGGCGGACTACCAGAAACCGAGACGCTGAAAGAATCGGTTGATATAAGCTTAAGGGTTTATGATAACCGAAAATCGCAGCCCGGATAGTAAGTAGCTTACCGGAGGTTGAAGGAAAGTCATCCAAAGGGATGATGGAAGTTCAGCTGTAGATGGGAAGCGAAGGATTTCCGGCGTAAAGTTAGCAGGCCTGTTGGGACCTGGTTTAATTATGGGTTAAGTGCCAAAGTAAATGCCAATTAATGGTTTACTTTGATCGTTTTTAAGGAGGAATTAAAGGAAACTAATCAAATTGACAGTCGGAAGAAGGAAATGATATAATTTTAACACTGATCTGTTTGAAAATTTACATTTAAGGATCTGTCAATGAATATAAGCTATGATCTAGTTGAGGCAATCATTCAGCGTTATGATCGTAACCCATCAAACTTGATCATGATTTTGCAAGATCTGCAGACCGAATACGGATACCTTTCAGCTGAAGTAATAGCGAAAGTTGCTAAGAAAATTCGAATTCCTCAATCACAAATTTACTCAGTTGCTACATTTTACAAATCATTCTCATTAAAACCACGTGGAAAACATAGAATTGATATTTGTGAAGGCACCGCTTGCCATATTAGGGGTGCTTCTGTATTAATGAGTCAAGCCATAGAAAAGCTGAAAGTGAAGAGCGGTGAAACTACTGATGATGGTAACTTTACTCTCAATTCTGTCCACTGTGTCGGTGCCTGCGCCATGGCTCCGGTTGTTGTTATTGACGGTTCCTATCATGGAAATATTACTTCTGCCCAGTTGGCAAAAGAAATTGAACACTGCCGAGCCACTGAGCCTGTTGAATTAGGATATGATCGCGAAAGTGATTTTAATTTCCCCGAAATCGCTCATCGAATCAGTTCACCCGATCAGTTTCATGATCTAAGGAAGCAGATCCTTAGTAAAAAAAACCCAGAACAAACAATGATTATGGTTTGTGCCGGTACGGGATGCGTGGCAAAGGGTAGCTTTAAAGTAGCAGAGGCTTTCGAAAAGGCGCTCGCCAACAGGGAAATTAATATTCCGCTAAAAATGGGAATCAAGAGAGTTGGTTGCCAGGGATTTTGTGAAAAAGGACCGCTGGTTATTATCTACCCGGAAAAAATATTTTACACAAATGTCACCCCTAAAGATATAAACCTGATTATTGAAGATACAATAATCGGTAAAAAAACACTGGATCATTTACTTTACCACGATGTTGAAAGTAACATTGGGGTTGAAAACTACGATCAGGTTCCCTTTTTTGCCGGACAGCAACGTTTCGCCTTGCGTAACGTAGGCAGTATCAACCCGCTGGATATAACCGATTATCTGGCTAACGATGGATACAGCGCCCTAATTAAAGCTCTCTTTTCCATGAAACCGGAAGAGATTATCGCTGAAATTGAAAAATCCGGATTACGGGGAAGAGGAGGCGGAGGATTTCCTACAGGGAAGAAATGGCGATCTGCCGCTTTATCTGATGCGGAAACCCGTTACGTGATTTGCAATGGCGATGAAGGCGATCCGGGAGCGTTCATGGACCGTAGTATTATGGAAGGTGATCCGCATGCTGTGATAGAGGGGATAATCATCTGTGCTTATGCTGTCGGTTCATGCAAAGGTTACATTTATGTCCGAGAAGAATACCCAAGAGCCCTCAACCATCTTGAAACTGCGATAATTGAAGCCAGAAGGTTCGGTTTTCTAGGTAATAACATTTGTGGTACTAAGTTTAATTTTGATCTTTCAATAAACCGTGGCACAGGAGCCTTTGTTTGTGGAGAATCCAGCGCCCTGATGCAGTCAATCGAGGGCAAGGTTGGAGAACCTCGGGCCAAATACATCCGATCGACAGAGAGGGGCCTTTATGATCAGCCAACGGTATTAAATAATGTTGAAACCATGGTTAATATCCCACTTATTATTACCAAAGGGGCAGAATGGTTTGCGACAACCGGAACGCCAAACAGCACCGGGACTAAGGTATTTTCTGTTGTTGGTAAAGTTAAAAACACCGGCCTGGTTGAAGTGCCGATGGGGATGACTTTACGGGAAATAATCTATCACATCTGTGGCGGTATCCTTAATGATAAAAAATTTAAAGCTGTTCAGACTGGAGGTCCGTCAGGAGGATGTTTGCCGGCCAGTAAACTGGATTTACCAGTCGATTTTGATTCTCTGACCAGGGAAGGCTCAATGATGGGTTCAGGCGGGATGATCGTTATGGATGAAGATACCTGTATGGTTGATGTAGCTCGTTATTTCACTGAATTTTTAAGCCAGGAATCCTGTGGGAAATGTTCTGCTTGTCGCCTGGGTCTGGATCAATTGCACGGAATCCTTGAGCGGATATGTGCCGGAGAAGGTGTGTCTGAAGATCTTGAACGGATTGAAAAGCTGCTTAATGTTCTTGAAAATGGATCTCTTTGCGGCCTTGGCAAATCTGCTCCGAATCCGGTACGCAGCACCCTTCATCATTTCAAAGATGAATACCTGGCTCACATCGAAGATAAAAGATGCCCAGCCGGTGTTTGTCGTAATTTAATTACCTATGAGATCACTGATGCCTGTACCGGCTGTCGTCGATGCTCCCGTTTGTGCCCCCAGCAAGCAATCAGTGGGAATAAAAAAGAACAACATTTTATTGATCATGAGCTTTGTAATCGTTGCGGCCTATGTAAAGCGACTTGTAATTTCGATGCGATTAAGGTCAAGCCAAGGTCTTATGCAGCAAAATTATAGTTATAACATCTAAAATTTTTAATAGTCGGAGAAACTTTGATGAATGACAAGATTAGCATAACGGTTGACGGTCGGAAGATTGAAACAGAAAACAATAAGAAGTTACTTGATATTTTTAACGAAAATGGCATTAAGGTTCCGACCCTTTGTCATCATCCATCACTTACACCCAATGGCTCCTGCCGTCTCTGTATAGTAGAGGTTTGCAAAGAAGAGTGGAAAGGCCAGTCTCGTCTGGTTACTTCTTGTTTATATCCAGCAGAAGATGGATTAGTTGTATCGACTAGATCCAGTGAAGTGCTAAAAACAAGGAGGACTTTACTCGAGCTTTATCTGGCTCAATGCCCTTCATCAGAAGTGATTAGAGACTTAGCCCGTGCTGAAGGGATTGACCATGCTTCGTTTTCAATTAGTGATAGCGATGATCTTTGTATCATGTGTGGACTTTGTACCAGGGTTTGTCAAGATTATGGTCCAGGTGCAATTTCAACACTGATGCGCGGCATCGATAAAATAATTGGTCCTGATCCCGAAGGGCTGGCCGAAGCATGCACCGGCTGCAGAACTTGTGCCCATATTTGCCCGACCGGAGCTATTCCCTTGAAACAAGAGAACCAGGTTTTAAAGATTTGGAATCGACAATTTGAAATCCCTGTTTGTGTCGTGGATGAACAGTTTTGTAGGGGTTGTGGTATCTGTGAAGAGGTTTGCCCTTTTGCGATTCCAAGGGTATCAATTAAAAAGGATGGTTTAACTACTGCCTACATCTCAGCGGAAACCTGTGTCGGTTGTGGAATTTGTGCCGGTTCCTGTCCTACTGCTGCCATAGTTCAAAAAAAGAATGAAAATCTGAGTGATTTTGAAGATCTGCTGAAAAATAGAGATTTAGATGGTCAGTATGTTGTCTTTGCCTGTTCCAGATCACCACTTCCTGACAGCAGTGACGAATTGATTCAGGTAAGTTGCATTGGGCGAATTGATATTTCTACCATGCTTTACTGTCTTGCGGCCGGAGCAACCGGGGTAGGCATAATGTGCCGTGAACGATACACTTGTCCGTACAGCCAGGGAGGCGATCATGGCGAGAAAAGAATAAAACTGACGAAAAAAGTTGCTTCCTACTGTGGATTAAATGGAGAACGTATTGCTTTGCTTAGCCCATACCCGGATCAGGGAGGACCGGAACAAGCCTGGCAAAATTACAAACAGCAGCTGAGCAAGCTTCAAACAGAATTAGCAGTTCCTTTGCCCCGAGGTAAACTTTTCAGCCGGGGAATGGATCTGGTTTTAGAAATCATAAACTGGTTAAAGGATCGGCAGGACGCTGATTTGATGATGCCACAAGAACTAGTTTCTGTAGTAACCACATCTGCAGAAAATCACTTATCAATTGCAGAATTAGGCATAGTGCCAGAACTGCACTATCTCTTTCAGTTATTAATTGAAGAACCAGTTGTCTTAAGACTTTTTGAAAAAGCAGCTGCCGCAGGTAACCTGAGTAAACTGCTTAGAATGGCAAAAGGAGTTAAACAGTTTACCTTTTCATTAGAACCTGAAAGACGCCGTATGCTGATTGCAAAGCATCAAAATAGTCCAACCGGGTTAGTTTGCTCTGACTTTGCTGAGTATCTTCAGTATCTACTAGTGCTTAGACCAGGAGTATGGCTTCAGAGCAAAAATCCGCTGCCGGAACTAAAAGGTATAACCGAGCACGATCTGGCGAAACCTGTAGATGCTGTCATTGATTCACAGTTTAGGATTACAAATCATCCGATATTACCACCGCTGCCCAAGGCTGAGATTGAGTTTACTTATAACGGTAACAAAATTAAAGCCCGCGCAGGTGAGGCGATCACTTCAGCAGTTTATGCTGCGGGCATTCATGTTTTTGGTCATCACGAACGTGACGGTGGAGCCCAGGGTATTTATTGTGTTAATGGTCAATGTTCGCAATGTATGGTAATTGCGGACGGAAAACCGGTAAAAGGATGTATGACCACTATTAAGGAAGGTATGGTTGTAAAAAGTGTTGAGGGGTTGCCTGACTTGAATAATTTGCCGCCTGATCAGTCTGTTATGCCAAGGACAGAGACTTGCGAAACTGATGTCTTGATCATCGGCGGTGGTCCAGCTGGGATTAGTGCAGCTATTGAGCTGGGCCACATGGATGTTGATGTTTTAATTGTTGATGATAAGCAAGAGTTGGGCGGAAAACTCAGCCTGCAAACTCATAATTTTTTTGGATCGGTAAAAGATTGTTATGCCGGTGAAAGAGGTATCGCAATCGGGAAAATTTTAACTGATACTTTAAAGCAGCTGCCAACAATTAAAGTTTGGTATGATTCAACAGTGGTAGGTGTTTTCAGTGATCGTCTCTTCGGTATTTCAGGGAACGGAACCTATAAGCTGGTGAAAGCAGAAAGAGTCCTGTTTTCAACCGGTGCGCGGGAAAAAAGTCTGGCTCTGCCAGGATCTGATTTACCCGGAGTCTATGGAGCAGGAGCGTTTCAAACTTTAGTTAATCGCGATTTAATCCGCTGTGCGGAAAGACTATTTATCATTGGCGGGGGAAATGTTGGTTTAATTGGTGCATATCATGCTCTTCAGGCCGGCATTGATGTCGTTGGCTTGGTTGAGGCTTTGCCGTACTGTGGTGGTTACAAGGTTCATGAAGATAAAATCAAACGCCTTGGAGTACCAGTCTGGACCGCGCATACTGTTTTAAGAATCGAAGGTAAGGAAGAAGTTGAGAGAGTTGTTGTAGCAGCTGTTGACGAAAATTTCAAACCACTACCTGGTACCGAAAGAGTCTTTAATGTTGATACAGTGCTGATTGCTGTAGGCTTGAGTCCGGTAAATGAGCTTTTAATCAAAGCTAACGAATATGGGATTAAAACTTATGCTGCAGGCGATGCTGAAGAAATCGCGGAGGCTTCTGCCGCCATATTTTCCGGAAAAATCATTGGACGTAAAATAGCTAATGATCTTGGTATTGACGTACCAGTGCCGAGTAACTGGGAGGAATTTGGCGCAATGCTGAAGCACAAACCAGGTGAAAGCAAACCGTTTAGAGGAGAAGATCTCAACTCTAGGGTATTTCCACTAATCCGCTGCATGCAGGAAATACCCTGTAACCCATGCACCGAAGCTTGCCCTAATAATTGCATAAAAATGGAAGACTCAATCTTGTCCCTTCCCGAATACACCGATCACTGTATCGGCTGCGGTCGATGCGTTCTGGCTTGCCCAGGATTGGCTATTAGCCTGGTTATTAACGATTATGATCATGAACACCAAAAAGCACTTTTAATGATGCCTTACGAATTTGTAAATGACATCATCCCCGTCGGTCAGGAAGTCACAACGACAGACATGGAAGGAAATGTTGTTGGGAAAGGTAAAGTCATTGCTTATAGGGATCACCAGGTACAAAACAGCCGAAGACTCTTATTGCTTGAGGTACCTGAGGAGGATAAGCTTTTAGTTGCCGGCTTCAGGATCAGAGAAATCGATGAAGGTATTAGTATCAATGACGCTGAAAATGAAGCAGATCCGATTGTCTGTCGCTGTGAGCGGGTTCGGAAGAGCGAAATTGTAGCAGCGATCAGAAGCGGAGTTCGCGATATGAACCAGCTAAAAGCGTTGGTAAGAACTGGTCTGGGAGGCTGCAATGGTAAAACCTGCACAGATCTAATCTTAAAAGTTTTCCGTGAAGAGGGAATTGCGCTAGATGAAATAACCCTGCCTACTCACCGCCCCTTAGTTGCTGAAGTGCATTTAGGTGATTTTATTACGATCACCAATGGAGGGGAAAAATATGCCGATTGAAAATTGCTATGACGTGATAGTTGTTGGCGCGGGGAGTGTAGGAAACCCGACAGCATTACAACTTTCTCAGGCTGGATTGCAGGTCCTGGTCATCGATTATCGTTCTTCTGCCGGCCAGGGAGAAAATAAGACAGCAATTGGCGGGGTTAGAGCAACACATTCCGACCCCGGTAAAATAAGCATTGGTAACGAAAGTATTCAAATATTCTCTACCTGGGAGAAAAAATACGGCTTTAATATTGATTGGAAACCAGGGGGGTATTGTTTCCCAGTTTATGATGAGAGGATTGAAAATACTTTAATTTCGCTTCTACCGTTGCAAAAAAAATACGGATTGAAAATTGACTGGGTAGGACCACAAGATATTCAGGAAATTATACCGGGTATTAATGCCGAAGGTTTGCGTGGTGGAACTTATTCACCGGACGATGGACAAGTCTCTTCAATATTAGCTCCTATCGCTTTTCAGCAAGAAGCGATGCGTTGCGGAGCCGTGTATCATTATCAGGAAAAAGTAATTGGTTATCTACGTGTGGGAGAGAGAATCACCGGCGTTAAAACAGATAAGGGTTCATATTACTCAGACTGGGTAGTTTTGGCTGCCGGTTCTGATGCTGCGGAACATGGCAAATTGCTTGACCTGGATATCCCGGTAACTCCCGATTCGCATGAGGCTGGAATTTCGGCCCCAATCAAACATTTTTTTGCTCCACTTGTTGTTGATCTTCGGCCGGGTCCTGAAGGAAAAACCTCAAATTTTTATTTTGGCCAGAATCGTGAGGGGCAAATTATTTTTTGCTACACCCCAAAGGAATTGTTTATCGGCACAAACCGTGAAAATCTCTCGGAATTTTTACCGGTTTTAGCTGCACGGATGATTGCCTTAATTCCTAAATTTAAAAATTTATTAATCAGGCGGATCTGGAGGGGATGCTATCCGATGACCCCGGATGGTGTGCCGATTATTGATTATGCCCCGGGTCTGAAAGGGCTAATTTTGGCAGTTGGGATGTGCGGTCAGGGTCTGATGCTCGGCCCAGGGGTTGGTAAAAATATTACTTCAATGATCACCGTTAACCACCCGTGTATTCCCGATGAAGCTCAACAGTGTTTCTGCTGTGATCGAGACATCTATCAATCAAAGGAAGCCCTGAAATAATCTGCAGCTTTTGAGTTTAAAATCAGTATAAGGATTGCAGACCTTGTTATAATGCAGGGTTTTCTTTTTTATTTAAATGTTATAATTTATAATGGTTTAAAGAATGTTGCAGAAAACAGACTTGGATTAGATCACAAGTCAATCGGTGGGTGTAAAACATGGAAAATGATTATTACCTGGCAATTGATATTGGTGGAACAAAAATATTAATCACGCTTTTTAATAATAAGGATGAAATCATCTATAGGAATAAATTAATAACTCCGGAAAAAGCTTCGGCTGAGATGATTGCTGTTCTTGTTTCGAACATAATCCAAGAGCGAGAACAGACAACAAGTTTAGTACTCTCCAAACGGATTGCCGGCGCTGGTATCTGTTTTGCTGGTTTTGTAGAGCATGAACTGGGGCTTGTCCATCAAGCTCCAAATCTAGGGTGGGACAAACCGGTAGCCCTTCGAGAAATATTTAGCAATAAGCTGAAGATACCCGTGCTGCTCGAAAACGATGCAAATGCTGCAGTAATCGGCGAAACATTTTATGGGGCCGCCCAGAATAAAAAATATGTTATCTATAGTACTTTAAGTACCGGTATCGGTGGTGGCTTTTATTTAAATGGCCGTTTATACCGGGGTAGTTCCGGATTTGCCGGAGAGATTGGTCATACAAAATCATTTGGTAGTGAAAAAAAATGCAACTGTGGTGGTGATAATTGCCTTGAAACTTGGGCTTCGGGCAGAGCGATTGAACAAATTGCAGCACAGATCTGGGAACCACAAGATTTGGGACTGGAAACAATTACAACCGCCTCGATTTTTAAAGCAGCAAGTCATGGTAATAAAACTGCCCAAAGGATTGTGGAGCAAGCAGTTGATAATATTAGTTTGGGCTTGGCAAACTTGGTTACTTTGTTAAATCCAACCTGCCTGGTTATTGGTGGAGGGATAGCAGTAGCCAATCCTGATCTGATCAAAAAAGTTGATGCGAAAATTAGGCAGTACGCGATAAAACCGACTGTAGATATTACCAACCTGGCTGTTGTTAAAGCAAAGCTGGGAGAAGAATCGGGTGTCTGGGGAATATATGCAATGTTAACCAAGAAGGTGGAAAGTTAATTGATGGAAAATATTGTTGACAGTATTGAGCCTTTTGAGAGCATTTATCAATTCTTAGATCTAATTATTGCCAAATATGGAGCTTATGGTATTGCGGTAGCAATGTTTGCGGAAAGTGCCGGAGTACCTTTTACCTCAGCTATTGTTTTATTAACCGCCGGAACTTTAATCTTACGCGGAACAGTATCATTTTGGGCCATCTTTATAGCTTCGACGATTGGCATCACGCTGGGCAGTGTTCTCAGTTATTTTATCGGTATGATCGGTAATATCGTTGGGAAAAAGGTGAAGGCTAATATCATTAATACCCAATTGGTCTCTGGATACAATGATCACTCAGGTCGATCAAAATTATTTAGACTTTGGAAACAGTATGGTAATTTTTCTATATTTATGGCTCAACTGTGGGGTTTTTCACGCACTTTTATTTCGTTTCCCGCCGGTGCTATGCACATGAATTTTTATCTTTTTACACTTTACACATTCTTAGGGGGATTAATCTTCAGCCTGGTTTATATCGGATCAAGCCTTGTACTTACTCAATCAATGAAAATTATTTTTATCTATATAAAAATGCTTAGCAGGCTTTCGCCGTGGTTGCTAAGCATTCCCGCTGTAACCATAATTGGTGGCGCTTTATATCTCTGGTATCGCCATAAGATCAAACGAGATGCAGAATCAACAGAAATTATGAAAAATGGTGATCAGCATGAAAACTTTAGCGATGATTGCTTTTGAGCTATAATAGAGAAAACATCTCTTTAAGGGAAAAAATAATTGAAATATTCTCCGACCAGACGAAAGGGAATTATTTTTATGAGTAAAGCAAGATTTAAACTGAAAGTTTACAATGAACGTTGTAAAGATTGCGGTATCTGCTTTGCATTTTGTCCGAAAGAAAATCTGAGACCCAGCGAGGATGGGAGTCCTGAATTTATCGATCCTGAAGCCTGTACCGGTTGTAAATTATGCGAGTACCTCTGTCCGGATTTTGCCATCCAGGTAGAAAAAGAGGAACCCCAGAAAATAAAGAAAGAGGGTTAAAGAAGTTGAAACCACTAAAATTTCTGGATAACATCTTAGATCGGATCGCTGCCGCCCTTGGCGCAGTTACCCTTTCGCAGTTTCCCCAGTTTTACGGCCAGTACCTGCAAAGGTTGGGTGGTCATCTTGATGAAGCCAAAAGGGCTCTTGATTTGTATATCAGGGCAGCAGAAGATTTAGGTTTAACTTTGGAAGATTATATTCTCGAACATCTAAATTCGTCAAGTGAAATTTTTGTTTCATCGGGTCAGGTAATCGAAGCTTTACTTGATCGTTATAATGAACTGGATCAGTCCTATACGGCTTTGCAGGGAGCAACCATTTATAATCGCTGGTTGATTTTTATCCAAGAGGTTGACTGGTCGATCGCAGCTGGAACATGGAATAACTTCATGCCGGGTATTCCTACAACAGTCGAAGGTTTAACTTATGCCCTTTCCGGTCTATTGTTGGGTTGGGGTATTTACGCGCTCCTCAAAGCTGTCATTACTTTCCCTTTTAACCGGAAACCTCAAAAATTAAATTTCAGTAAACACGAAAGTATCCGCGGGGAGCATTAATGTGTTAAGCAGTAATTGCCATGAAGCATTAAACCAGATCGAGCAATTCGGTCTAGGTAAAAAATATCAGATGATCACCTTCGGCTGCCAGATGAATGAGCATGACTCGGAAGTGATGGCCGCTCTAGTCGAAAATCTAGGTTATGTTGAAACAGTAAATCCTGAAGAAGCTGATCTGATTATTATCAACACCTGCGCTGTCCGTCAGAAGCCTGAAGATAAGGTAGCCTCGCTCTTAGGAAAATTCAGCAAGCTCAAAGAAAAAAATCCAAATTTACTACTTGCCGTTGCTGGTTGCATGACCCAACAGCAAGAACTTGCTCATTATATCAAGGAACGTTTTCCATTTGTGAATTTGATCTTTGGCACACATGCTTTACCTCGCCTGCCAGAATTAATAAAAGAGGCAATTAGATATAAAACAGTAGTTGTTGATCTTAGCGAAGATTACAGTAACCGGGAAGGATTACCTGTAGTCCGACGCACTTTTTATAAAGCCTGGCTTCCGGTAATCTATGGATGCAATAATTATTGTTCTTACTGCATTGTACCTTATGTCAGGGGTCAAGAGCGTAGCAGAGAGATGGATAATATCCTAAACGAAGCTAGATCGCTTACTGCGAAAGGCGTTATAGAGTTAACTCTGTTGGGCCAAAATGTTAATTCATACGGTCATGATCTGCCTAAAAAAATTAGTTTCCCCGATCTACTATTGAAATTAAATAATCTCGACGGACTCGAGCGAATCAGGTTTATGACTTCACACCCTAAAGATTTATCAGTTCAACTAATCGATGCAGTCAGTAGAGGAGAAAATATTTGTGAACACTTTCATTTACCGGTCCAATCAGGCAGTAACCGGATTCTAAATCAGATGAACCGCCATTATACCCGGGAGTACTATCTGACCCTGGTTAAAAAGATCAGGGATAAAGTTCCCGGCGTGGCTATTACCACTGATTTTATTGTTGGTTTTCCTGGTGAAACGGAAACAGACTTTAACGACACCCTTTTATTGATTGAGGAAGCTCGCTTTGACAACGCCTTCTCATTTCTTTACTCACCTCGCAAGAATACTGCTGCTGCCGCGCTGCCCGATCAACTAAGTAATGAATTAAAAGAAGAACGTTTGCAAAGACTAAATAATCTCCAGCATCGGATCAGTGAAGAGCATAACAAAAGTCTTTTGCATCATGAAGTGGAAGTGTTAACCGAGGGCAACAGCAAAAATAAACCAGAATTGCAAACCGGGCGGACCAGAACAAATAAGCTAGTTCACTTTGAAGCAAAGGGATTGAAACCTGGAAAATTGGTCAAGGTACAAATTACTGAGGCTAGAACCTGGAACCTGTTGGGAGAGTTAAAGGGAGACTGAAAATGAGCCGTAGCAGCCCGATGATGGAACAATACCGAAAGATTAAAACATTACATCCTGATAAACTGCTGATGTTTCAGGTTGGAGATTTTTACGAGTTATTCTTTGAAGATGCTGAACTGGCAGCACGAGAGTTAGATATCGTCCTTACATCGAGGGACGGCGGGAGTACCGACCCTATCCCCTTGGCGGGGGTTCCAATTCATGCTGTTGACAATTATCTTAACAAGTTGATTAATAAAGGATTTAAAATTGTAATCTGCGAGCAGGTAGAAAACTCCGCTCAGGCCAAAGGGCTTGTAAGAAGAGAAATTACCAGGATTCTAACCCCCGGAACCATCAGCGAAGCAGAAATGCTGGATGAAGGGAAAAACAATTATCTGGTAGTTATAGTGAGTAAGGACAATACTTTCGGGCTTGCTGCTATCGATGTTTCTACTGGTGAGTTCCAGGTTACAGAACAGAGTGGCGACGAGGCACAAGAGTTGCTTTTAGACGAGTTAAAACGTCTTGAACCGGCTGAAATACTATGCAGCAACATAAAAACAGCAGAATTGTGTCAAAACATCCTAAATGACGGTAGAATAAAAAATATCGATCAACTGCAAAATATTCTTGACTTAGAAGAAGCAACCGCACTAATTGATGCACATTGGAAACTCGATATTAACGTTCACCTTGAACTGGCTAAGTATCCGCTTGCCCTGATAGCGGCAGCAACAACTCTTGATTATTTGAAAATACTTAAACAACTACCTAAAGGAATACCGCACTTTAGACCTCCGGAACTTTATTTCAACAAGCGTTTTATGTTCATTGATAATATTACCAGCCGCAACTTAGAACTGACAGAATCGATAACTGACGGGTATAAATATGGAAATTTGCTGGTCATTATTGATCACTGTCTGACCGGGATGGGAAGAAGGCTGTTAAAAAGAAGACTGGAGCAACCACTGCTTGATTTAAAGTTAATTGAAGGCAGGCTCAATGCCGTTGAAGAGTTAATCAATAAACCACTGGCGCGAAGCGAACTACGTTCGATATTAAATAAAGTTTTCGATCTGGAAAGATTTTGCAGCAAATTAGCCTACCAAAAAGTAAATGCACGTGATTTAATAGCTCTTAAAAACACCCTTAAGAAAGTTAAACCACTAAAAACTATGCTCAGTGATTTAGAGTCAGCTGAGTTGTCCGATATTGCCTCTCAGCTACCTGATTGCGCTGATTTAATCGTGATGATTGAAAATGCCCTGCAAGAAGAACCGCCTTTAGCCTTAAAAGAGGGAGGGCTTTTCCGTGATGGTTACCATGCGGAAGCTGATCGGTTAAGACAGCTGACTGAGCATAGCAGTAAAATGATCTTGGATTTTGAAAAAAAGGAACGTGAAAAAACAGGGATCAAATCGCTAAAGGTTGGTTTTAACCGCAATTTCGGTTATTTCATAGAAGTAACCAAGAATAATACAAAACAGGTGCCGCCAGAGTACCACCGAAAACAAACCCTGGTGGGAGCCGAGCGGTACACAACGGAGATTTTGCATAATCTTGAAGAACAAATATCTGGTGCCCGGGAAAAACTTTATGCCCTTGAATATTTTCTGTTTGAAGAACTAAGAGCCTTAGTAAGCAATCAAACTGAGCAATTAGTCGCTACGGCAAACTTAATTGCCGAGCTTGATTTTCGACAGGGTTTAGCCGAGACTGCCGAAAATAATCACTACTGCCGTCCTCAGTTTTCAAGTGATCAAGTGATGATTGTAAAACAGGCCAGGCATCCGGTGGTTGAAGTACTGGCTTTTGAACAATTTGTAGCCAATGATATCGTGATCGATCAGCAGAATTTTATTCTCCTGATTACCGGACCAAACATGGCCGGCAAAAGTACTTATATCAGAAGTGTTGCCTTGATTGCGATTTTAGCGCAAATGGGTAGCTTTGTACCAGCTAATCAAGCTTTGATTCCAATCTTTGATCGGATTTTTGCCCGCGTAGGAGCCAGTGACGATTTAAGCCGTGGTCATAGTACGTTCATGGTCGAAATGATTGAAACAGCTACAATTTTAAACGAAGCGACCAGTGAAAGCCTAATTATCCTTGATGAGATAGGGAGGGGAACCAGTACTTATGATGGCATGAGTATCGCTCGCTCGGTTATCGAATACATTGCCGGTAAGATTAAGGCAAAGACGCTTTTTTCTACCCACTATCATGAGCTAACCAGGCTTGAAAATGATTTAGAGGGCGTAAAGAACTATTCTATGTCAGTTAAGGAAAAAGGTAAAAAAGTAATCTTTTTACGCCAAATCGTAGAAGGTCGAGCTGATAAAAGTTATGGTATTAATGTAGCTCGCCTGGCAGGATTGCCGACGGAAGTTCTGATTCGAGCAGAGAACGTCCTGAGTGAATTAGAGCTGGCTGCTTCAACTGCTGCTGAACAGCAGTTGAGCTTTCTGCCGATGCTCTCTAATCATAGTAGTAATGAAGACGGGCGGGCAAGGCGAATTATTGAACGTCTTAAAGAATATGATCTAAATCAAATTACGCCGATTGATTCAATGCAGATTTTATATGATTTGCAAAAAGAGCTTTTTGAGCTAGACGATTGATCATTTTTAAAGCAGGAGCTTATAAAAATTATGCCCATTAGAATCCTTGATCAAATAACAGCTGAAATGATCGCTGCTGGAGAAGTTATTGAGAATCCGGCCTCCGTGGTTAAAGAGCTGGTCGAAAACGCTCTGGATGCCGAAGCGACCAGGATTGAAGTTGAAGTTGAAAGAGGAGGCATTGATAAAATACTTGTTCGTGACAACGGTCATGGTCTGGCCGGCGACGAATTAGGTTTAGCCTTTAAGCGATTTGCAACCAGCAAGCTGCAAAAGATTGATGACTTGGATCAGCTTGCCAGCCTTGGATTCAGGGGAGAAGCACTGCCGAGTATTGCTGCCGTGGCTAGGGTTGAGATGATTAGTAGAACTAAAAATTCACTGAGTGGTTTTAAAATTTCTCTCAGCGGCGGCGAAATAACAAATGAAGCTGAAACAGGCACTCCTTATGGAACAACAGTAGAGGTTAAGAACCTTTTTTATAATACTCCAGGTCGCCGAAAATTTTTACGCGCTCCCTCTGTTGAAACAGCAAGAATCAGTTATTTGATTAATGAACTGGCTCTTGCTTTTCCACAGGTAGCATTTACTCTCAAAAGCAGTAATAGAATTATTATAAAAACGAACGGTGATGGAATACTGCTGCATACCATCGGATCGATTTATGGTTCAAATATTGCCAGTAATATGGTTGAGCTGAGCAGTCCAGCTAAAAGTATTAATAATCTTAGGCTAGAGGGCTACTTTTCACTGCCTCATCTTAACCGGGCTTCTAAACGCTGGATTACATTGATTGTTAACAAGCGCCTAGTTAAAAATGCCATGCTGATCAGCGCCATATCAAGAGGATACGGTGATCTGCTGCCATCTAAACGTTTCCCCTATGCGGTGCTAAATCTTCAGCTGCAGCAAAACCAACTTGATGTTAATGTTCACCCGGCAAAAACTGAGATTAGATTTTTAGACCCGGAAACGGTAAAAAATGCTGTTAACAAGAGCGTAAAACTCACGCTGCAGGAAATCAGTAGCATCACCCCTTGGCCGCTAAAGAATCAAAACCCGGATTCAAAGACCATCGACAATCTAAACCTGCAAAATGTAATTATACGGGACAATCCGGCAGCTTTCACATCAAGCCCAGCAGTATGGTCCTCTCAGAACTTACAAGATAATACTTGCCTTGGTGCTGATCAAGCACAAAGTGGAATGAAAGATTATAAAATAATTGGTCAATACTTAAATAGTTATATTATTATCCAAAAGGGAGAAGATCTTTTACTAGTCGATCAACACGCGGCTCATGAAAGACTGCTCTACAATCGTCTTCAAAGTGTGGATGAAGAAAAAATTAAGCAGAGCAGAGTCCAACTGACTATTCCCTATGCATTAAACGTTCCACGGTCATGGACTGACAGAATACCGAAAATACTGCCATTTCTTGCAGCAGTAGGCATTGAATTTGAATTAATGGGAGATAACAGTTATGTGGTCCGTGCAGTTCCTTTCATGGACGAAGCACAAATTAGCGATTTCGAGTTATATGATTTAATCGAAAGATTGATTAACGGCGATGACGATATTCCGGATTTTCAGCACGATATTCTCTTAAAGACAATAGCCTGTCATCGTTCAATAAAAGCGAAGCAGCGACTTGATAAAATGGAAATTGAACAGCTAATAAATGAATGGTCTGAAACTGACAACTCAGGTTATTGTCCGCATGGTAGACCGACCGTCATCATTTTTAAACGCAATGACTTGGAGAGGTCTTTCTTACGAAAAGGCAATTAATGATGAATGAGTTTAAAGGTTGCTCCAAAATACCTCTGGTTGTGCTTGCCGGTCCAACAGCAGTAGGTAAAACGTCTATTGCCCTAAAGTTGGCCACAATGCTGAAAACAGAGATAATAAGCGCTGATTCGGCACAAGTTTACCGCAGGTTGGATATTGGAACGGCTAAACCCAATACAGCTGAAAGGCAGAAAGCAAAACATCATTTGATCGATGTCGTTGAACCTGACCAACAATTCAGTGTTGCTGATTACAAGAAAGCAGCCGACCAACTCATCAAACTGCTATGGATGAACAATAAATTACCTTTCATGGTAGGCGGCACCGGGCTTTATATCCGAGCTGTAAAAGCCGGATATGCCTTTGGACAAAAAGGATCAAGCCGTGAGCTAAGAAATTATTTCGAAAAGCAAGCTTTGCTTCTTGGTTTGGATTATCTCTATTCACGGCTGAAAGAAGTAGATCCTTTAGCAGCTATTTCTATTCATCCTAACGACCGCCGAAGGATCATCCGTGCTTTGGAAGTCTATGAGTTTGAAAATCAAAGGATCTCAGATCAGGCAGTAAATACAGCCAAGTCAGAAAACCCTTATTACACCGTGCTAATCGGTCTCGATATGGATCGGCAAACTCTTTATAAAAGAATCAATCAACGAGTAGATTTAATGATGGAAGCTGGATGGCTGGAAGAGGTTAAGAGATTAGTAGAATTAGGCTACAAGGCAGAAGATCCTGGCTTAAATATTTTAGGCTATCGTCATCTTTTTGCCTACCTGAAAAATGATCACCAAGGAGATTTAAAGCGTGTAGTTGAAACAATTAAAAAAGAAACTAGAAACCTGGCTAAAAGACAGTTGACTTGGTTCAGAAGAGAGAAGGAGATACAGTGGATCATGATCAGTGAATCCAATGAACCTGATATGTTGGCGGAAAATATTTACGAAATAGTGAAGGATATCCTGCCCTGACAGGCGAATAATAACAGCTGAAGGAAA
>CAZAKI010000007.1:63889-71831 GCA_964485855.1 uncultured Syntrophomonadaceae bacterium | reverse complement strand
TGTTCCGGTGGAACGACGAGTACTTCGATCGGTGGGGCGAAGATTGAGATGGGTGATGATTATGATGACGATTTATACATTGTTTCGCCCCGGACTACTTTTGCGCCCGGTGAAGGTTTCTATGTTTCGTTTGATAACAATGCTTCTTTTGATACCGACTCGGTTACGATCCAGGCTAATGATACCGAAACAGATGAACTATTTGGTGAGATTACTTATAATGTCGATCCTGAGTGGACAATTATGGTCACTGAACCGATAAACATCGGGGAAGCGGGTAAATATAAGTTCAAAGCGATTGTCAACGGTTCAGTCCGGGCAACACAGGATATTATTATAGAGTAACCTTTGCCCACTAAGAAAAAGGATTGTTATTAATTGGATTCAACTTTTTGGAGAAGATATGATAGAATAACAGTAGTATTTTTTCTGTCAGGAAGGAATTTCTACAGGAATGACGAAGTGAAAACATGAACAAGGATTAATAGGGCGGATGATCCCCGTGGGAGAGTTCCGGATTTCGGACGCCGAAGGAGCAAGCCTGTGCCTGGCGGGTGCAGGGGAAACTCTCAGGCTTCAGTACCATTGGGTGACGCACCTCTGGAGAGCAACCGCTAAAGCGTTGCACCGACGGGGAAAGCCTCTTTAAGAGGAAGAGACAATCTCTCAGGTATCAGGGACAGAGTTTAAGCCGATTGGCTTTCTCTGTCCTTTTCTATTTATTTTCTGATGAAAGGAGGAATACAGGAAGATGAACGATGCAAGAAAGACCCCATTTTATGAAAAACATCTGGCCCTGGAAGGGAAAATAGTTGATTACAGCGGGTGGTTGTTGCCAGTACAGTATTCCAAGGGTTTGGTAGAAGAGGTCCACGATACCCGTAAGCGGGCCACCCTCTTCGATGTTTCGCACATGGGCGAGCTCATGGTTGAAGGTAAAGACTCCGAAATGTACCTGCAAAAGTTAGTGACTAATGACCTTTCAGGGCTGAAAGACGGTGCGGTGATCTACAGCCCCGTCTGTTATCCTGATGGCGGAGTAGTTGATGACATTTTAATCTACCGGATTAACAGTGAAAGCTATTTCCTGGTAGTGAATGCTGCCAATACCGACAAAGATTACGCCTGGTTTCAAGAAAACTTAAGCGGCGCTGTCATACTAAAAAATCTCTCGCCTGATTATGCCCAGCTGGCCCTCCAGGGGCCAAACAGCGAAACGATCTTACAGCCGCTGACTGCCGAACCACTATCAGAACTGAAATATTATCATTTCAGCAAAGATGTGACACTAGCCGGTGTTAACTGCCTCGTATCAAGGACCGGTTACACCGGTGAAGACGGTTTCGAGATCTACTGTCTAAACGCCGATGCCCCGGCACTCTGGGATGCACTATGGGAAGAAGGTAAAAAACACGAACTTAATCCAGCCGGGCTTGGTGCCCGTGATGTTTTACGTCTTGAGGCAGCGATGCCCCTTTACGGTCATGAGTTGAGCAAAGAGATTACACCACTTAATGCCGGACTCGATCGCTTCGTTGCAGTGGAGAAAAACGTACCCTTTAATGGACAGGAAGCGCTTAAGCAACAAAAGAAACAAGGTTTGAAACATAAACTTTACGGGCTAGAGATGCTGGAGAGAGGAGTGCCGCGTGAGGGTTACCCGGTGCAGGCAGCTGGTAAAGAGATTGGCTGGATCAGTAGCGGTTCTTTTTCACCAACACTCGATAAGTTTATTGCCATGGCTTTGCTTGATCCGCAAGTAGCAGATCATGCAAAAGAAGTAGAGATTATGATTCGTAACCGCCCCTACCGGGCAAGCTTTACCAAACTACCTTTTTATAGGAGGAAAAAGTAATGAAGTATAAAGCAATTGATGGTTTGAAGTATACAAAAAAGCACGAATGGGCCCGCCAAGATGGTTCGACCGCGGTGGTTGGACTTTGTGACTATGCCCAGGATAAGCTCGGGGAAATTGTATTTGTTGAACTGCCTGAGGTCGGCGCGGCAGTTGAGGCCGGCAAGAGCGCTGCAGTTATTGAATCGGTTAAAGCTGTTGCCGATCTTTATGCTCCCCTTTCCGGAACAGTGACTGAAGTGAATGAAGTTTTGCTGGATCAGCCGGAAACCATCAACCAAGACCCCTATGGTGAGGGTTGGGTTTTTAAGGTGGAAATCACCGACCAGACTGAACCAGAAGGGTTGATGGATAAAGAGGCGTATGAAGAGTTTCTAATGAAGGAGGAGGAGGCATAATTAATGGGTGGTAAGCATTATTTCCCTTTAACTGATCAGGATCGTCAGGAGATGCTTTCTGTGATTGGTGCTGCTTCAGTTGAGGATCTATTCAAAGATATTCCCGAATCTGTTCGTTTCAAGGGTGAACTTGATCTGCCACCGGCGATGTCTGAACCGGAAACGTTAAAACATTTGCAGGAATTAGCCGGTAAAAACAAACACAGCCAGAATATGGTTTCTTTTCTGGGAGCGGGAATCTATGACCATTTTATCCCTGCGGTAATCAAACATGTAACCGGCCGCAGCGAGTTTTACACTTCTTATACACCTTATCAACCGGAAGTGAGCCAGGGAGTGTTGCAGGCAATATTCGAGTACCAGACGATGATCTGCCAGTTAACTGGTATGGATGTAGCCAATGCTTCTATGTATGATGGCGGTACCGCGGTTACTGAAGGAGCGATCATGGGCTGTGGGGCTACCCGTCGTGAAAAGGTCCTTGTTTCCCGTTCGGTCAGTCCATTTTACCGGGCGGTGATCAAAAATTATTTTCACAGCCGAGGCCTTCAACTTCAGGAAATCCCGCTTAGGGATGGCTGCACCGATCGTGAGCAGCTGGCAGAAATGCTAGGTGATGATGTGGCGACAGTTGTGCTGCAGCAGCCCAATTTTTTCGGCATGGTTGAAAATATGAACGGTCTAGCCGAGTTGATCCATGAACAGAAGGCAGTGTTCCTGGTGGCGGCTGACCCAATTTCCCTGGGTCTACTGCAAACGCCGGCTGAGTATGGTGCCGATATTGTTGTCGGTGAAGGACAGTGCTTGGGAGTACCGGCATCATTTGGCGGCCCGGTTTTGGGAATAATGGCGGCCCGTGAAAAATTTGTGCGCCAGATGCCGGGAAGAATTGCCGGTGAAACAGTTGACAGTGAGGGGAACCGCGGGTTTGTCCTAACCCTGCAGACCAGGGAGCAGCATATCAGGCGTGAAAAGGCTGCTTCAAATATCTGTTCGAATGAAGCCTTAGTCGCACTGGCAGCATCGGTTTACCTGGCGGTGATGGGGCCTCAGGGTTTGCGCGAAGTGGCTGAACAATGTTTGCAGAAAACAGCCTATGCCCGGGAACAAATTATGGCCCTAAAAGATTATAGTCTTACCTTTCCGGGAATTAATTTTAAAGAGTTTGCTGTAACGGTGCCCGGTGACCCTACTGAATTAAACCGGAAGCTGTTGGAGCAGAATATCTTAGGTGGTGTGGATATCAGCTCCTATTACCCCGAACTCCAGAACACCATGCTTTTTGCTTTTACCGAAAAGAGAACCCGCAATGAAATCGATACCCTGGTTACGGAACTGGAGGGATGGAAATGAGAAAAACCAAAGCTCTGCTTTTTGAGATGAGCCGCAGTGGACGCCAAGGCTACTCGCTGCCTCCCTGTGATGTTCCCGAGAAACCGTTGGAGCAATTGCTGCCGGAACCGTTGAGACGCAGTGCAGCTCCTGCGCTGCCGGAGCTTTCAGAAAATGAGATTGTTCGCCATTATACCGAACTTTCAACCCGCAACTTCGGTGTTGATACCGGGTTTTATCCCCTCGGTTCCTGCACCATGAAGTATAATCCGAAAGTGAACGAAGAGACAGCGGTGTTGCCTGGTTTTGCAGGACTACATCCCTGCCAGCTACCGGAGACAGTCCAGGGCGGACTTGAGCTGCTCTATAACATGGAATTAAGTTTAAAAGCATTAACCGGTATGGATCGCTTTACCCTGCAGCCGGCAGCCGGAGCACATGGCGAGCTGACCGGACTAATGATCATCCAGGCCTATCACCGTCAACGTGGAGACCACAAGCGCAACAGGGTATTGATTCCCCTGTCGGCGCACGGCACTAATCCGGCGACTGTTAGCATGGCCGGATATGAGGTGGTACAGGTACCCTGTGATGATCGTGGTTTAGTGGATCTCGAGGCACTCAAAACAGCGGTTGACGATACAACGTCAGCCCTGATGCTGACCAACCCCAGCACTCTTGGTCTTTTTGAAGAAGAGATTCTTGAAATGGCCAAAACCATACATGAAGCAGGCGGGTTACTCTACTATGACGGGGCTAATATGAACGCGATTATGGGTTATACCCGTCCTGGTGATATGGGTTTTGATGTTGTGCACTTAAATATTCATAAAACTTTCTCCACACCACACGGCGGTGGTGGTCCGGGAGGTGGTCCGGTGGGAGTCAAAGAGCGGCTGGTTCCTTTTTTGCCGGTCCCCCTGGTCGATAAGCAAGATGATCGGTATTTCTTTAACTATGATCTGCCCGAGAGTATTGGCAAGATGCACTCCTTCTACGGGAACTTCGGTGTAGTAGTTAAAGCTTATACTTATCTGTGTATGTTGGGAGCGGAAGGTTTGAAGCAGGCTTCAACCGATGCAGTATTGAATGCCAATTACCTGATGAATTTGCTGAAAAAGAGATATTACCTGCCTTATGACCGCACCTGCAAACATGAATTTGTACTTTCGGCGAAACCGGAAAAGAAAAAAGGCGCCGGCGCGGGCGATATTGCCAAGGCTTTACTGGATCGCGGTTTTCACCCGCCGACGGTTTACTTCCCCCTGATTGTAGAGGAAGCATTAATGGTTGAGCCGACCGAGACGGAAACGAAGGAGACTCTGGATTCTTTTGCCCGGGCGATGGAGGAAATTTCAACGGTTATAGACAAAGATGCGGAAAAAGTTGCGCATGGTCCTTACAATACTGTGGTCGGGCGCCTTGATGAAGTACTCGCTGCCCGCAGTCCGGTTTTGCGCTGGCAGAAAGCATAGTCAAAAAGGAGCAGAGAGCCGTTAATTACTGGGGATACAGAAAATCGAGATTCTGTTTCCCCAGCTTTATTCTTCAGTTAGGAATGAAGAGGAGACTAGTTGTTGTTCATGGAAAATAACCTGGATGGAATGCTGAAAGTAAGCTGGGAGATTCGCCGTTCCTTTTTCCCCGACCGGATTGACTTTGTCATTCCCGCCAAAACCATGGCCGTATCGGTAACCGGTAGCAAATGCCAGCTAAACTGTGCCCACTGTGGGGGTAAATACTTGAAAAATATGACACCCCTGACAAAGGCCTTAAAAAGCAAGATCAATCCCAAAAGTTACTTAATATCGGGTGGCTCTACTGATAAAGGTCAGGTGCCCCTGCTTGAAAATAGCGAAGAGTTAAAAGAGCTGGCCAGGCGGGGCAGTCTAAATGTACACTGTGGCCTGGTAACTGAGAAAGAGGCAAAAGAACTCAGTGAGCTAGCTGCCGTGGTATCTTTCGATTTTATAGGAAAAGATGAAACTATTGCCGCGGTGTACGGACTGCCATTTAAAGTCAGTGATTATCTTAGCTCTTACCGCCTGTTACAGCTTTACACCAGAGTTGTCCCTCATATTTGTATCGGGCTTGAAGCCGGTCGCTTAAATGGTGAATATGAAGCGTTAAGGTTGTTAAGAAAAGAGGCGGTTGAGGCAATCAGTTTTATCATTTTTCGTCCGACCACCGGCACAGCTTTTGCCGGATTAAACCCGCCTCCGCCTAACGAAGTGGCTGGTCTGTTGACTATTGCCCGCCGGATGTTTCCGCGGATTCCGCTTTACCTTGGATGCATGCGGCCCGGCGGACGATACCGGGAAACGGTAGATCTGTTGGCGCTTCGTGCGGGAATCAACAAAATTGTTTTACCGGCTCCCGCGGTGCGCCACAAGGCGGCTGAATTAGGGTTGGAGATCGGGTTGATCGAGGAGTGTTGCTCGCTATGATTCGCCTTTCTGCCGGAACGGCAGCCTGTCTTGGTTTAAAGACAAACCGGATGGATGCTTACCCGACAACAGCTTATCTGCTATCCGGTAACCGCTGCTTGATGAGCTGTGCTTTTTGCCCCCAAGGTATGGTTGAAAGCGGAGAAATTAGCCGTCTCGGACGGATTACCTGGCCGGAATATGCCTGGAGTGAGGTTGAAAAAGCTCTTTCCCTGGCGCCGGTCAGAGGTATTGAGCGAATTTGCCTTCAATCAGTCAGGCATCAAAACGGTATCGCCCCGCTTCTTGATCAGATCAGAAGACTGAAAGCAATTAGTCCCCTGCCACTTTCACTTTCAGCTTGGATCGGCAGTGCCGAAGAAGCAGAAGCCTTGGTAGCTTGCGGGGTGGACCGTTTGGCGATTGCCATTGATGTGGTTAATCCTACTTATTATACACAGATCAAAGGTGGATCGTTATCAGAAAGAACTACCCTGTTATTTGATTGTGCCGACAAACTGCCCGGACGGATGACAACGCATCTGATCTGTGGGTTGGGTGAAAGTGAAGAAGAGCTGATCACTTTTTCAAACAGTTTGTTTCATGTTAACATTACCATAGCACTGTTTGCTTTTGTGCCTCTGAAAAACACGCGGCTTGAAAATGCCGATCCACCTCCATTGGCACAATACCGGCGTTTACAGGCAGCGCTTTTTCTCCTGAAAAAGCAGAGCATCACCTTGAAGGATTTAAAGTTTTTTGAAGGTCGTCTGGTATCAATCAATTTAAATGCAGACCGACTAAAAGAAATACTGCAGACCGGCGAAGCGTTTCAAACCAGCGGCTGCCCCGGTTGTAACCGGCCTTACTATAATGAGCGGCCGGGCGGAATTATCTATAACTATCACCGGCCTCTGTCAAATCCGGAAGCTGTTGCTGCGGCTGATCTGGTACTCAAAACAACCAGCAATGGATAAGAGCTAACCGGAAGAAAGGTATTTTTATGCGCTACCAGTGGCGATTAATTCTCGATCCCCCGCTATCCGGGAAAGAAAATATGGAAAAAGATCTTAGCTTGATGGGAGAAGTTGCCAGCGGTGAATGTCCGCCAATCCTCAGGATATATCGTTGGCACCCTCCGGCCCTTTCCCTTGGCTATTTTCAGGATGAAGCTGAAGTGGTTAACCTGCCTGCCTGCCGCGAGGCGGGTATTGACCTGGTCAGACGGCCAACCGGAGGCAGGGCAGTGTTGCATCATGAAGAGCTGACCTACAGTATTATTGTACCGGAAGTGCATCCTTTTATCGATCGGGGTAGTGTCCTGGATGCTTACCGTTCGATTAGTCGCGGAGTTGTTACCGCTTTTAACCTTTTGGGCATTACCGCTTCAATTTCGCCTGAACAGGAGGACCGGACTGGTTTAGCCCCGGGGTCTTGTTTCGATACCCCTTCAGCCTACGAAGTGCAGATCAAAGATAAAAAAGTGGTTGGCAGTGCCCAGCTACGCAGGGACGGAATACTGCTTCAACATGGGGCTATCCTTTTCAGGCTGCCGCAGGAACTGTACCAGCGAGTGTTGAAAAAAGATTATCGCAGGGATCGAGCAGGAAAGGAAATTGAACTTGGTAAACAGGCTGCAGGCTTGCTTGACCTCGGCTATGATCTTAGTTATGAACAGATGACCCGGGCTCTGGTTAAGGCTTTTTCCCTGGTGATACCGGCTGTTTTCACCAGTGTAAGCACATTGCTTAAAGCTAAACCAGAGATTATTGAAAGGAAGTGATCGGTTTGAGTGAAAGCTATCAGGTTGTGGTAATCGGGGGTGGACCAGGTGGTTACCTGGCTGCACTGAGGGCCGGAACGCTGGGATTAAAAACGGCAGTGGTAGAAAAAGAAGCTCTCGGGGGAGTTTGCCTCAACCACGGTTGCAT
>CAZAKI010000007.1:62411-63789 GCA_964485855.1 uncultured Syntrophomonadaceae bacterium | reverse complement strand
TAAAACTTCACAGTGGTGAGGAGTTGGCGTTGGAAACAGATCATCTTATCCTGGCTACTGGAAGCGATGAAATCATTCCTTCTACACCGGGCCTGGATCTGCCGGGAATTATGACCTCCCGTGAAGCACTGGCTAGAGAAGAGCTCCCAGAAACGATGGCGGTGATCGGTGGCGGGGTAATTGCCCTGGAGATGGCATCGATCTTCATGGGCTTGGGGGTACAGGTAACCATTGTCCATCGTAGTGAAAGGTTATTAAGACGGATGGATCATGAAATGGTGCGTCGCCTTTCTACTTACCTGCGTAAGAACGGTTTGGAAATTATGATGAACTCGCCGATCAGGGTTATCGATAAACAAGATAAAGGTTACCGGCTGATCATTGATGGCAAGAAGGGCGAGGAAATAGTGGAGGCGGAAAGTGTTTTGCTGGCAGTCGGCCGTAAACCCGCCTTTGGAGACCAGGATCTTGACGTGCTTGGCATTAAATACGATAAAGACGGCATCAGGGTAAACAGCAAAATGCAAACTTCGGTACCCGGTATCTACGCGGTTGGCGATGCCACCTATCCCGGTTATTTCCTGGCCCATACTGCCTATCACCAGGGTATTGTTGCCGCCGAAAACATTGCCGGTCTTGAAGCCCATTTTGATGGAACGGCTGTTCCTTCGTGTCTTTATACCGATCCGGAGCTGGCTTCGGTCGGACTGAGCGAGGAAGAAGCTAAGGAAAAAGGTTTTGTCAATCTGAAGGTCGGAAAATTTCCTTTGTCTGCCAACGGGCGCGCAGCCACCCAGGGTGAACTGGAGGGGGCTGTTAAGATCATCGCTTCCGGTGATGATGAAAAGGTGATCGGGGTGCATATCTTAGGCGCTCACGCTTCAGAACTGATCCAGGAGGGTACGCTGGCCGTAGCTAAGGGAGTTAAAGCTGCTGAACTTGCGGAGCTGATCCACCCACACCCGACAATGAACGAAGCGGTATGGGAAGCAGCGATGGCAATTAATAAAACCTCACTGCATATCACCCGCAGATAAGCGAAGAGTCTGAGTTTGGAACGCGGAGATAGTTTAAATAACTCTTGTTTCGCAATAAATGTTAGCTAATGAGTTACACTTGGAGGCTCCAATGGCTATTAACAAAACTTTGTTTCATATAATTCAGAGATGAAAAAGGTTGGGCTGATCATCAACCCTGTAGCCGGTATGGGAGGTAAAGTGGGGCTGAAAGGCACCGATGGGACGGCTATTGTCGAAAAAGCAGTAAAAATGGGGGCCAGACCTGAAGCAGCGGCCAAGGCGCTGATTGCCCTGAAAACCCTGTTGCCGATCAAAGATCAAATCGAACTGATTACCTGTCCGGGCTCGATGGGCGAAGA
>CAZAKI010000007.1:0-62311 GCA_964485855.1 uncultured Syntrophomonadaceae bacterium | reverse complement strand
GGTGACCTTCCAAGCCTTCCACGCACACTCCCAGCTCATACTGAAGCAGCAGCCCGGATTCTGGCTGCAGAACCGGTTGATCTACTGCTTTTTGCCGGTGGTGATGGCACGGCTCGCAATATTTATCATGCCTTGGGTGAAAATACTAATCTGACAGTAATCGGCATCCCGGCCGGGGTTAAAATCCATTCCGCAGTCTATGCCACAACTCCTCATAGTGCAGGGGAATTGGCTCGGCAGTATCTGCAGGAAAAAACCCTCCCGTTGCGCCAGGCTGAAGTGATGGATATCGACGAAGATGCTTTTCGCGAAGGGCGCTTATCAGCCCGTTTATATGGTTATCTGCCAGTGCCCTGCAGCGATGACCTGATGCAGCATCTAAAGGTCGGCGGGGTGGCAACGGAAGCTTCGATTCTTGAAGGTATTGCTGAACAGATTGTTGATAAGATGCTCCCCGATGTTGTCTACATTATCGGTCCTGGTTCTACAATTAGTTCGATCATGTCTAAACTGGGGCTGAATAATACCCTTCTGGGGGTTGATCTGGTTTATAACGAGAAACTAGTTGCTTCTGATGTTGGCGAAAAAGATCTGCTGGCTTTAATCACAGGGAAAAAGGCGAAAATTATCGTTACAGTAATTGGCGGCCAGGGATACATCTTCGGGCGCGGAAATCAGCAGATCAGCGCCGAAGTGATCAGGCAGGTTGGTAAGGATAACATCATCATTGTGGCAACAAAGGAAAAGGTTCTTGCTCTCGAGCATGGCAGCCTGCTTGTTGACACCGGCAGTGAGGAAGTAAATAACCTGCTGCGTGGCTATATCAAGGTTGTAACCGGTTACCGCGAAGAGCTGATTTGTAAAGTATCATAATTATTCATTTTAGAGGTAGTCTTCCCGGACCGGTGAAAAAATCTCAATCAGCATGGTATCCTTTAAAACCTGGGCAGAGTGTTCCACGTTGGGCTTTATGCACCAGCTGTCACCGGGTTGTACTGCATGTTCGTGCCCGTCAATTGTAAAAAGCAGTTCTCCCTCAATCAGATAGCCGGTCTGTTCGAAAATGTGATGATGGGAAGGAATAACTGCACCCTGGTTAAAGTGAAATTCGCAGGTTAGGGTATGATCGCCGCGGGTCAGGGTTTTCCTTCTGATGCCTGTGGCCATATCCACTTGCTGACCTTCATTCTTTTTTTTAATCATATAGTTACTCATATCAAGCTCCTTCTTGTTATTATATTTAAGCCATAACGCGTTAACAAAGTCGATGCAATCATGCCCAGCGCTAGCCTTAAATAACCTCCTGATCTAAATCGAATTTTGGCGGATAAAAGTATGCTGTTATCCATAAAACTTAGTTATGTCAGGATCTGAAGTAGGGAAAAATCATTAAAAAAGGAATTAATAAAAACGTAAAAGAACTGAACGGCGGATACACCATGGCCAGAATAGCGGCCAGCAGGCATACTCCTACCACCAGAAAAACTCTTTTGCGGATGCGGGAATCAATGACTCCCGGTAAATCAGCAATCAGGTAGCCGCATCTTTTGGCGTACCAGTAGTTGAGGAAATTGAGCAGGCTGATCAGGATAATATTAACGGCAAAAATGATATCGGCAGCTCCGTACTGGGGGTAATCCCCTACAACTACAGTTGTAAAAGGAACCAGAGCTACAAACATCAGTAAGAATAGATTAATCCACAGATGGTTATTGTCTGTTTCCCGGTAATAGTGAAACTGGTTATGATGGTCAATCCAGAAAAAGGCCAGCAGGATAAAGCTGAGAAAGTAGTTATAGAGCAGGTCATACTGTTTTATAAGCAGATCAACAATAAAAAAGTTGCCGGCCGGGTCTTGGGCTTGAGGCAGTTCAAGGGAGAGAGCAAGCAAGGTCATGGCAATCGCAAAAACCCCATCGGTCAGAGCCTTGATCCGGTCCGTAGATAAAGAGATAGTTTTGATAGAGTTATTCACCGAAGATTGTTCTGAACTCATCATTTCGCTCAGTTCTTAGTTAATTAGCAATAAAAGACTGATTTTCAGTAATATTGTCCTGATTTTATCATAAAGTTGTTTTCTCAACCATAAACAATTGATATTCTAGTGGATTTATCCGGACAGTTTTTTCTGTTGCTGAGCTGAATCCATATAATAAATAGGTCATAGTGAAATTTAGCATCAAAAAGGTTATAATTATTTTGGTATTAAATTTTGTTGAAGCAGATATTGAAGGAGATGTAGTCGTTGCAGTTAGTTGAAGGCGAAAAGGAAAAAATTATTGCCTGTGTTGAAGAGGTATTGAAAGAAGATCCAAAAGAGCGTGAAGGTTTAATTCCCATTTTACAAAAAGTGCAAAAAGAACTTGGTTATTTACCGGCTTTGGCGATGGAAATGATCGCCGGTAAATTGAATGTGCCGGCAGCTGATGTGTACGGCCTGGCAACTTTTTATAACCAATTTCGCCTTAATCCACCTGGAAAACACCAGGTGAAAGTCTGTATGGGTACCGCTTGCTACATGGTAGGGGGAAAAGTAGCCCTGGAATCATTTGAAAGGCGAATGGAGATCAAAGAAGGAGAGACCAGCCTCGACAGGCTCTACAGTCTGGAACGGGTGGCTTGTGTCGGCTGTTGTACTATGGCTCCGGTTGTAGTAGTCGATGATGTCGTTGAAGGTAAGGTCACCCCGACCAGGGTTGACGGTATTATGCTTGCCATTAATGAAAATGAGAACTCCGAGGGTAAATCCAGTAAAAGCTTAAATAAAGAAGAAGGGGAAGGTGATCAATAATGGGCAATATAATCCCTTCTGATTCTTACAAAAAGCTACGCAGAGAAGCCGAAAAAAACGAAAGTGCCTTGGCAGAAAAAACCAGAATTTTGGTGGGTACAGCTACTTGTGGTTTGGCAGCAGGCGCCATGCAAGTAAAAGATGATTTTATTCGTGAGATTGAAGCGAAGGGGCTGGACGCCGAGGTTATCGAAGTGGGCTGCATGGGGCACTGTTATGCCGAACCGTTGGCGGTGATCGCCAAACCTGGTTTTCCGCCAATTTGTTACGGCCATTTAGATGATGGCCTGGTCCACCGTTTAGTGGAGGACTTTCTGGCCGGAGACGATCCCTGCTACGAATATGCGATGGCAGCCCTGGAACCTAATGATGTTTTTCCCACTTTTGCTGAATTTCCCCGTGGTGTTTACGAACAAAAGTTGATCCTTGAACAGTGTGGTTTTGTTGATGCCCACAATATTGAAAGCTACCTGGCGCGTAACGGATATAGTGCCCTGGCGCAAGCCCTGGAAGGTGAGCCACAGCAGGTGCTAGATGAGATTAAGCAGGCTAATTTGCGCGGCAGGGGCGGGGCCGGTTTTCCAGCCGGCCTGAAATGGGAAGCCTGCCTGAAAGCCAAAGGTGATCAGGTTTACGTGATTTGTAACGCTGATGAAGGAGATCCCGGCGCTTTTATGGATCGTAGTATCTTAGAATCAGATCCGCACCTGGTTATCGAGGGGATGATTCTTTGTGCTTTTGCGGTTGGGGCCCAAAAGGGTTATCTTTACATCCGTGCCGAATATCCTCGTGCAGTTCAACATGTGCAGGAGGCCATTGATCAGGCTAGGGCTAAAGGGTTGCTTGGCAGTCAGATTCTTGGCAGTGATTTTAGTTTTGATCTGGCCATATTCCAGGGTTCGGGCGCATTTGTTTGTGGTGAGGCGACGGCCCTGGTTAATTCAATGGAAGGTAAGATCGGTATGCCCGAGAGCCGTCCTCCCCGCCTGGCCGAAAAGGGTTACAAGGGCAAGCCGACGGTACTCAACAATGTAAAAACCTTTGCCTATGTGCCGCTGATTATTAAAAACGGAGCCCAATGGTTTAAGTCTATTGGTACTTCCGACAGTCCGGGAACGGCAGTTTTTTCTCTGGTTGGTAAGGTGGTTAATACAGGCTTGGTGGAGGTGCCGATGGGAACTACTTTGCGCCAGTTAATCTATGACGTTGGTGACGGTCTTCCGGGTGGCAGAGAATTTAAGGCTGTCCAGATCGGTGGTCCTTCAGGTGGGTGTTTGCCCGAAGCGGCTTTAGATATCCCTATTGATTTTGACTCGCTCCAGGAAGCAGGTGCAATTATGGGTTCCGGCGGCCTGGTGGTAATGGCCCAAGATGACTGTATGGTAGCGGTAGCCCGTTATTTTCTTGAATTTACCCAGCATGAATCGTGTGGCAAATGCACTTTCTGTCGCCTGGGCACCAAGCAGATGCTTGATATTTTAACTGACATAACCCAGGGCAAAGGTGATGAAGATACTTTAACCCTGTTAGAAGAGCTCTGTGAAGATGTGCGCGATGGTTCTCTCTGTAATCTTGGTAAAACGGCGCCCAATCCTGTCTTAACTACTCTAAAGTATTTTCGTGATGAATACGAAGCCCATATTAAAGAAGGCCGCTGCCCGGCCTTGGTTTGTCCTGACCTGATCTTATATTACATCAAGCCACAAAAATGCAGTAAGCTCTGTAATGTTTGCGTTGGCAGCTGCCCAACTGAAGCAATTTTTACCAGGGAAGATGGGCTCAAAGAGATTGATCAGGAAAAATGCGTTAAATGTGATAACTGCCTTAAGGCCTGCCCGCCTGAGTATAATGCTGTGATCAAGCTGTCACCGCCGGTTTTACCTTCGGAGAAAGAGAGGAAAAAGCATGAGTAATTATGTTACGATAACAATCGACGAAAAGCAGTTGCAGGTAAAAAACGGTGAAAAGCTGCTTTGGGCGGCACTCGATAATGGTATCTATATTCCCCACCTCTGCTCAATCCGGGAAGAGGAAAGACCAAACGCCAGCTGCAGGCTTTGTTTTGTTGAAATTGAAGGGATCAATCACCCGGTAACTTCCTGTACCAGGACTGTTAAGCAGGGAATGATTGTCAGAACTAGGAGCCCGCGCATTGATCGGCTGGTAAAAACCGCTTTTGAACTGATCATGGCTGATCATAACTTGAAGTGCCGCGAATGCCCGGCCAATAAAAACTGCGCCCTGCAATTGATTGCCAAGGAACGCGGCCTTCGCTTGAAGCAGAAACGGTTTAAATCAATTGTTCGCGAGTTTGAACTTGACGACAGCCCGGAAGTATTTGCCTTTGATCGCAGTCGCTGTGTGCTTTGCGGCCAGTGCATCTGGGCTGATCGAGTCGAGGCAAAGGTCGGGGCAATCGGATTTACCAACAGGGGCATAAACCGCGTAGTCACAACATTTAAAGATCTACCCCTGGCTGAGTCAATCTGCACGCAATGCACACTCTGTGTTGATGCCTGCCCGGTGGGTGCCTTATACTATAAAAAAGACATTAAGAAAGAAGCAAATCCAAACTCTTGATTCGGGAGGAGTTATTTCTTGAAATTTAAAGCGATCATCTTTGATCTCGATGGCACCTTGCTTGATACCTTAAAAGATCTGGCCTTGTCCGTAAATGCCGTCCTGGAAAGAAAGGGTTATCCGGGACATCCGGTCGATGCCTATCGGTATTTTGTCGGGGACGGTATTGATTTGCTTATCGAAAGAACCTTTCCGGCAGCAGCCTGGTCTGGCAATAATCTTAATTTGCTGGTTAACGAGGTGAAAGAAGAATATAGTAGGCGTTGGAACGATCATACTGTACCGTTTCCCGGCGTACCGGAGATGCTTGATTCTTTGGAACAGAAAGTTGTACCCAAAGCGATCTTTTCCAACAAACCGCATGAGTTTGCCTTACTAACCGTAGAAAAACTGCTTACGGATTGGTATTTTTTTGATGTGATCGGCATTGGTCCAGAGATGCCTCGTAAGCCTGATCCAACTGGTGCCCTGCAGATTGCAGCGAAGATGAAGCTAAATCCTGCTGAGATAGTTTATGTAGGAGATACCGACACCGACATGAAAACTGCTCTGGCCGGTGGATTTTACCCTGCCGCAGTGCTCTGGGGATTCCGCCCGGAGGAAGAACTTAAAGCCAGTGGAGCGAGATTTTTAGCGGCCGATCCTCTTGATATTATTAATTTATTTATCTAGTGTTCTTTCTAATATCCTAACCATCCGGAGGTATTAATGGAAGCGGAGACAGCTTATGTGATTGATTTTGACGGCACAGTTACCACCAGGGACATTACTACCGAGCTGGGGCTTTTTTTTGGCGGATCCCAATTTATGGAGATTGATAAAAGTTACCAGGCAAAACAAATACCGATAAAAAGCTGGCTGCAGGCTGAAGTAGCACTACTGCCCGTTGATCTGGATAAACTAAAGAATAAAGCATTTGAGTGGGCTGAAATACGACCGGGTTTTGAAACCTTTTTGCAAAAAGCGCGAGACTTGAATCATCTGGTGATTATTGCCAGCGATGGCCTTGGTTTTTACATCGAACCGATCCTCGAGCGTTTCCGGCTGCTCAGTAAAGTCAATCTGATTTACCGCAATGACACCTTTCTAAATAGTAAAGGCCTTCTGGAAATCAGCAATCCTCATGCGCACTCGACCTGTATGGTTTGCGGCAATTGTAAGGCAAGGATTGTTGTGCAGCAAAAAGCTGAAGGCCGACCGGTTGTCTATATCGGCGATGGCAGTAACGATCGGTTCGGCGCATCCTGGTCAGACTGTATTTTTGCCCGGGAAGAGCTTGCCGTTTCATGTGTCGAAAATAGCCTTAATTATTCGCTCTGGGATGATTTTTACGATATTATGAAGATTGAAGAACCTTTATTATCTGATCGAAGTAAAGCGGCGCTCTGCTGTCCCCTGGGCAGCGGTGCAAAACTTTAGTTTAGGGGGAGGGTTCGCACTGAGTTACGAAGAACTGATCACTAAACTGGCGGAGCTGATTAGGACTAATCAGCGCTTTTATGTTTTAACCGGAGCAGGAATCAGCACGGATAGCGGAATACCGGATTTTCGCTCTCCAGGGACTGGTTTGTGGGAAAAAGTTGACCCGATTGCCGTTTCTTCGGTTGAGGTCTTGAAAAATGATCCTCGCTTGTTCTATGAAGCTGGGTTCAGCCGTTTTTCGAAAATAACAATGGCTGAACCAAACGAAGGACACAGGGTTTTGGCCAGGCTCGAAGCACTCGGTTATTTAAAAGGTTTGGTGACCCAAAACATTGATGGTCTGCATGTTAAAGCCGGCTCGAAGCAAGTCTGGGAGGTACATGGCCACCTGCGTACAGGCTACTGTCAGGGTTGTAAAAAGAAATATCCATTTGAAGAGCTGGTGCAGCAGGTCGAGTTAAAACGAATTCCACCGATCTGCCATAACTGTTATAGCGTACTGAGACCGGAAGTGGTTCTATTTGGTGATCCCATGCCCACATTCTTTTTTGAATTACAGCACAAATTGCAGTCTGAATGTGATTTCATGCTGGTTGTCGGCAGCAGCCTTATCGTCTACCCGGTTGCCGATCTGCCCCGTCTGGCCAGGAAGATGGCAATTATCAATCAACAACCGACTAGCTACGATCATCAGGCTGAAGTAGTGGTGCGCGAAAACAGCAGTAAAGCTTTAAGCGACCTGCTGCATGTTCTGGAGCATCAAGCAGGGTAATTGAAGATCAAAGATAAGCCAGGAATGCCGTTAGCGTTTCAATATTTTATTACTTATTAGTAGGGAGGAATATCTATTGAATCTAAAGAAATGGCTTGTGGTTGCCCTGTTAATAGCCTTGTTTATTTTAGGCTTTTACCTAATTTTTACATCAGGTCGGATCGAAATTGATCTTTATTCCACCGTCCTATTCCTAATAGTGGCAGCGGTAATAGTGTATATGTATATTTTAGCCCAGCGGAACAAAGGTTAGCAGCAGCATTGTTAGTTATAGGCATATATTGTTATACAGTCTGAGAAAATATCAACTTGAGGTGAGATTGTGCCCCTGGAATTTGTCATTAATCCCACAATCGATGCCGGGCAGCTGGCTGATCTTCGAAAAACAGTCGGTTGGGATGCCCGTAGAGAAAAACTCAAGCAAATAGTGGGTTGTACTTATTTAACTGCCGGCTGTTTTGATCAGCATAGATTAGTAGGTTTTGTCGATGTCCTAAGTGATGGAGTAGACGATGCTTTGATCCGCAGCTTGGTTGTTGACCCTCGGTACCAGGGACGGGGGATTGGCTTGGAACTACTGAAAATGATCACTGCCATTATTAAAAAAGATCAGATCAAGACGGTCAATGTGCTTTTTGAACCGGAGCTGGCGCCATTTTATCGAAAAGCCGGTTTTAGAATAATCAGTGGTGGCCTGATAGACAATGAAGAAGGGTAATGATTGATCATGAATGTTGCATTTTTCCTGATTCCCAAAAAAGAAGTTGTCTGCCTGACTACGAAAACAACTTTACGACAGGCTTTGGAAAGGATGGAACGGCATAGCTATACAGCGGTTCCGCTGGTTGACGAGTCTGGTCGCTATGCCGGAACGATTACCGAGGGTGACTTGCTCTGGAAACTGAAAAGCAATCCGGGCATGAATCTGGCCGATTTGGAGAAAAATACTTTAGAGGAGATTGCGTCCCGCACGGTTAACAAGCCGGTACGGATCGACTCTCGTATCGTGGACTTGCTAACATTAGCCAGCGAGCAGAATTTTGTGCCGGTTGTAGATGATCAGGATGTATTTATCGGGATCGTCAGGCGGCGTGAAATTATTGAATACTGCGCCGAACTGATCCGAGAGCAAGAACTTGATGGCGCCAAGCACTGACAGGGAGTTGAAGCAGAATAATGAACGGTTCGGAGCTTAACAACATTAAATTACCATCTCGAGTTTGCCAGGTTAAACCGTTCCTGGCGATGGAGATCCTGGAAAAGGCGCAGCAGCTTGAGGCAGCCGGGCGCAATATTGTGCATCTGGAAGTGGGAGAACCGGGTGGGAATACCCCGGCGCCAATTAAAGCAGCTTTGATTGAAGCGGTGCGTAATAACGATACCGGCTACACCCATAGCCTTGGTAAACCAGAACTGAGAACTGAAGTAGCAGCTTATTATAAAAGGACTTACGGGGTAAAAATTGAACCAGAACAGGTCATCGTTACCTCGGGTTCATCCCCGGCGATGTTGCTGGCGTTTTCGGCCCTTTTAAGTGAAGGCGAGCAGATGGTCATGGCTGATCCCTATTATGCCTGCTATCCTAATTTTGTTTGTTACATCGGTGCTGAACCGCTGCTCGTTCCGGTAAGGGAAGAAGATGGTTTTAAACTGCAGGCAAGCGAAGTTGAAAAGAAACTTGGTCCAAAGGTGAAGGGGATTTTAGTTAATTCTCCCGCTAACCCGACCGGAGCGGTGCTTGAAGCCGAGGACTTGGCAGCTTTATCCGCTTTAGGACCATATATTCTTGCTGATGAAATTTATCATGGATTAAATTATACAGGGCAAGACCACACGATTCTCGAATTTACCAACCGGGCTATTGTGATCAACGGTTTTTCAAAACGCAACATTATGACCGGCTGGCGTTTAGGCTATCTGATTGCCCCCGAAGATCTGGTTCGTAACATGCAAAAACTGCAGCAAAATCTCTTCATCTGTGCCTGCTCTTTTACCCAGGCGGCCGGAATTGCTGCTCTGCGTGAACCCCCGGATGTTTTAGACAACCGTTTTAGCGAATACAATGAACGTCGACTCTACCTATATGATAACTTGCAGAAGATCGGCATTGCTCCGGCTAAAATCCCGGATGGCGCTTTTTATATGATGGCCAACGTAAAAAAATACACCGATGATTCCTATGCCTTCGCGCTGCGGATACTGGAAGAAACCGGAGTGGCGCTCACCCCGGGCATCGATTTTGGCCAGGGAGCCGAAGGTTACCTGCGTATTTCTTATGCCTGCTCTACCGAGATCTTAAAGGAAGGCCTCTACCGCCTGGAGCGCTTTTTTGCCGCTCTCTAGCCGGTTGACGGGCTCGCAATTGCCTGAAGGTCAAAGCTCCGACTGCAGGTTAAAGCGCCGGCAGTCTTTTATACTTTGCTCCTGTTTTCTATACTGTCCTCGATCTGCCGGTTCCATGAATGAATTGATCAGCCTAACTCTCTCGATTAGCTGCTCATCGCTCAGATTTTCAGACCAGATCGAATGACAATCAGCATTTTTGGCGGTTGTTAGATGCAGCATGACCAGGTAGAATGAAGCTTAAGAAAGCAATTATTAACAGAATCGAGGAGAGGGTTTCATGAGCGATGTAAAAGAGCCATGGTACAAACGATTATCGCCCTGAATGAAGATGTATCTACTGCTGGCAGCAGTATTTGGACTTTACCAGGCGATCAGTTACCTGGTTAACCTGATTAAATGAGCTTTACGAGGAGACAGAAGTGGAAACTTTAGATTTTAAGAGGGTTGTCATTATCGCTAACGGCGACCTGAAAACCCCGGGTTTCTACCGCAAAATGCTCCGGGAAGATGATTATATCATCTGTGCGGACGGTGGCACTGATCATGCCAAAACTTTAGGGTTGATCCCGCATTCAATCATCGGCGATCTTGATTCGGTTGATTCTGAACTGATCAATTCGATTAGTGCTGGAAAAACAGAAGTAATTAAATATCCGGCTGAAAAGGATCAGTCCGATCTGGAGCTTGCTGTTGCATATGCCGTAAAGCTCAAGCCGGCGGAAATCGTCATTGTCGGAGCTCTCGGCGGCTGCAGGTTCGATCACAGCATCTTTAACTTAATGCTGCTTAAACTACCGCTGGTTGCCGGTATTCCAGCCAGGATAATTGATCATTGCCAGGATCTTTTTATGCTGCAGGGTGAGACAGCTCAGGATAAAATCAGATTGGAAGGTCAACCCGGAGACTATGTTTCCCTTTTTCCGCTGACCGACAAGGTTGAAGGGATAAATACAGAAGGATTAAAATATGGCCTAAATAACGGTTCACTCTTTTTTTCATCGTCAAGAGGGTTAAGCAACGAACTGATTTCTAACTACTTTTCCGTTTCTATTTCCCGGGGAATGTTAATAGTGATCAAGACTAGAAACAGCTGAGAGCATTTTCTTCGAATTACTCAACCGCTACCGTGAGCATCACCACTACGATTGTTGCTCAGGGCATCAATCAGCAGCTTTTTATAGAGAGTATATTCAGCTGTGGTTACAACCTTGCGCATCCTGGGCCGCAGCAGGTCAATATTTTGCTCAAGTTTAATCCGTCCGGGTCTATCTGTAATGACAAAAATCCGATCAGAAAGGTAGATTGCTTCATCGATGCTGTGTGTTACGAACAGGACCGAGCGTCGAAAGTGTGACCAGATTTTTAATAGCCAATCCTGCAGGCTTTCCCTGGTTAAGGCATCTAAAGCGGCAAATGGTTCATCGAGCAGCATCAGCTTGCTTTCTACCATGATGGTTCGTAGCAGGGCCGCTCGCTGGCGCATGCCCCCGGAAAGCTGGTGAGGGTAATAAGCGGCAAAGCCCGAAAGACCGAAATCAGGCAGCAGTTTTTCGACCCGGGCCAGGGCTTCTTTTTTGCTCAAGCCGGCGGCTAAAAGCGGGAGAGCGGCATTTTCCTGTAAAGTTTTCCAGGGGAAAAGCAGATCCTGCTGGGGCATATAACTAACCTGCTGCGGCTGACCGGTTATTTCATTTCCTTCAAGATAGACTACTCCCTGGTCGGGTTTAAGCAAACCGGCAGCATGCTTAAGAATGGTGCTCTTACCTGAGCCGCTAGGGCCGAGCACGCTGACAAATTCCCCGGCCCCGACCTGTAGGGATAACCCTTCGAGCACAGGCAGCAATTTCTGGCCCGAGTAATAGGTTGAGTAAATATTTTCTAAAACTAGCCTGTTCATCGATCTCACTACTCTTTCAGTGTTAAAAATCTATGGCAAAAAAGCATTAGTAAAAGCTTTATCCCATTCCGGTATTTCTTCAATTAAACCGTTGTTAAACAGCCAACGTCCATAATTTTCCCAGATTGCTAAATCCTGTATTCCCCAGGAGTCAGCTTCGGCTTGATAGCGGTCGGCCAGCCATTTCTGGCTTGCCTTAACTAGTTCCGGGTTAAGTTCAGGCACCGCTTTGAGCAGAATACGGGCTGCCTCTTCCGGATTATTAATGGCAAACTGGTAGCCGCGGGCCGTAGCCCGCATAAAGCGTTCGGCCAGGTTGGGGTTGGTTTGAATAAGTTTTTCATTGCTGATTATAACCGGTGTGTAGTAGTCGAGCGCCGGGTTTTCTTCGCGCAGGGTGATAAAGCTAATATCCATTCCCTTAATTTCTGCCTCGATACCGGTCCAGCCGTAGAAGATCCAGGCAAAGTCAGCTTCTCTCTCAATAACGATCAGTTGATCCACTTCTCCGGTGGTGATCATCTCAACCTGGCTGAAGTCAGCATTGTAAAGCTCCATCAGAGCCCTGATTGTTGCTTCTTCAACCGGAGAACCCCAGCCGCCGTATCTTTTACCTTCAAAATCAGCAGGACTATTAATACCGCGTTCCTTTAACGAAATAAAACCGGAACTGTTATGTTGGATGACAGCAGCGAGAGACACAATCGGGATCCCGGCCAGGCGGGCAAAAGTAACCTCTTCCTGGAAGCTGAATCCGAATGAAGCCTTGTCAGTTCCTATCATCTGGATGACACTGCCCGGGGCCTCAATCAGTTCAACGGTCAGACCTTCTTCACGGTAATAACCTTGCTCGATAGCGGCATAGATCCCGCTGAAGTTGGTATTCGGGGTCCAGTCAAGAAGCACTGTTACCGGTTCAAGTTTGTCCGGTCCTGCCACCGAGCAGCTAATCGACAGCAATACGAACAGTATAAACAGAATCAGGATAACCTTAAGATAGAAATACTTATTACAGACTTGAAACATAATTTTCACCTCTCATCTAAATCTGTTTCAACCCGCTGCCAGGGCATGGCTAAATGACCGATCAGTTCGACCAGTTTAAAGAGAGCAAGACTGAAAGTAACTACGACGATAATAGCGGCAAAGAGGTCAGCGGTCCTGAACGAATGCATAGCCCGCAGCATGAAAATACCAAGCCCTGCTTTGGCGGCAAGCCATTCGCCGATAATCGCTCCTAAAATACTGTAAGTGGCAGCGATCTTCAAGCCTGAAAAGAAATAGGGCAAGGCAAAAGGCAAATGAACTGAACGCATAATCATGATCCGCTTAGCCTTCATAGTTTGCATCAGCTCAATTGCTTCAGGATCAACCTGGCTAAAACCTTCAACCAGGTTAACAGTGAGCGGAAAAAAGCAGACAAGGGCAACGATCAGGATTTTTGGCAGTAAGCCGACCCCAAACCAGATTAGGATCAACGGGGCCACGGCAAAGATGGGTACCGCCTGTGAAATAATCAGCAACGGGTAAAGGGCTTTTTGTAAGACAGCATAGCGATTCATCATGATAGCAAGCAGGGGTGATACGATCACTGCCAGTGCCAGGCCAGGTAAGACCGCGGCAAAAGTAAAACCGGTGTGGAGAAGCAGCAGCTGGTAGTTGGCAAAAAGAGCTAACCCAATGTCTGAGGGTGAGGGCAGCAGATAGGCGGGAACTGCTGTTAAAAAGCCGATCAGTTCCCAGCTGCCGATTACGAAAACAATCAGGATGATCAAAGGAATGCTGTTTTTGAATCGCTCTTTGTTAGTCATCTGTTCTAACTCCGTTTAAGTCATTCTGCTGTTGCCGCAGATCATAAAATGCCGCCAACGTTGGCGGCATCATCACCGGTGAAGACCGGTTTGTTGTTCCCTTCGCTGGCATTATCCAGTGCCCTGCTTGATTAGCGGACAGCAACAGGTTATAAGGGTTAAAGGCTTCATCGCACCTTACTCTCAGCCCCACTCGGAGCTCCCCTACATATTTAATTCTTTATCTAAAGTATAGCACATTCTTGGGCATAAAGTGAACTAATTTTCATGCGGTAGCAGGTTTCAAAGCTGCCAGAAGCGAATTTAGAAGAAACCGCTAACGGCTGGAAGGTTGTCACTTTTTGTAGTTATGGCAATCTATATTTTATGCTTTATACAGGAGGAAAAAACAATGGCGTTTAACCTGAAAGGAAGAAATTTGCTGACCCTGCTTGATTATTCTACCGAAGAAATTAAATATCTCTTGACACTATCCCAGGAATTTAAAACGATGAAACGTTTAGGTTTAGCCCATGATACTTTGAAAGGTAAAAACATTGCCCTGATTTTTGAAAAAGATTCAACCCGCACCAGGTGTGCTTTTGAAACTGCAGCCTTCGATTTGGGTATGCATGTCACTTACCTGGGTCCGACGGGATCGCAAATGGGTAAAAAAGAGTCGATTAAGGATACAGCCCGGGTGCTGGGGCGGATGTATGATGGAATTGAATATCGCGGCTTTGCTCAGAGCATTGTCGAGGAACTTGGCGCCTTCGCCGGTGTTCCGGTATGGAATGGGTTGACGACTGAATATCATCCGACCCAGATCCTGGCTGATTTTTTAACAATCCAGGAAAAACGCGGCTCATTGGTCGGCCAGACCCTGGTTTTTATGGGTGATGCCTCGAATAATATGGGTAACTCTTTGATGATCGGTTCCGCTAAAATGGGATTGCATTTCCGAGCAGTAGCGCCGCAGGCAGTTTGGCCGGAAGCAGGTTTAGTAGAAAAATGTAAAACGGTTGCCGGTAAGACCGGAGCGACGATCACCTTGACGGAAGATGTCCAGGAAGGTACAAGAAATGCTGATGTTATTTACACCGATGTATGGGTCTCGATGGGTGAGCCTAAAGAATTATGGGAAAAACGGATTGCTCTTTTGCAGCCGTACCGGGTAACCATGCCTGTGATGAAAAATGCCCGTGAGGGTGCAATTTTCATGCACTGCCTGCCTGCTTTCCACAACCTTGATACTAGTGTTGGAAAAGATGTTGGTGATGCCTTTAATTTGGACTGTATGGAGGTAACAGAAGAGGTATTCGAATCGGATTATTCTGTAGTTTTTGATCAGGCTGAAAATAGGATGCATACCATTAAAGCAGTGATGTATGCTACGCTTTAATTTCAGAACTTTTTTTAGCTAGATTGGAAGGGGGAAGAGAGATGGCCCATAAAACAGTTGCCATTGCCCGTTATGAAAAACCGCTGGATTCTGTGCAAAAGGTGATCAATGACTGCCATGGACTTGATCACCTGCCTGCTGCCGCGCGGGTTTTTATCAAGCCGAATATTGTTTTCTGGACCAAAACCTGCGCTTTTCCCAAATGGGGCGTAATTACCACTTCCAGAGTAATTGAAGATGTGGTAATTACCCTTAAAGAATGGGGTATAGATGACATTACAATCGGTGAAGGCATCGTTGCCGACCCCAAAGATCGGGAGACCCCTGCTCACGCTTTCAGGACTCTTGGGTACGAAACACTTAAGAAGCGTTATGGTATTAAATGTATCAATATCATGGAAAGGCCATTCAGGCGGGTGGATCTCGGTGATGGTGTCAGCCTGAAAATTAATGAAGACATCCTCGCTAGCGATTTTCTGATCGATATCCCGGTACTTAAATCACATAACCAGACGGTAGTCAGCCTGGGAATGAAGAATTTAAAAGGGACAATTGATATCGCCTCCCGCAAGAAATGCCATAACGCCGATCGCTTAAAAGATCTGCATTTTCACATTTCCCGGATTGCTGATCCGATGCCCCCCGGCTTAACCATTATTGATGGCATCTACAGCCTGGAACGAGGTCCCGGGTTTGATGGTCGGATGCGACGCAGTAATCTGCTTATTGCTTCGGCAGATCTGCTTTCTGCCGACTTAGTGGGGGCCAGGGTTCTCGGTCACGAGCCATCAGCAGTGAAACATTTGGCTATAGCGGCAGCCAGAGCGGGGCGGCCTCTTGATCTTTCCGACATTGAAATTATTGGCGAAAAGATAGAGGATGTTGCCTCGTACCATCAGTATGATTTTGAGTATGAGTGCAATGATCAAGGGGAAATGCCTGCCGCTCTCTCCAGACAGGGGCTGGCCGGACTTTATTACCGTAAATTTGACGATACCATGTGTACCTACTGCTCGGCCTTAAACGGTTTGATCTTAACGGCAATCCGCCAAGCCTGGCAGGGTGAAGCCTGGAATCAAGTTGAGGTTTTAACCGGCAAAGTGATGGAACCATCAGCGGGGATGAATGCGACTCTGCTGATCGGCCAGTGTATGTACCGCAAGAACAAGGATCATCCTGCCATTCAGAAGATGTTTGCCGCTAAAGGATGCCCTCCCGACCCGCAAGATATAGTAGAAGCTTTGAACAAAGCCGGGATTGCCGCCGACGCGGCTCTTTTTGAACAGGTTGACAGCCTGCCTGGATTCTTTATGAGCCGCTATGAAGGAAACCCAGAATTTGATGAGGCCTTCTACCAAATAGAATAAAGTTATCATGCCTATTTTGTATTCTTCCGAAAAGAGGAAGCTTATAAGGGGGATTACTAATTGAGCAAAACACTAAATATTGCCCACCGCGGTGCTAATACCCTGGCTCCGGAAAACACTATGGCCTCATTCCGGAAGGCAGTTGAAGTAGGGGCCGGCGGCCTCGAATTTGATGTGCAACTGAGTAAGGACGGTGTCGTAGTTGTCATTCACGATGAAAAGCTGGAAAGGACCACGAACGGCAGCGGTCTGGTTAAAGATTACAGTTTGGAAGAGTTGCACCGCCTTGATGCCGGCAAATGGTTTGGCGATCAGTTCACCGGCGAAAAAATACCGACCTTGGAGCAGGTGCTAGACGAGTTTGCCGACCTGGATCTGATTTTTAATATTGAACTTAAAAGTGGTATCATCTTATACCCGGGTCTGGAAGAGAAAGTCATCAAGCAGGTTACTTCCCGCAAACTTGAAGCTAAGGTGGTCATCTCTTCTTTTAATCACTACAGCCTGATAAGCTGTCGTGAGCTAAATAAAGATCTGCGCACTGGAATGCTTTACGTCGCCGGGCTTTATGAACCATGGATCTATGCCCAAACTATCGGCTGCTACTCGGTTCATCCTCTTTTTTACCACCTGCAGCATCCCGAACTGGTCAGCGGTTTTAGGAAACATAACCTGGCCATCTATGCCTGGACTGTGAACGAAACCCCCCACATGGAGCTGATGGTTGCCGGGGGCATTGAAGCGATTATTACAGATATTCCGCAGGATCTAAAAAAAGTAATTGACGGAGGAAACTAGATGAAATCATTTAGCTATTTTAAAATTGTTGTGCTGGGGCTTGGTTTTTTAATTATTACCCTCACCTGGTCGATTTACAACGCCTACGTGCCTCCCATCCTGGAGCGGCTTTTAAGTCACCTGCCGTATACCGATACGGCAGTCGGTTTTATTATGACCTTTGATAACATTGCTGCCATCCTGTTGATTCCTTTCTTCGGAGCGATGAGCGATCAGACCTGGACCCGGTTCGGAAGACGGATGCCTTTTCTGTTAATCAGCGTTCCGCTGGCTGCTTTCTTTTTTGCCCTGATCCCTTATGTCGATGCTTCAATGGTAGTTTTGATACCAGTCATTATTATCATGAATATAGCCATGGCTGCATATCGAGCCCCGGCGATTGCCCTGATGCCTGATTTAACCCCATCGGTTCATCGTAGCAAAGCCAACGGTATTGTAAACCTAATGGGTGGAACCGGCGCCTTGCTCTTTTACTTCGTTTTTACGCGGATCATGGGTGTAAAAACTGCTTTTATTGCTGCAGCGGCAATTATGATTGTTGTTTTGGCAGTTTTACTGGCTGTCATTCGCGAACCGCGTGATCAGTTTGAGGAAACTGAGAAAAGACCCGGCGGGATTATCAGTTCTCTCTTGACGATCCTCAGGGAAAAGCAAAATCCTACTCGTTTTCTCTTCTTTGCTATTTTCATGTGGTTTATTGGTTGGAATGGGGTTGAAACATTTTTTACGCTTTACGGTATGGACAAATGGGGGATTGACGAGCCGCAGGCAGCTTTTTATCTCGGATTTTTCTCCCTGGCTTTCCTGCTGATGGCTATTCCCAGCGGATTCATTGCAACGGCTTTCGGTCGTAAAAAAACCATTCTGGCCGGTTTGGTTGGCATGAGCCTGATGCTTGGTTCATTTTATTTTGCAACCCCGATCGTCCTGGCCATTGGGCTACTGATCAGCGGGGGTGTTTTCTGGGCCTTGATTAACATTAACTCTTATCCGATGGTTAGCGATATGTCACCGACGGGCAAGCTTGGCACCTACACGGGTCTCTATTATTTCTTTTCGATGTTGGCGGCGATCATTGCCCCGCCAGTTTTCGGCTGGGTTATGGATCTCTTGGGAACCAGGATGGCCCTTTTCCCTATGGCTGCCATCGCTTATCTGGCCGCTTTATTTTTGATGACCAGAGTTTATGGGGGCGAAGCAAAAAAAGAAGGGGAAATGGCAGCCTGATAAAGCTTGTTACTAGAAGAGGAGGAAACAGAAATGATTGACTTACGCAGTGATACAGTAACTTTGCCGACAGCTGCGATGCGCAAAGCAATATTTGAAGCAGAGGTGGGTGATGATGTTTACGGGCATGATCCGACGGTTAACCGTCTGCAGGAAATAGCGGCAGAAATGTTGGGCAAGGAAGAGGCAATGTTGGTTCCCAGTGGAACAATGGGCAACCAGATTGCGGTGTTAACCCATACTCGACCGGGAACGGAAGTGATCCTGGAAGCCGACTCGCACATTTATTATTATGAAGCGGCGGCGGCTTCGGTTTTTGCCGGTATTCAGCCCCGGCCCCTGCCTGGAAAACGAGGTTCCCTGCAAGCAGAACTGGTTGAATGGGCGATCCGCGAAGATGATATTCACCTGCCGCCCACCTCACTGATCTGTCTTGAGAATACTCACAATCGGGCCGGCGGGATCGTCGTGCCTCTAGAGGATATGCAGGCGGTTTACAGAGTAGCTGAAAAACATCAACTGCCAGTGCATCTTGATGGAGCTAGGATCTTTAACGCATCAGTTGCTTCCGGAGTGCCGGTTAAGGAATTTGCGGCCTCTGTTACATCGGTCCAGTTTTGCCTTTCCAAGGGACTGGGAGCACCGGTAGGCTCGCTTGTTGTCGGAACCCGTTCCTTTATTGAGGAAGCCAGACGCTGGCGGAAGAGACTCGGTGGCGGGATGCGCCAGGCTGGGATTATCGCCGCGGCAGGCATTGTGGCCCTGGAAACAATGGTTGAACGCTTGGCTGAAGACCATGCTAATGCTCGTCTGCTTGCTGAAGGTTTAGCGGAAATGAAGGGTATTGATTTCAACCCTGATGACGTGGAAACAAATATTGTTATTGTCAGACCTACCGCCATGTCGATTCAGGAGCTGGGCACCGAACTGGAAAAGAGGGGGATTCTGACCGTAGTAATTGAGCCCGACCGGATTCGTTTTACCACTAATAAGGAAGTTAACCGGTCTGACATCGAAACCACTTTGATGGTGGTCAAAGAGATCCTTGGCAGCTAAATAATTACCCGAAAGAAAGAGGTGCATTTGAATGGAAAACCAGGATGAAAAGAACCTTGATTTGCTGGCTACCCTGCAGACTATCCTTGGGATTCTCACAGCTTTAATGGCCTGTATTCCGCTTGTCTACTTAGGGGTTGGCATTGCGATATTTGTCGGCGCTGCCAGCGGTAGCGAGGCAGCTCCACGTGTAGTGGGCCTGGTTTTTATTATCCTCTCCTTGCTGATCATTTTAGCCGGCTGGGTATTGGCGGTGATGATTATCATCACCGGTCGTAAAATGAGAAAAAGGGAGTCTTTCAACTTTTGTATGATTGTTGCTTTTCTCGAGTGCCTGATAATGCCCCTAGGCACCGTGCTCGGGATTTTTACCATCCTTAACCTGAACAAAGATTCGACGAAAGAGTTATTTACCAGTTAAAGTTACTTTTATTTTTTCTTTTTCAGGAGGTGGAAGAAGCGATCAAAACGGCAGCAGAATACTTAGCTTCCCTGCGTGCTATCAACTATCGGGTTTATCTTTTTGGCGAAAAGATCGAGAATGTGGTTGACCACCCGCTGATTCGGCCTTCGCTTAACTCGGTGGCGAAAAGTTACGAGCTGGCTCATGAGCCCCGATACCAGGAACTGATGACTGCCCGGTCCAGTCTTGACGGGAAGCCGATTAATCGCTTTACACATCTGCACCAGGGGGTCGATGACCTGATCAACAAGGTAAAAATGCAGCGGCTTCTTGGACAGAAAACAGCAACCTGCTTCCAGCGCTGTGTTGGCATGGATGCCCTAAATGCAGTAGACAGCGTTACTTTTGAACTGGAAGACGCTGTAAAGATTGATTACCATCGGCGGTTTCACACTTATTTGCGCTACATCCAGGAAAACGACCTGATGGTGGAAGGCGCAATGACTGATCCGAAGGGCGATCGGTCCTTAAAGCCTGCAAAACAAAAAGACCCTGATCTTTACTTACGGATAGTTGAAAAGCGCCCCGATGGAATTGTAGTGCGCGGCGCCAAAGCTCACCAGACGGGAGCCCTGGCCGCCCATGAAATACTGGTTATGCCTACCCTGACCATGGGTGAAGCAGATGCGGATTACGCTGTCTGTTTTGCCGTGCCCAGCGGCTCGGAAGGTATTACTTATATTTACGGACGGCAGTCTTGTGATACCCGTCGAATGGAAGGCGGTACTATTGATGTTGGCAACTGTCTTTATGGGGGCCATGAATGCCTGGTAGTCTTTGACAATGTTTTTGTGCCCTGGGAAAGAGTCTTCATGTGTGGCGAATATCAATACTCCGGGGTTCTTGTGGAACGCTTTGCCGGTTATCACCGCCAGAGTTATGGTGGTTGTAAGGTGGGGGTTGGCGATGTTCTAATCGGTGCCGCTGCCCTGGCCGCTGAATTTAATGGGGCAGCCGCTGCTTCACATATAAAGGATAAACTGATTGAGATGATCCACCTTAATGAAACTCTTTATGCTTGCGGTATTGCCTGTTCCAGCCAGGGTAGCGCAACTGCTTCAGGCACCTACCTGATCGATCTACTACTGGCTAATGTTTGTAAGCAAAATGTAACCCGTTTTCCGTACGAGATTGCCCGCCTGGCAGAAGATATTGCCGGTGGATTAATGGTGACTTTGCCCTCGGAGAGAGATTTTAAACATCCGGAAATTGGGCATCTTATCGAAAAATACTACCGTGGTTCGGCGAAAGGATCAACCGAGCAGCGGATCAGGGTGATGCGCCTAATTGAAAACATTACCCTCGGTACTGCTGCCGTCAGTTATCGCACTGAATCGATGCATGGCGCCGGTTCGCCCCAGGCCCAGAGGATTATGATTGGTCGCCAGGCCGATATTGAAGCGAAGAAAAGACTTGCTGCAATCATTGCCGGTATCGAGCAATAAAAATTGCAGGATAAGTCACACCCAGCCAAACCAGGTTAGATTATCAACAGATTTACAGCTTATTGATTATACTTGAGGCAGGAGGGATGCAATTGTTAAAAGCAGTTGATTTTTTTGATCTAGAACAGAACCGGTTTGCCGATCTATTTAACGGGACTGAATTTGTCTGGGAGGCTTTAAGTCGGATCAAACCTTACCTGAAAGAAAACCTGCAGCCGAATGTAAAAGAGCTTCGCCATGGAGATACCGTGATTGCCAAGACTTTTATTTTGTATGATGGCAAAGTGATCAAAGCAGGTTTTCAGATAGATAACAGCGGGAAAAAGCCTTTAGTATTAGTAGACGGTAATGAATTGAAGGGGGCATCAATTGTCTTTGCCGGAGCATTTTTAATGGATGACCAGATCTTTATTGGCAAAAACACGGTAATAGAGCCTGCTGCCCTAATCAGGGGACCGGCGATTATAGGTAACGGAACCGAGGTGCGTCAAGGTGCATATATCCGCGGGGATGTTTTAGTCGGCGATGATTGTGTTGTTGGTCACACAACAGAGATGAAATCCTCGGTAATGCTGGGGGGCAGCAAAGCTGGACATTTTGCCTATATCGGAGATAGTATCTTGGGCCAGGTTAACCTGGGAGCCGGCACAAAGCTGGCCAACTTAAAAATGATTGATTCCAAAGTTTCAATTACCATCGATGATCAAGTCTACCAAACCGGTTTGCGCAAGTTCGGAGCAATTTTGGCTGACGGAGTAGAAACGGGTTGTAATAGTGTAACCACACCGGGCACCCTGCTTGGCAAGAATGTGCTTCTTTACCCTAATGGCACAGCCAGAGGTTATTATCCTCCATCTACTGTTGTTAAAGTGAAACAGGAGCATGATCTGCATAAGCTGAAAAACAGGGCATGAAGGAGGACCATTTGCTAGAAATATTTGAAAATGGCCCTCTTACCGGTAAGGAATTCATGCGCGAAACCGGGATGGAAATATTTGCTGCCTGGCAGTTTTGCGCGTCTTCGCCGAAATTAGTGCATCAGACTGTCGGCCGCCGCTATTTACGATTGGATCAGAAAGTCGGTGGTTACGCTCGACTTTCTCCTTCGATCATGCGGGAATTCCTGAACTATACCGTAATTGGTCTGGTCGGACAGGAAACAACAGTACAAAAAATGGCGACTCAGATCAACGAAGAGATTATGGCGATTAGCGCCAGAAAAATTGCCCTGGCCCGTGAAACAATTACCCGCATAGTTGATAACCACCGCGATGGTGAAAAGCTGGCAGCAAAAAGCTGTTTTATTATTGCCGGAGATGTGGTTTTCGGTATGGCGCATGCTGAACCACGTCCTGAGTCTTCAACCGGTGAACTGGTCAAGGGATCCGATCTTGACATTATCACTGTTACTTCCGGATTAACGGCAGAACTGATTGCTGATTTGGACAGTACGATCTATCGCGAAAAATACAACTTATTAATGAATCCGGCATCAAAGGAAGAACTTGACTATATTATCAAGGACCTTGCTTTGGTAAAAGAGCAGCTGCTTTTCAGGGATTTTAAGGCGATGGTTGCATCAAAAATCCTGGCTGAGGGCCGGTATCTTTATGGCAGTGAAGTACTTTATGCCGAGGTTAAAAAATCCGTTGTGGAAAATGGCATACCGGAAAAAATAGCCGCCCTGGAAGAAAAAGCAGTCTTAGACCGGTTTGAAGCTGAGCAGGAGCTGTTGATAGCACCTCCCTCTGCGGATCGTGAACGATTAATGGCTCTTTTTTATACCACGGAAGAGAAAGAAGAAATTTTTTAAGGAGATAAACATAAATATGAATTTGATAATCGTCGAAGACTACCAGGAATTAAGCCTAAAAGCAGCAGAGATGGTAGCCGCTGAAATTAGTCAAAACCCACAGGTCGTCCTTGGTCTGGCAACCGGATCGACTCCTGAAGGCATGTATGCTGAGTTGGTAAAGATGAATCGTCATGGACAGCTTGATTTCAGCCGGGTAAGCACTTTTAACCTTGATGAATATGCCGGACTGGATGCCGAACACGAGCAGAGTTACCACCACTATATGTATAAACATCTTTTTAGTCATGTTAATATTAATCATCTGCAAATCAACATGCCAACCTGCGAGGTCTCCGATCTAGATCACTTTTGCCGGGAATACGACCAAAGAATTGCCGCTGCCGGTGGCATTGACTTACAGGTGCTCGGTATTGGCGGAAATGGGCACATCGGTTTTAATGAGCCTGACCATCAGCTTCGGGTTCAAACGCACCTGGTAGATCTTACTGTGGAAACAATTACTGCGAACAGCCGTTTTTTTAGTTCCACTGAAGAGGTGCCAAAACAGGCTATTACCATGGGTTTGGGTTCAATCATGCTGGCTAAAAAGATCCTGCTGCTTGCTGCGGGAAAGAATAAGGCCGAAGCTATTGCCGGCAGTTTATCCGGTTTGATTACTACCGCTTTACCGGCATCGCTGCTGCAGCTGCATCGCGATGTGACAGTCATTGCCGATCGCGAAGCTGCTTGCCTGATCACCTGATCGATGAGCATGAAAAGCGACTGTTAATGATGTTATACTTAAATAGAATAATCTGTAGATGGGAGCTACCAATGGAAAGCGGGTTCAAATCAGAGGCGCTGGAAGTAAACCTGGCTGAAACCAAGCAGGAAAAGGCCACGCTAAGTGATCGGCAGCGTTGGTTTGTTTCGCTTTCTGCAGCCTATTGGGGTATTAATAAAAGAACAGAAGAACTATTTGTTGAATATAACCATCCTCACCCCAGCTACAGTTTTATCATCGAAAATTTGCACACCATTAGCTTAAATGATCTTTGGCTCTACAGTTCACTTGATGATGCTGAAGAGGCGCTTTATTTTCTTGTTTCGATGTTTGAAGAGATCGCGGCAAAAAAGCTCGAAGAATCAGAACGAGAGCTGCTGATCAAAACCCTCTTTAAGTTTATTGATCGCCTGTTAAACGAAGAAGATTATCCGCCAAAGATTATCGAACGCTGCCTGGCGATGATCGAAGCATGGATCGAAGCTGATCAGTATTTAATGATTCGCAATTCCGGGTACTGTAAAAAATACCTGGCCCGGGCGGCACGTCTGCCGCAATTCAATCCAGTCGTATGTCGTTTAACCAAGGCAGCGCTTGTTAAAACCATTTCCTACTGGATAGAGACAATCAAAACTGAAGCTTGGTTTGAGGGTAAAAAGGATTTGTTCCAGTTTGATTACAGTGACCAGATTCGCCAAATCGGTAAACCTTTTTTTACAGAACAGCTGAAGCGTATTGAACAGGCGGAGCAGTGGCCGCAGATTGAAGAGAACCTTTTCTTTAACGACATTGCCAACCATTTCAGGCATTTTAGCGAAACTTTCAAATTGGCGGTTGAAAAAACCTATTATCTTCTGTTTATTCTTCATCTGCCGGGAATGTTTCTGCTTAAGCGCCATCTGCTCTATGACCTGAATCGTCTTTTGAAATCGGCCTTGGCCGAACTTGACCACCAGGGAAAGATTAATTATCTTAACCTGCTTTTTGGTCTTTTCAGCGAGTTAAAAGAACAACAGACCGATACAGTGCTGGATTGCCTCTTTACTCTGGGCAAAGAGATTGTGGCGATCGGCGATCGGATTCTCACGGCCCACTATATGAAACAGTTGATCGAATTCGGTTTTATCTGTCCCGGTGAAATTGAAATCACCTCCGACTGGGAGACAAAAGCCAATGCCAACCATATAAAAAATATCAGGATTTGGCTGGATCTGATTGAAACGGCGCCTTACGAATTTAAGAAACTGCTTTCCGCCCTGGTTGTAAATTTAAAGCTCGGCGGGATTTTTATTTCGGATACTGACCTTTTTCAACGGGATATCACCAGGCTGCTTAACGCCGATATTGAGCCTGTTTATAAGCAGGTCAAACAGCTGGCCAGGGTATTTCCCGTCTTTTTTAACGAAATTGGGGCCGAAGGGAAACTGCGCGAGGTAAGTACAGTTATTGATGAGCTGGCCGGCCGTCAGGATCGGCTGATTCATTTTTTACGCAAGCAGGTGCATACTGAAAGCAACAACACGCACGTTCAGCTGGTGGAAATGATCGCTGCCTATTGGACTGATCGAGAAGTTGAAGCATTGATGGAGATACTGCCTGCCGATGTTGCTGCCTGGCTAAAAGCAGATGCTCGCCATTTCAGTGGTATAAATGCTATCATGCAGGCGGTTTGCGAACATTTTGCCATTGATTACAAAGGTCTTCTAAAGCTTAAGGAAAGCGAACTTTCCGCATATCTTGAAAACTCATTTCCGGATAACGAAAGGGACAGAAAAAGGGTGCTTAGCCTGGTTCAGCTTTACCAGCTTCTCTTAGAAAAGTACTCTTTCGAGACCAGAAATATTACCAGGCTTCTAAAACAGAGCCGCTTCTTTACCCAGAAAGAGATAGAAGACCTGGAAGCTTTGCTGGAAACAAAACAGTACCGGAAGGCTCTGGAAAAAATATTTGGTTTCATGGCTTTGCTCAAAGAAATTATTTTAAATAAATCGGCAACGGAAGCAATTGAGACGATATATTATAAAAGACATATCGCAGTGGGGATTCCATCGATGTATGGGCAGTATAAAGAGCCCAAATTTGAAGCGCTTGGAATGATGTACCGGCTTGAACATCTAGCCTCGAATCTCTTTGGCAAGATTCTGACCGCTTTTAAGTTAGAATATATATCTGCAAAAACCCTGCATAATATTTATAACTTGCTGGTTCTTTTTAAAACCGGTCTTGAACTGGATGGGATGGTCAGCCAGAACTATAATTCAACCTTGGAAATGTTTCGCTACAGCTTAACCTCGAGCAGTGTTACCCTGGGCCAATATATGAATATTTTTCGTTTTCTTGCTCAGCATATCCGCGAGCTGATCAATGAATATTTCATTCGGGTTTACGACGAGACAATCAATGTCGTGCTACCTCAGTTTTTTGGCTCTGATCGGCAGGTAATTGCGGGAGAGGCGGAAAAATTTTACCGGGAAATTCTTTCTTCGGCCTTCCTGGTCCAGGAGCTGGATTCGTTTATTGCCAGCTCCCTGAATATGATTAACAGCATGCTGGAGAACTACTCCGAGGAACATATTCATAGCATGATGTCTTTTAATCCCGACCTGGCTATCAGCCCGTTGGGCACGAAGACTGAAAAAATCGATAACCAGGTCTTTTTGGGGGCCAAGGCTTATTACTTGAAAAAGATGTTCGGTTATGAGCTGCCGATTCCGCAGGGTTTTGTGCTGACAACTGAAATATACCGGCACAAGGAGACTATTTTTCAACATCCCTCGATCAATGCTGAGTTGGAAAAAATGATCAGGGAAAGCCTGGCCCTGATGGAAAAAAGCTGTGGACTAAAGTATGGCAGTGCCGAGAAACCGATGCTTCTTTCGGTCCGTTCAGGGACCGCGATTTCAATGCCCGGAGCGATGAGCACTTTTTTAAATGTCGGCATTACCGATCAAATTGCCCGCTCCCTCGCAAAAAGGCAGGAGACGGCCTGGATGGGCTGGGATTGCTACCGCCGTTTCATCCAGAGTTGGGGTATGTCGCATGGAATAAACCGGGATTCTTTTGATGCCGTGATGATCAGGGTTAAGGAAAAATACGGGGTCGAGCGCAAGATGTTTTTCACCATCGCACAGATGGAAAAGTTGGCGCTTGAATACAAGAAAATTTTGGATCAACATGGTGTTGCACTGTCCGATGATCCTTTTACCCAGCTGAAGCAGGCTATTATCAGCATCATTGAATCATGGTCATCCAGCCGCGCCATTGCTTACCGTAAACACCTGCAAATTGCCGACGAATGGGGTACAGCGGTTTTGGTGCAAAGGATGGTTATGGGGAACCGCTCAAGAAAATCCGGTTCCGGAGTTATATTTACTCACAATCCGAAACTAAAAAAACCCGGCATTAATCTTTATGGTGATTTTACCCTTTGCAGCCAGGGTGAAGACATTGTAGCCGGACTGGTTTATCCACTGCCGGTATCCGAGCATCAACGATTGGTCGATTATCCTGACAGTGATCAATCTCTGGAAAAGGATTTTCCAGCAATTTATCAGCGCCTGCGCGATATTGCGGTCGAATTGATTGAAAACAAAGGGTTTAACAACCAGGAAATCGAGTTTACTTTTGAGTCTGATCAGCCTGCTGACCTTTATATCCTGCAGATCCGGGAACAAAACATCATCCAGCCTGAAAAGCAGGCTGTTTTTGATCTGCCTGCTGAAAAACTACAGCCTCTGGGACGGGGAATAGGAATTGGCGGTGGATGTTTGAGTGGCAAGGCTTGTTTTGATTTACTTGATCTTGAAACTTTTAAAAGGAATGATCCCGGGGCCGACTTAATTTTAGTGCGCCCCGATACCGTACCGGATGATATCCAGATGATTTTTAAATGCGACGGTTTGGTTACCAGTCGCGGTGGGGTTACTTCCCACGCTGCCGTAGCGGCAGAAAAACTTGGTAAGGTGTGCATCGTCAATTGCAAGGACCTGGTTGTAGATGATCAACAGAAGAAATGTTATTTTGGCAGCGCTAGTGTCATGGCGGGCGATTGGTTGTCAATCGATGGGACCCTCGGACAGATCTACGCTGGTAAATACCCGGTAAAATATATCTCAAAGGGGGCAATAAATTGATTACGCAACTGCAGGGGAAAAAGATATTAGGGATCAATGGCGCTGGTCGAATCGGCAAACTCACCTTGTGGAATCATCTTGGAGCCGGCCATTTTAATGCCTTTGTAATTAATACCGGTCGCAAGGCGGGCAAAAAAATAGAAGACCTGGTTGATTATCTTGTTAAAGATTCAACTTATGGTTCTCTGAGCCGATTCCTTTATGGTTATACGGGACGCCAGGTTAAAGTGGAAATTATCGATCGTGAAGAGGATCTTTTTTCGATCGATAATATTCCAATCAGGTTACTTACTGTTGACCGTAATCCCCGCGATATAAACTGGGCCAGGGAAGGGGTGCGCCTGGTAGTTGAATGCACCGGAGTCTTTATCGATCCAACAGTTGCGGCTGATGCCCCGAAAGGCAGTGCCCGTGGTCATCTGGAGTCAGGCGCAGAAAAAGTGATTATCAGTGCCCCCTTCAAAATTGCCGATTCCGCTGTTAGGACTCCAGAAGACAGCGCCATGTTTGTCTATGGGGTTAACCACGACCGCTATGATCCACAAATTCATCATCTGATTTCTGCGGCCAGCTGCACCACCACCGGTTTGGCTCACATGGTTAAACCTCTTCTGGAAACCAAAGAAACGGCACACCTGATAACCGCCTCGATGTCTACGGTCCATGCGGCAACCAATAATCAAAACATTTTAGATGCGGTTCCGAAAGAAGGCGCCTCTGATTTGCGTAAGAGTCGATCGGTCTTTAATAATATTATCTTAACAACGACTGGAGCTGCCAGGGCTTTGGAGGAAATCTTGCCTGAGATTAAAGTGATCGGTTTTATGGCCGACTCGGTTCGGATCCCGACCAGTACCTCTTCACTGATTATGCTCAATGTTACATTTAAAACAAAGCTAAATGAAGTGGGTGAACCTTTGGTTAATCGGGAACTGATCAACGATATTTACCGTCAGGCCGCCTCCGGTGCACAACGGGGAATGATGGTTTTCAGCGAACAGCAAAATGTTTCGGCCGATCTGATCGGCTACCAGGCTGCGATCATTATTGAAGGAACCGAGACCCATACCCGCACGGGTTTTATTAATGTTGATACGACAACGATGCGCGAATGTGGGGTAGAATCTGCCTGCGATATCAGTATTCCTGTTACCCATGCCAAGATCTTTGGCTGGTATGATAACGAGCTTGGCAGCTATGTCAGCTCCCTGGGCAGACTTACAACTTATATTGACAAAAATATGCCTTGATAGCATCAGTAAGAATGGTCAGATCTAATTTGCCGATGATCTGAACCTGATAGTGGCTAAAAATTACAGCAAAGCGGTTGTAAAGTATGAATAATTTCTATCAGGATGAGACGAACAAAGATGATGACAGAAAAAGAAAAAACGATTGTAGCTATTGAAAAGTGCAGACGTTATGACTCAACTGAAGTAATCGAAGCTCTGAAAAAGGTAATACAACCTTTTGGTGGATTGAAGGCAATGATCAGCCCTGGGCAGAAGGTGTTAATCAAACCTAATCTGCTGGCTGCTGCCGCTCCTGCTGAAGCAGTGACTACACACCCGATAATTATCAAGGCTCTGGTTGAGATGGTACATGAGGCGGGAGGCGAGGCTTATATCGGCGATAACCCCGGCAGTGACGATCAGCAGCAGACTTTGGAGATTTCGGGGCTAAAGGCGATTATCGAACAGACCAGTGCAAAAGCTTTGATCTTCAGCGGTAACTCCGAACAACAGGTTTTCGGTTTCCAGGAGCGCATCATCCCGCTGGCCCGCGAGCTGGAGCAAATGGATCTGATTATCAATGCGGCAAAACTTAAGACTCATGCCTTAACCGGACTGACCGGAGCGGTAAAGAATAATTATGGCTGTCTCCATGGGAAGATCAAGAAGCGTTACCACATGGAACATCCCCTACCTCTTGATTTTTCCCGCTTGTTGATCGATATCTATCTTGCGGTTAAACCGGCTTTTTCAATCCTTGATGCCATTGTAGCGATGGAAGGCACTGGTCCACGGCGCGGAAAACCGCGTCAGCTAGGCCTCTTAATGGCTTCGACCAGTGCGGTAGCGCTTGACAGCATAGCTGCCGAAATAGCCGGGTTTTTACCGGCCCAGGTAACCACCATTGCTGCTGCCCGGGAACTGAAGCTTCCGGGGGCATTTTTTGAAGATATCGAGATCAGGGGCTTGAAGCTTGAAGAATGTCGCGTTAAGGATTTCGATCGAGGACCAGGTGGACACGGTAAAATCAGTCGTTTGATTGCCAGCTTTCCATTGGCTTATTTCAGAAATCTGCTCTATGCCCGTCGTCCTTACCCGACAGTTGATTCGGAGCGCTGTGTTGAATGCGGTATTTGTGCCGATAACTGCCCATTACAGGTAATTGACTGCAGTAGTGGAATTCCTGAATTTGAACTCTACGAATGCATTCGTTGTTACTGTTGCCAGGAACACTGTGCCGAGGGGGCAATTAAGCTGGAACACAATCGGTTCCCTTCATCGTAACTCAGGTTGCGAGGTCAGTGAACCGGAAACCGGCGCATATTTTCTCACTCTTTTTTAATAATAATATTTTTGGATATTTCCAGCTAGCGGTAATCTGTGATATATTAATAAGACTAAAAAGCGTCTTTCTTTCCAGCCGGAGGTGGTTTTCTTGAAAGTATTAGTTAGTGATTCCCTCTCTAAAGAGGGACTTGAGGTTTTAAAGAAAAATGTCGAAGTTGACTACAGGCCGGAAATCACTCCGGATCAGCTTTTAACAGACATCGGTAATTACGATGCCCTGGTCGTCCGCAGCCGGACTACAGTTGGTGCTAATGTGATTGAGGCTGGAATGAAACTCAAGGTTATCGGTCGGGCTGGAGTTGGTGTAGACAACATTGACGTTGATAAAGCTACGGAGAAGGGCATTATTGTTCTTAATGCTCCTCATGGCAATACAGTTTCGGCGGCAGAACATACCATAGCAATGCTCACTACACTGGCTCGTAACATCGTCGGCGCAAATCTATCTGTAAAAAAAGGCGAGTGGAATCGTTCGGCTTATACCGGTGTAGAACTGAACAATAAAATTCTCGGGGTTGTCGGTATGGGACGAATCGGCAGTGAAGTAGCCAGACGGGCAAGAGCGATGAATATGGATGTTCTTGTTTACGATCCTTACATTTCAAAAGAACAAGCCGAGAAAATTGGTACCGATTTGGCAACTTTTGAAGAACTGATCGGCCATTCTGATTTTATTACCCTGCATCTTCCGTTAAGCGAAAACACGCTTCACCTGATTGGGGCCGAAGAGTTAGACCAGATGAAGACAGGCGTTCGAATTATTAATTGTGCCCGCGGTGGTTTGATCGACGAAGATGCTCTCTATGAAGCTCTAAAAGCAGGCAAAATTGCCGGGGCGGCGCTTGATGTTTTTGAACAGGAACCGCCTGCTGACTGCCGACTGCTTGAGCTTGAAAACGTTATTGTTACACCACACTTAGGCGCTTTAACCCTTGAAGCGCAAACTAATGTTGCGCTGCAGGTTGCCGAGCAGGTGATTATGGCTTTAAAGGGTGATCCGATCGTATCGGCTGTTAATGTTCCAGCTTTGATGCCAGAGGCCAGGGCAGCTCTGGAACCGTACCTGCCTCTTTTAAAAGTAATGGGTGGTTTTTACCTGCAGATGTTTGGCGGCCAGGTTGATGAATTGGAACTTACTTACAGTGGCGAAGTAGCCTCCCTGCAGTTGGCTCCACTAACCATATCGTGCCTGATCGGTTTTTTACGCCATATTGTCGGTGACGGTGTAAACTGGGTTAATGCTCCCTATATAGCCAAAGCCCGTGGTATCGCCGTAAGAGAGACTTCAACGACCGAGGTTAAAAACTACAGTACGCTGATTACCCTGAAAGGACGTACCGTTAGTGAAGAACACCAGATTGCCGGGACTATACTGAACAATGAAATGCGTATTGTCAGAATTGACGAATTCCAGATTGAGATCCTTCCTGCTCGCTATACTTTGATGACCACGCATCTTGATGTGCCAGGAGTGGTCGGTAAAATCGGGACTCTACTGGGCAGTGAAAAAATAAATATTGCTTCGATGCAGCTAGGTCGCAGAAATATCGGAGGCAAAGCGATGATGTCTCTGCAGGTGGACAACAAAATAAGTGCTGAAACGATGAATAAGGTAATGGATTTAGGCATTTTCGAAACCGCCCGCTTTGTTGATTTCGGGCTGAAGATTTCCGGACAAAAATAAACAGGATAAAGGAAGGTATGAACAATGGTAAAGGTTTATGCTTTAAGTACTTGTCCGTGGTGTAAAAAGGTCAAGCAGTATTTAGAGGATCACCAAGTCGAGTATGATTGTGTCGATGTTGACCTGGCCCAGGGAGAGGAGCAGAAAATTGCATTGGAAGAAGTGGAAAAGCTGACCGGAAGACGCTCATTTCCGGTAACTGTAATCGGTGATACAGTTGTTCAGGGTTATAAGGAAGATGAAATCGAGAAGGCTTTAAAGAGTGAAGTCTAAGATTTATTGTGAAGTTTGCCGGGTTTCTTTTGTTTTCAGGGGAGAACCTGAAAAAGGACAGGTTGTAGTCTGCTCTGTCTGCGGGGCTGAGTTGGAAATCACCGAGCTGGAACCAGAAATCAAGGCCAGACGCTTTCCGCAGGATCCGGAAACTGAAATTCGTAATCGGTCAGAAAATTATTCTCGTCTGCGCGACTATACTTTTAATGAGGACAAGGAGCTGGTGATCGAAGGGTTGATCGGCAAGCATAAGATGTATGGAGATTTTTATTGTCCATGCCGGTTTGAAAATATCCCGGAAAACGTTTGCCCCTGTCTTGAAACCAGGATGGGTGAAGTGCGCAAAGCAGGGCATTGCTACTGAAACCTCTTTCATTTAAAGAAGTGAGTTTCACTTCTCTGAAAGAAAGCTAAACAGCAGTTTTTTATCTAGCGAATGAAGGTGATTTAAAAATGAAACTTGATTTTGTTCGTGGTCACATGGGCGGCAATCTGATTATTCTGCTGCGCGGCGACCAGATCCCGGAAGGCCGTGAGCTTGATACGGCGGTAAAATTAATGGGTCCCAACTACCTTTATGCCCACGAGGCGGGAATTCTCTATCCCGGGGAGAAGGCGGGGGAGATCGATGTGAAAATAGTTGAGCCTACTGTACCCTGTTTCATAAGCGCCTGCGGCGGCTTTACCCAGGTGCTTGGCGTTGCCCTGGTTGAGACGGAGTTGGGCAGTCTGTTTGGACTTGAAACCGGTGGATCAATGGTAGAAGCATTGCTCAATACCGGCTGCGGCCCAACGGCGCTCACTATTACGACGGACAGGCAGAAAGCGCTTAAGGTTAGGACCAATATGGATTGTTTTGTAAAGGAATGTTATGCTAGCGGAGTTGGCCCCCTCCGTTATGGAGATTTGGAAGTAATGCGTGCCGGTAAATTTTTGGTGATTAATGCCGACCATTTTTTGGCGGTTTATCCGGATCTTGATTTTAAGAGTTGGGATAAAAGAACCCGGGAACTGTTATCAGCTATTCAGCAAGATTTCATGGCTAAAACCGGAGAAGTCGAACCGAATGTTGCCGTCTATGACTGGCATCCGGAGCATACCGGCGATCTAAGAATCATCTTTCCCCATTATGTCCAGGATGATTTCTTCGAGCCTTCCTGCGGCACCGGTTCAGTAGCCCTGGGGCTCGCAGTTTTGGCCAGTGGTGAACTGGATCACCTGCAGCCCACCAATGAAGGTTTGCTGACTTTAAATTTAGAATCTGGTGGCGGAATCGAGCTGGGCGGGCCTGATATTACTGCATTGGAAATAAAGATTGGTTCGCAGGAAGTTAAATCTGCTGTTTTTTCCCACAGCCGGGTTGAAATAACTTCCATCGGTATTGCTTTGCTTGATTAAATTATAAGAAAATGTAATATTTGCTTATTTACATTCTATACAATATAAACGTAGAAAGTGTCGCCTGGGGATATTAAAATCCGACTAAAAGCAGCATATGGAAGTTTGCGGGGATTCTAATTTCTCACCAAAGGAAAATAAAAATTGCATAATAGGATTACAGGCTTTTTGCTGGTATTTCTTTCTGCTGTTGGTTTTGGTTCTGCGCCATTCTTTGTAAGGATTGCTTATCAGAATGGCGCTAATATATTTGAAGTTTTAACTGCCCGTTTTTTAATTTCCTGGGTGCTGCTTTTCCTTTATTTGCAGTGGAAAAAGCCTAAGCGTCGCTTGTCCACTCACGAGCGGAGCGCTGCTATTTTGATGGGAGTATGTGGATATTCTGTGGCATCGTTGTGCTATTTTATTGCTCTGGAGCGGATTCCAATTCCGCTGGCATCTATTGTTTTATACACTTATCCAACGGTAGTCTCTTTATTGATGGCTATTTGGCGTATAGAAAAAATCGATCAGATCAAAGGCATCGCTTTAGTAATTTCTTTCATTGGCATAATGCTGGTATTAGGTTCTTCTTTTTATTTCACTGACCCCCTGGGATTGATCTTAAGTCTTGCTTCATCCTTTCTTTATTCTTTGTATATAATCATTGGAAACTCGAAACTAAAGGGAGCCCCCGTTACGGTCACTACCATGTGGGTAACTTGGGCTGCTGGCATCGGAATTGGGTTTATGGGTTTAGCTAGCAACCAAATTTCCTTTCAGTTTAACTTAAGTGCCTGGTTTGCTATATTTTTTATTGCTATATTCTCTACCGCTATAACCATTATCCTGTTCCTTCAAGGTGTGGTGCTGGTAGGAGCATCCAGAGCCAGTATCATTTCTACCTTTGAATCACCCATAACCGTCATTCTGGCCGCGTTGTTTTTCGCCGAAATTTTAACTCCGTTTCAATTATTTGGCGGAATTTTAATTTTAGCTTCAGCTATCCTGGTTAATAGCTCAAAACTCGAACCCGTACAAAACCAAAAAAGCCTAAAATTGTCAAGGGGACGGGGTTGTTGACAACTTTTATTCAGCAGCATACCAACAGTACTAAAATCATTTTTACGCTTTAACAAGCAAAGTACCAATGATCGATGCCTAGATGTAGACAAGAAGAAAAACCTGACAGATCAAGAAGCTTCAGAGATGGTTAAAAATACTTTCCCAAAAGGCAAATTGGAAGAATGGCAAAAGATTGATCGAAATACCAGGGATGATTACCTGAGACAATTAAAGCAAAAAGGGTTATCAGTGAGGCAGATCGCCAGGCTAACAGGGATTAATAGAGGCGTTGTCCTAAAAGCATAGAAAAGTTGTCAACAACCCCGTCCCCCTGACAATCGTTTTTGATGGTCTTAATAGCAGTCAATATGCTGACGGAATGATTAAAAATCCAGTAATCAATAAGTATAGAGCCTGATCCAATTGACTTTTGGCTTAAAAAAATGCCAAATAGATTTTGCTGTTAAAAAAAATGACACAAAAGAACCGTCCCCATGTGTTGATTCTCTGGTGATCAGACTTTTTGCAAAGTCCGGTGTATTATAAAGTGGAAAGTCGAAATGGTGGTGTGAAGTTGCAGGAGCTTTTTCGCGAAATGGTTGAAACTTATGCGGATAAGATCTACCGCCTGGCTCTGCGCTATACGGGGGATCGGGCCCAGGCCGAAGACCTGACCCAGGAGACTTACTTACGGGCATATAAGAATCTGGCCAGTTATGACCATAGTAAACCCGCTGGGCCGTGGCTCTACAAAATTGCAACCAATCTCTGCCGTAACTGGTTACGTGATCACCGTGAGCTGCCTTTTGATTTTTCCGATGAAACGGTTTTACCCCAGGTTACCGGTCCTGAGGAACTGTATTTGCAAAAAGAGATGGCAGAAAACTTACTTTCGGCACTCGAAAAACTGCCTCTCAATTACCGGGAGGTCCTAGTCCTCAGACATGTAAGTGAATTAAGTTATGCTGAAATTTGCGAAGTTTTGGACTTAGAGCTTAGCCTGGTTAAAAATCGGCTTTACCGGGGTAGGATGATGCTTAAAGAATCTTTGTCTGCAGTAAGGGAGGGGTAATTAATGGATCGTTGTCCGGATCAGCTGACTATCCAAGCAGTGGTCGACGGTGAAGAAAAAGGGAGACAGGTGGTCCTGCATGTTGAAAATTGTCCAGCCTGCCGTCGCCAGTCCAGGCAAATAAAGAGCCTGGTAAATATGGCCGACGGGCTGAAAAGCACGGATAAACTGCCTGCCGATTTTTGTCGGCTGCTGGAAAAGAAACTCAAACCTGTGCCGTTCCCCGCCCTGCAGGTAGCTTTGACTGCGATAGTAATCCTTTTATTCGTCCTGTTCCTGCTGGGGCCGGATTATTTTGAATGGTGGCTTTCAGTGGGCATTACCCACCAAGTTGGTTTAATAATCGATACATTTCTTGATCTGCTGGCAATCGGCAAGATGTTAAACCTTACCTGGGCAATTAGTATTTTTACGGGGCTAGTGGCCCTGGAACTATTTATCTTGAAAATGCTTAATAATTTGGAGGGATGGCAAAATGGCTAAAAAGAATTTAAAATTGACGGTATTGGCGGTCCTGGTTCTAATCCTGTTGGTAGGACTTTTGACGACAGGGGTATTTGCCGAGGCCGAGGAGACCGTGATCAACGAAGAGATCAATAAGACTGCGGGAGAGCTGATCATCAACCGCAACACCGTGGTGAACGGTAATGTAACGCTTAACCTTGGTGAGCTGATTGTTGATGGAACAGTCAACGGCAACGTCAATAACAACATGGGCCAGGTAACGATTAACGGTGATGTTAACGGTGACGTGGAAGCGAATATGGGCCAGGTTACAATAGCTGGTAACGTCAGCGGCAATGTCCGCTCGCGAATGGGAGAAATAATAATCAGCGGTTCGGTCGGCGGTAACGTGGATGCCGATTTAGGCGCAACCGACATTGAAGGCACGGTTGGTGGTAATGTCGGCTCCGGGTTTGGTGAGATGCAGATCAGCGGAACCGTTTCCGGTAATGTGACCAGCAAAGGCGGAAATGTTGTGATTACAGGGGTTGTTAATGGCGATGTAAGCCTTGAACAGGGTGTGGTTGAGGTCGGTCCCCAGGGGGTCGTCAATGGCCGAATTTCTGTAGCGCGCGGTTTGGTCAAAACAAGCGATACTTCGATTGTCGGCCAGGTGGTTATCAATGAAGAATTGACAATCAATGAGCTGCAGGAAGCCGAAAGCGATCCCGGTTACAGTTTTGAAGGGGTAGACGAAGAGAGAATCGAGTCGATTTTTAATCGTTTTGAACGCTCTCTTGACAACACTTTTGAGCGGTTTCGTTTCATGCCTCACGTGATGCGCAGCAGGGACTGGGATTTGGCGCCTTTCCCGCGTCTGGGGCCCTATGGAAATATTGCCCGGGGTATTATCAACATGTTGATCATGTTTGCCCTGGCGGCCCTGATCTATACCCTTTTCCCAAACCAGGTCAAAACTACCGGCCAGGCAGTCGCCAGTAAAAGCGGCCCGGTAATTGGCTGGGGCCTATTGGTAGCAATTTTGGCCATCCCACTGATGGTAGTGTTGGCGATTACCCTGATTGGAATACCCCTGATCATTGTCGAGATCATTGTTCTGGCGGTGGCGGCACTGTTTGGTTACACGGGGATTGCCCTGCTGGTCGGTGAAAAAATACTCGGGTCGGCTACATCAAGGAGCTTCAGTCCCTTAGGAGCAGTAGCGATTGGGGTTCTCATTCTTGGCCTGGTGGCGATGATTCCCTTCATCGGTTGGCTCGTATCACTTTCGCTTTTCGTCCTGGCTGTTGGAGCCACACTATTAACCCGTTTCGGTTCAGTTAAGCCTTATGTTACTGAAATTGTTGTTCAGCCAAGACGGTCGGAGCCGGAAGAAACATCCGGAACAGGAGATCAAGATAATCAGGAGGACAGCGATTCCCAATCCGAATAAACAGCTAACTTAGGTCAAGTATTTCGAGCAGGTGGTTGCGCATGGCCATAGGGGCAATCACCTGCTTATGTTTTACCGTTTTTTGATCAAGATCGGCCAGGCTGGAAGGCACCACAGTACCGCTTTCCTTTGCCAGGGCTTTCATTAATTCTATTTCACTGCTGCCGGAGTTAAAACGACTGCCCAGGATAGCCCTGGAAACGCTGCCGGAAAATTTATAGGGGCTGGCCGTCGAGAGGATTACTGCCGGTAAGTGATCGGTTTCTTGTTCCAGGTATTGGTCCAGCACAGCTTGGCCAACGGCGGTGTGCGTGTCGATCAGGTAACCATGAAGTTTGTACACCTTGGATATTGTTTCAATGGTTTTCTGATCGTCAGCATAGCCGGACCAGAAAATCTCTTCAATTTTGTGATGGACTTCCGGTGTAACTTGATAAGATCCTTCCCGTTGAAGCTGCTTCATCCAGCTGCTGACCAGGTCTGCATCCTGATTGCTCAGCTCAAACAATAAACGCTCCAGGTTGCTAGATACGAGAATATCCATCGAAGGGGAAATAGTCTGGTGCAGCGTCCTTCGGCAGTTGTAAGTGCCGCTGTTGATAAAATCACTCAACACGTTGTTGCGATTAGCGGCGCAGATCAGGCGGTTTACAGGTAGACCCAATCGGAAAGCATAGTAGCCGGCCAGGATGTTCCCGAAATTGCCTGTCGGTACCACAAAATTAATTTTTTTGCCGGGTTTAAGACCTTTTTCGACCAGTGACAGGTAAGCGGAAAAATAGTAGACAATCTGTGGCAGCAGCCGGCCCCAGTTGATTGAATTGGCTGAAGAAAGTTTTACACCGGCTGCAGCCAGGGTAGCGATTAGGTCCCGGTCATTGAAAAGGGTTTTAACGCCCTTCTGGGCGTCATCGAAGGTCCCCTTAACTGCAATGACATTTAAGTTGTTACCCTCCTGGGTGATCATCTGCAGCTTCTGGATTTCGCTAACCCCTCTTTCGGGATAATAGACTATGATCCTGATACCGGGGATATTACGAAAACCTTCCAAGGCTGATTTTCCGGTGTCTCCGGAAGTGGCGGTCAAAATCACTATCTCCTTTGATTCACCGCTCTGTTGAAGAGCAAGGCGCATCAAGTGAGGTAAAAGCTGCAGAGCAATATCTTTAAAAGCATAAGTCGGTCCGTGCCAGAGTTCAAGCACGGCTAATCTCTCATCCAGGATCTGCAACGGGGTTATGGCGGGGTGATCAAACTTGTCCTGGTCGTAAGCCCTGGTAAGAGCGCCTCTGATTTCATCTTTTTCAAACCCGGATAGATAGGGCAGGCAAATTGTCTCGGCCAATTTGTGGTAATCATTGACGGGCAGCTGATCAAGTCTAAAAGGGGCTACTTGTTCTGTTGGCACATAGAGCCCGCCATCGGAAGCGATTCCTTCGATTATTGCTTCAGCTGCCGTTGTTGTTTCAACATAACCCCTAGTGCTTCGGTAGTACATATCTTTAGCTCCCTGCAGTGATTATCGAGTCAAAATAAATAAATTCGACGTTATTTCTCTGGATCCTTTTAGCAGTATAGCACGTATCCATTGACTCGTGATTATATTTGTATTTAATCATTATTCCTTAAACTTGACAAAATGGGTCTAAAAGGGTATTTTCGAGGCACACACAAAACCTTTATTCGCTTATTTCCTTCATCAAGAAAGGGGAATTAAATTTGAAATACCTGGTAATTGTCGGGGACGGAATGGCCGATTATCCACTAGAAAAACTTGGTGGCAAAACAGTCCTGCAGTATGCCAAAACTCCTAATTTTAATGCTCTGGCCAGGAAAGGTGAACTGGGCTTGATCCAGACGATCCCCAATGGACTACCGGCTGGTAGTGATACAGCCAATCTTTCGGTTCTCGGTTACGATCCCCTGCAATATTATACCGGACGTTCACCTTTCGAAGCAGCCAGCCTCGGTGTTGAGCTTGGGCCGGACGATGTTTCTTTCCGCTGCAACCTGGTCACTCTTTCCAAGGAGGAACCCTATTCAGCCAAGACAATGGTTGATTACTGCGCCGGGGAAATTTCAACAGCCGAAGCCGATCAGTTGATCAAGGCTGTTGATGCAGAACTGGGTACGGATTTAATACGCTACTACACCGGTTTTCAATTCCGGAACCTGATGGTCTGGAAAGGGGCGTCTGATCAGTGGAGTTTAACCCCTCCCCATGACATTAGTAGTCAAAAAATCAGTGATTATCTGCCCGGCGGGCCCGAAGGGCCTAAAATTCTGGAACTGATGGAACAGAGCTACAAGATCCTGGTTGCTCATCCGGTCAATGATAATAGAATTAAACGGGGTCTGAACCCGGCCAACTCGATCTGGCTCTGGGGCGAAGGGAAAAGGCCGCTCATCCCTACATTAAAGGAAAAATATGGTCTTACAGGAACTGTTGTATCAGCAGTTGATCTGGTCAAAGGCATCGGTCTTTATGCCGGCTTAAAAATAGTCGAGGTCGAAGGCGCCACCGGTTACATTGATACCAATATTGAAGGCAAAGTTGAGGCTGTGCTACAGGCCTTTGAGCGGGGCGATGATTTCGTCTATCTGCATATTGAAGCTCCTGATGAATGCTCTCACCGCTTTGAAATGGACAACAAGATTAAAGCAATCGAAATGATTGACAACAAAGTAGTGGGTGTATTAACAGAACAGTTAGCAGCGAGAGACTATGATTATAGTATTTTACTGATAACCGACCATGCTACTCCGCTGTCACTGGGTACTCATACCAGGGAACCGGTTCCTTATGCGATCTATCGTAGTCCTGAACCACAGAATAGCCCCAGCCATGCTTTTAATGAAGATAGTGCTTCGAAGACCGGCAGCCATTACAAGCAGGGCTTTCTGTTGATGGATCATTTTTTACAGCGAGCTTAAACTAATAGGCTGCGGCAACAGCACAGGCAAATGGTGGTTCGTGGGTCATGGAAAGCGCAAAACCATCAATGCCCTTTTCTGCGGCCAGGCGCCGGGCAGTTCCGTGAAGGTAAACCTGCGGCTGTGCTCCCGAAGGTGCGATTATTTCAACTTCATTGAGAGCAGCTGGACCGATTCCACAGCCGATTGCTTTCAGCACCGCTTCCTTGGCCGCAAAGCGTGCGGCTAAAGTGGCAGGATAAAGACGATTTGCTTCTAAACTTTTTAATTCTGCAGCGCTGAAGATTCTCTTTAGAAAGCGTTCCGGATGACGCTTAACTATTTTTTCGATCCGCTCAATTGTGACCAGATCTACTCCCATTCCTTTGATCAACAGGGCCTCATCCCTTTCCGGTTCACTTAACCTTAATTCAATAATGATTCAAGCAGTTTGTCAACTAAGTATAATTGGCGAAAAGGAGATTGGGTGGTTTAAGAGCGAACAACACCGATACAACGCTATCTCCAGGTGTCTGAATCTTATAATTTCTTGCTTTATAATCAAAATTATGGTAATGTCAAGTTACAACTAGACGTTAACATAAAGCAAAAAGATTTAGGAGGTAGTCGATTGATGCAGGGCAAGGTTAAATGGTTTAACCCCGAAAAAGGGTATGGTTTTATTGAAGTTGAAGAGGGCAAGGATGTCTTCGTTCATTATTCAGAAATACAGGGCGAAGGATTTAAAACCCTAGATGAAGGTCAGGATGTTGAATTTGAAATAGTGGAAGGGAATCGCGGTCCACAGGCTGCAAATGTAGTTAAACTCCAGGATTAGCAGATTACCTGATAATAATGTTTCTGATCGCCGGCTTTTAATGCCGGCTTTTATTTTGTTCGATTCTAGATCCACAAGTAAATAATCAGTTGACAGAGCTGATCAGAGATGCTATTCTTTTTTTGGCAATACCTTAGTTATTTAGTCGGAATTAAAAAAGGTTGTTAAATATGAGATTATCAGCCAAAGTTGAATATGGAGTACGTTCGATGGCTGTCTTGGCAATGCACCACCGGGAAAGGCCGGTTCCGCTGCGCGAAATCGCCGAGCAGGAACAAATCTCCTTAAAATTCTTGGAACAAATTTTTCCCGACTTAAGACGGGCTCAGCTGGTAAACAGCTTACGTGGTTCGCGCGGAGGTTACAGCTTAAGCCGTCCACCTGAACAAATCAGGGTAGGAGATATTGTCCGGGCAGTGGAGGGACCGATTACCCCGGTCAACTGCCTGGCTGAAGGAGAAAGAGAATCCTGTTGTCATCGGCGGGGAGCTTGCCTGACAAGGCAGGTCTGGGAAAGATTACGAGACAAGATCAATGATGTCCTTGATGAAGTTACGCTCAATGAACTGGTTGCGGTAAAAAAGATCTAGTCTAAGGGTAGGTGTAAGATTAATGAACAAGCGCTTGATTTACATGGATCACAGTGCAACAACACCAGTCAGGGAAGAAGTTGTCGAGGCGATGCTTCCTTACCTGCGTGAATATTACGGAAATCCGTCGAGCATCCATTTCGCCGGGCGAACAGTACGCCGGGCAGTTGATGAAGCCAGGGCGAAAACGGCGGAGCTATTGGGCGCGGAGCCGGAAGAGATTTATTTTACTGCCGGGGGAACAGAGTCAAATAATATTATTCTGCGCGGTACGGCTAGAAAACACGGCAAACCGGGACATATCATTACCAGCAGTATTGAACATCATGCCGTGCTCGATGTTTGCAAGGACCTGGAAGCCGATGGCTACAGTGTTACCTATCTGCCTGTTGACAATTACGGTCGGGTCCAGGTTGATGATCTGCGGCGGGCCATTACGCCTGAAACCTTTATCATTTCAATCATGATGGCAAACAATGAAATTGGTACACTGCAACCAGTTAACGAGATTGCCGAACTGGCGCAGCAGCGCAATATACTGTTTCATACCGATGCTGTCCAGGTTGGCGGACATCTACCGCTGGACCTGCGTTCTTTAAAAGCGGATTTTATATCTCTTTCAGCGCACAAGTTCAACGGGCCAAAGGGGATCGGACTGCTTTTCAGGCGCAAGGGCACTCAGTTAGCCCCTCTTTATCGTGGTGGTGGTCAGGAGCGAAAACTGCGACCGGGGACTGAAAATGTGCCGGGCATTATAGGATTGGCTAAGGCCCTGGAACTGGCTGTGGCCGAGATGGAAGCGCAGCGAAAGCAGCTCGAAAACTTGCGCAGCAAGCTGATCAATGGACTTTTGGCTATTGAGGGTACGCTGCTCAACGGTCATCCCGTGGAACGCCTGCCTGGAAATGTAAATGTTAGTTTTCAGCATATTGAAGGCGAAGCGGTTTTGCTGAGCCTCGACCTGGAAGGCATTGCAGCTTCAAGCGGTTCAGCCTGTTCTTCCGGATCGCTTGAGCCCTCGCATGTATTATCAGCCATCGGCTTGGATCATGCAACAGCCCATGGTTCAATTCGTTTTAGTTTAGGTCTGGGCAACAGTGAGGCCGATATTGATTACCTGCTTGCTAGATTGCCGCGGATAGTCGAGAAACTACGCCTGATGTCCCCGACATATTATGCCTGATCCGGCTCAAAGGAGAGTTACTGTTGATGTATAACGAAAAAGTAATTGATCACTTTAGCAATCCCCGTAATGTCGGCGCGCTTGAAAATGCAGATGCCATCGGGGAACACGGCAGCTTTAAATGCGGAGATACGATGAAAATTTATCTTAAGATCAAAAATGATCTCATCGAAGATGTTCGTTTTCAGACCTACGGCTGCGGAGCCGCTATTGCCAGTAGCAGCATGTTGACCGAGATGGTCAAAGGCAAAACGATTGATGAAGCAATGCAGATCACCAACCAGGATGTAGCCGACGAACTGGGCGGACTGCCGCCTCTTAAGCTGCACTGTTCAAACTTGGCTGCTGATGCGCTCCATAATGCGATTGAAAATTATCGAAAAGGCAAAGAAAACGTCAAGCAAGACTAAAAATTAGGTCATTCTGAAAGATTTACCAATCCGCACCGGACAACTTGACAAACCCCCCGGATAGATGTTATTTTTATTCTGACCTTAGCACTCTGCTTCTTAGAGTGCTAATAGGCAGGTACGGGGGTAATAGTAATGGTAATACCACTAAGTGAAAGAAAAAAGCAGATTTTAAAAGCTGTGGTTATAGATTATATAAAGACTGCAGAACCGGTTGGATCGCGCACTGTGGCCCGATCATACAGAATGGGTTTAAGTTCGGCAACAATTCGCAATGAGATGGCAGATCTTGAAGAACTGGGTTTTTTAATCCAACCCCATACTTCTGCCGGGAGGATTCCCTCACAGCGCGGTTACCGCTATTATGTCGATTACCTGATGGAACAGGGCGATCTCAGTTCTGATGACGTAGAGGCTTTAACCAGCTCACTCAGCACTGAAAAGATGCGTGAAATAGAGCAGATCATCGTTAATTCAGCCAAGGTGTTATCAGCGGCAACCAATCAGACATCTTTAATTATGGGGCCGCAATTTAAAAAAAGCGCTTTTCACCAGATGCGAATTCTGCCACTTGATGAATCACGCGGCCTGGTAGTTTTAATTACTGACACCGGCTTTATTAAGAATAAAGTGATCGACATGAAGCATCATTTAAGCCAAGCTGAGCTGCAGCAGATTGTTAATTATTTAAACCAGAAACTCTACGGGCTGACCATAGATCAGGTTACAACTTCCCTGATCAATGAGTTGAAGCGTGATCTTTTCCGCCGTCTGGAAATTCTTGAGCAGGCCTTTATCCTTCTGGAAGAAAGTTTAAAAGAGGAAAAACAGATCCGGGTATTTTTAGGTGGCACGACGAACATCCTGAACCAGCCTGAATTTAAAGATGTAGATAAGATCAGGAGGATGCTGAATCTTTTTGAACAGGAGCCGCTGCTCTTTAAAATACTGGAAGGAACATCCAGCGATGATGATATTACCATTAAAATTGGCGCAGAAAATGAATATGAGGATATCCAGGAATGCACCCTGATCACCGGCAGTTACAAGATTCATGATAAAATCCTTGGCACCGTTGGTGTGCTTGGACCGATCCGGATGGATTACAGCAGGGTGATCAGTGTCATGCGTCGCCTGGTAGATCATTTAAATCAGAGCCTAAGCGGCTAACGGGACACATCCTGCTGATTGACAATAAATAGGGGAAAGCGGATAGGTGGTAGATCAAATGAGTGAAAAAAAACGCAAAAAGGAAACTGAACTAAAAACAGAACAGGTTGAACCGCAGGAAGAAAGTAATGGATCAGAAACCTTAGCAAACCACAAGGGAGAAACTGAAATTAGTGAAGAGCGCTCAGAGTTAGAAGCAGCTAAGCTGGAATGGGAGAAGGAGAAGGAAGAGCTGTTAGATCGCATTATGCGTAAGCAGGCTGATCTTGACAACCTGCGCCGCATCAGCAAGATGGAACAGGCTGAAGCAAGGGAATATGCCCTGTTTAATTTTTTAAACAAACTATTGCCGGTATTAGATAATATTGAACGTGCGCTTGCTTCTGCTCGTTCGGCCAAAGAGTTGCCGGCGTCATATATTCAGGGATTAGAGATGATTCTTAAACAGCTGGAACAGATTCTTGAAAATGAAGGGGTCAGTGTGATTGAAGCAGAAGGCACTACTTTTGATCCTCACTGTCATCATGCGGTTATGGAAGTGGAAAGCGAAAAACAGGAATCGGGAGTAGTGGCCGAGGAGTTGCAAAAAGGATACCGCCATCGGCAGAGAATCTTGCGACCCTCAATGGTAAAAGTGTGTAAGTAACAGGTTAACTACAACCTTTATAAAAAAGCTAAATTTAGGAGGAATAAGGATGGGAAAAGTAGTAGGCATCGACTTGGGAACAACAAACTCGGTTATTGCAGCATTAATGGGCAGTGAACCTGAAATCATTGCCAATGCCGAAGGCAGCAGGCTTACACCCTCGGTGGTGGCCTTTACCAAGGATGGCCAGCGATTGGTCGGACAGGTGGCGAAAAGACAGGCGATCACCAATCCGGATCGAACCATCAGTTCAATCAAACGAGAGATGGGGACTAAACACAAGGTTAAGATTGATGATAAGGAATATACGCCACAGGAAATTTCAGCCATGGTATTGCAGAAGCTGAAAACTGACGCGGAAAGTTTTCTGGGAGAGAAAATCACGCAAGCGGTCATTACCGTTCCTGCTTACTTTACAGACAGTCAACGGCAGGCAACCAAAGATGCTGGAACAATTGCCGGTCTTGAAGTCCTGCGGATTATCAACGAGCCTACAGCCGCAGCTTTAGCCTATGGTCTGGATAAAAAAGGAGAACAAAAGATCCTGGTTTTTGACCTTGGCGGAGGCACCTTTGACGTATCGGTCCTCGAACTGGGCGATGACGTGGTTGAAGTTAAGGCTACCAGCGGTAACAACCGGCTGGGGGGCGATGATTTTGACCAGCGCATTGTTGATTATATTGCCGAGGAATTCAAAAAGGATCAGGGTATTGACCTCCGGACAGACCGGATGGCCCTGCAGCGTCTGCTTGAGGCTGCCGAAAAAGCAAAAGTTGAACTTTCTTCAGTCACGGCGACTGATATTAACTTGCCCTTTATTACGGCAACCCAGGACGGGCCTAAGCACCTTAACTTGAATCTGACCAGGGCCAAATTCGATGAATTGACAGCTGACCTGGTTGAAAAAACGATGGGACCGACCAAGCAGGCCTTAAAAGATGCCGGTTTAACTGCAGAAAAAATTGATCGGATTATCCTGGTAGGAGGTTCGACCCGCATTCCCGCTGTCCAGGAAGCGATTCGCAAGCTGTTGGGCAAGGAGCCGCATAAGGGTGTTAATCCCGATGAAGTGGTGGCAATGGGAGCAGCCTATCAGGCGGCGGTTTTGGGCGGTGAAGCGAAAGATGTATTGCTGCTTGATGTAACTCCGCTATCGCTTGGTATAGAAACCTTAGGTGGAGTGGCTACCAAGATCATTGAACGCAATACGACCATTCCGACCGAGAAAAAACAGATATTTTCCACAGCGGCAGACAATCAGAACAGTGTTGAAATCCATGTTCTGCAGGGAGAAAGAGCGATGGCTGCCGACAATAAAACCCTGGGTCGATTCATGTTGGATGGTATTCCACCTGCCCCGCGTGGTGTGCCGCAGATCGAGGTAAGCTTTGATATCGATGCCAACGGTATTGTCAATGTATCGGCTAAAGATCTGGGCACTAATCGCGAACAGAAGATAACCATTACTGCATCAAGCGGTTTGGAAAAAGATCAAATTGATGCCATGGTCAACGATGCGGAACAATTTGCCGACGAAGACCGCAAGCGTCGTGAATTGGCGGAAGCCCGGAATCAGGCCGACAGCCTGGCTTACAATGCTGAAAAAGCGCTGAAAGATCTGGGGGATAAGGTCGATAGCGCCAAGGCGGAAGAAGTAAAGCAAGCAGTGGAAGAGCTGCGCAAAGCGGCAGCAGGAGAAGATATTGAACAGATTAAAGCAGCGACAGAAAAGATGAACAGTTTTATGCACGAACTCTCTTCTAAACTATATGAACAGGCTAAAGCCCAGCAGCCTGAAGCCGAGGGTTCTGAAGGCGCAGAACCGGGAGCAGATCCTGATGCTGAAAACGTTGTTGATGCTGACTTTGACGTCCAGGATGAGAATGAAAATAAAGATAGTTAAGAAGAGGATGATTTAAAGCAATGAGTAAAAGAGACTATTACGAAATCTTAGGTCTTGAACGAAATGCTTCAACCGATGAGCTTAAAAAGTCTTACCGGCGGCTGGCGAAGCAGTATCATCCCGATTTTAACAAGGGTGATGCCGAAGCTGAAAAGAACTTTAAAGAAGTTAAAGAGGCATATGATGTGTTAAGTGATCCTCAAAAGCGCGAGCAATACGACCGTTTTGGCCATCAGGCCAATTTTAACGGCGGAGCAGGCGGTTTTGAGGGCTTTGGCAACTTCAGTGGTGGCGGTTTTGGTTTTGGCGGGATCGATGATATTTTCGAACAATTTTTCGGTGGAATGGGCGGTAGCAGACGCAGATCACAAGGTCCCGAGCAGGGCAACCACCTGCGTTATGACTTGGAAATCACCCTCGAAGCGGCTTACAGCGGTCTTGAAAAGACAATCAAAATACCGCGGACTGAAACCTGTGAAGAGTGCGGTGGCACCCGAGCCAAGCCGGGAACCAAGCCTGAAACCTGTTCTGCCTGCGGCGGAAGCGGGCAGCAGCAATTTACCCGCAACACCCCATTTGGCCGTTTTGTCAGCAGCCAGGTTTGTGTCGCCTGTCGCGGAGAAGGTAAAACTGTACGTGAGCCCTGTCCGGCCTGTAATGGACAGGGCAGGGTTGTTAAAGAGCATAAATTTGATATCAAGATTCCTCCCGGAGTGGAACACGGAACCAAACTGCGGGTAAACGGTGGCGGTGAAGCAGGGCTGCGCGGCGGACCGCCGGGTGATCTGTTTGTTGTAATTGGAGTTCATCCTCACAAGCAATTTCAACGTAAGGGCAGTGATCTTTATCTGGATGTATCAATTGGCATCGGTCAAGCTGCTCTGGGGGTAGAGATGGAGGTGCCAACGCTTGATGGTCCTGCACCGCTCAGAGTGCCGGAAGGGACCCAACATGGAACAACTTTTCGTCTAAAAGGCCATGGGATGCCTCATTTGCGGGGCACAGGTAGGGGTGATCTTCGGGTCAGGGTTGGTATCAAGGTCCCGAAGCGTTTAAATCAGAAACAAAAGGAATTACTGATGGAATATGCCCAAATTAGTGGCGAAGAAGCCGGGGTTGAAACGAAAAACTTTTTTGATCATCTTAAAGATGCTTTCAGTGGTGGCTAAACAAATGCTGGTTGGGAGGCAACCATGCACTTTTTTTTCCGGGAAGATTACCCGCTAAAAGTCGGGGAAGCGGTTGCCCTGTCAGAGGCTGATTTAAATCATGCCTTTCGGGTTTTAAGGCTTTGTCCCGGTGATCAGGTGATGTTGGCCGATGGGCGGGGGCGGGTTTTTCAAGCCAAAGTAATCAAAGCTGATCAGCGGGAAATTCTTATTCAGCCGGAGGTTGAAGTACCCCATTTTGAATCTCCGCTGAAAGTGGTTATTTGTCCATCGCTGTTAAAAGGTGAAAAGATGGATCTGGTGATCCGCCAGGCGGTTGAATTGGGAGTTCACCGGGTTGCACCGATCAACACTGAACGCAGCATACCGCAGAGAGATAAAACCAAAGAAGAAAAACGCTTGGCTCGCTGGCGAAATATTGTTCGTTCTTCTGCAGCCCAGTGTCAAAGAGCCTATCTTCCTCCGGTTGATCCCGTCCGTACCCTTACGGAACTTCTATCTGCTGCCGGACAAAATAGGATCATCGTTCCCTGGGAAGAAGATCAGAGCTTACCGCTGGCAGATCTAGGGCATCAAGAGCCTTTTAATTACGCGCAGGCACTTTTTTTAGTAATCGGCCCTGAGGGAGGATTTTCCAGGGAGGAAATTGAAAGGTTGAAAGCAGGCGGTGCGGTTATAGTCAACCTTGGGCCACGCATCTTACGTAGCGATACTGCTGCTGCAGCCGCTGTCACTCTGGTTCAGGCAGCCTGGGGTGATTTTTCCCGGGGAGTTGGGTAGTTTTGATCAAAAAGGCGGCTTTTTATACCCTAGGTTGTAAGGTGAATTACTGCGAAACTGAATCGCTGCAGGCTCTCTTTGAACAGGCCGGCTACCGGATTACCGGTTTTGAAGATCAAGCCGATGTTTATGTCATCAACACCTGCACCGTAACAGCCGAAAGCGATCATAAATCAAGGAAGGCAATTCGTCGAGCCCGTCGTCGATCGCCCGAGGCATTGATTGTAGCAACAGGTTGCTATGCACAGGGTGCTTCCGAAACAATCCGGCAGATGAGCGAAGTTGACCTGTTGATCGGTAACCGGGACAGAGAAAATCTGCCCGGACTAATTGAAAATTTACAGCACGGATCAACCCTTAATCTGGTCAGCAGACACCGCCAGGAAGAAGCTTTTGAACTTTTACCCCTTCCCTCAAGGCGGGGTCGAACCAGAGGTTTTTTAAAAATACAGGAGGGCTGTAATCAGGGCTGTAGCTATTGTATTGTGCCGCTGGTCAGGGGTCCGCTACGTAGTATGCCGCCCAGGGCTGTCATTGATCGGATTAAAATCCTCATTGCCAGCGGTTGTCGCGAGATTGTTCTAACCGGGGTGCATTTAGGACTTTACGGGGTTGACTTCCAGGATTATAGCCTGGCTGCCTTGTTGCAGGATATCGTGCAGGTGCCTGGTTTGTTGCGGCTGCGCCTCAGTTCGATTGAGCCTTCCGATGTAACTGCCGGGTTAATCGACCAAGTTGCCTCTTCGCCACTGATTTGTCCCCATTTGCATATGCCCCTGCAAAGCGGTGATGGTGAGATCTTGAGAATGATGAAAAGGCCATATGAGCCGGTAGAATTTTTATACCTGGCAAAATGGCTAAAACAGGAAATCCCCGGTGTATCTTTAAGCAGTGATGTAATTGTCGGTTTTCCGGGCGAAACGGAAAGACATCACCGTCGAAGTATGGCCTTGGTCCGCGAAATAGGTTTTAGCAGGCTTCATGTTTTTAAGTATTCCCCCCGGCCGGGCACAGCCGCAGCCGGATTATCTGGGCACTTGCCCAATGAAATTAAGGAAAACCGCAGCAAAGAGATGATCAAACTCGGTAACGAGATGGCCGAGGAGTACCAAAGACGTTTTATTGGCAGTGTTCAACCTGTCCTGGTGGAGAAAGTAATTCCTTACTGTTATGGTGAAGGCTTTACCCCGCATTATTTGCGAACCAGAATCTATACCCCAATCAAGGGAAGACACTGGCGAGGCAAACTGGTTAATGCCCGACTGGAGAGCATTGACGGTTCTATGCTTAAAGCTTCCCCGGTTCACAGAAGATAATCTAGATGCTACAGTTTACTTTAGTTTGCTGATAAAAAGCGCAAAATCTTTCAGGCTGCCCCGGTAGTCGCTGCTTAAATTAACTTCACTGCGCTGTAGGATTGAGTCTTCAACCAGGAATGTCTTCATGCCGGCCTTGACGGCGATCAAATCCTCCAAGGTATCGTTGCCGGCCATTAAACAGCGTTGTGGTGAACAACTGATTTTTTCTGATATCTCCAAGTAATATTCCGGTTGCGGTTTGCAAAAATGCATTATTTCCATCGTGGTAATCAGCTCAAAATCACTTTCCCTTAAACCACTCCAAGCCAAGCGTTGCCTGGTGGCCGTAGCTGGAAAAATCGGGTTTGTCGCCAGCACCAAAGGAATTTTTTTCCGGTGAGCTGCTTTCACTACTTCTTGTGCTGCCGGGTGTTTACGTCCCCAGCGACTGAGTTTTGGAAAATCGTTACGATAAAAATGATCAATAATCGGCTCAATTTTCTTCAGCGGCTGTCTGATTAGAGGGCAGAAAGCAGCATAGAAAGCGGTCTCGTTATTCGTTGTCGGATCAATATTCTCAACCATCAATGCTGTGGCCTTAAAAAGATGCCTGATGAATTCTTCTTTCCCGATCATGTCTGTAAAGCGATCGGAAAGAGCATCAACATAAGCCATAATAAATTTTTCCAGGTCAATGTGTAATAAAGTGCCATCCAGATCAACCAGCAGGGCATCATAATCGCTTTGGTTGCTGAGAATCATGCTTCCTCTTCTTTGCTGGTTTCTTCTTTCGGTAAGGCCAGCAGCTCCGGATCGATAATTTCTTCGGTGGCATCACCAATTATTTTTTGTACATCCTGAAGTAAGACTGCTACCCGGTACTCAGCCTGTAGAAATCGTTTGATCAGGGCATTTAGACTGATTACCTCAAAAAGTTTCTCCAGCTTCTTTTCTTGCTCCGGCGACACTTCCACCCCGGAGAGTTGCTGTTTTTGAATTTCAAATTGCTCTTTGCGAAAATCTGTTAGCATATTGACCGCCGACTGATCGGCTTTCAGGCTGGTTTGAGCTTCTTTTAGTTCCTTAAAATCAGGTGATTCACGTAATGCTTTTGCCAAGGCGTGCGCGGCATCATGAGGGGTCATTAGCATACAGCTCCTTTTTTTTAGGGATAATAATCTCTATAATTTGATCGACCGCCTGCAATAGATTCTCAGCGTCGATCTGGACATTGAAACTGGACGTTTCCGGTTTTGAATCGTTGTATAAACAATCATAGTAATCATGACATAAGATTGTTGCCACACCGCGGTAATCGCCTGCAGTCATTAACTCTTTCAGTCTGGTTATTTTTTTCCTGCCTAAGCGGGTTTCAAGTGAAAGTAAAGCTTTTTCTAGATCTAGTTTGTCTTCACCGGCCAGTATTGCGGGGTCATAGGTATTTAAAATACGTTCGACCCTGGTTTCCAGCGAAGCAGTAATCAAAATTTTATCGCTTTCGCTCATGGCCTTAGCTAAAAAAGGAGGCAGGTAGATATTGCCGATCCGGCGGCCTTCACCTTCAACCACGATCAGCGGCTCAGAGCTGTATCGATCCAGTTCCTGAAGCAGCAGGGCGTCAAAATCTTTCTGACTGCGTTGTTTGCCGAGACCTACTGAACCAAAAACTGAACCACGATGACGAGCCAGACCTTCGAGATCAACGACCGGAAAATTGCGTCTTTTTAATTCAAGCAAGATTTCGGTTTTGCCCACTCCGGTTAATCCATGCAACACAATTAGTCTATTTTGAAGTTCATAGTTAGTCAGGCGTGCGCTGACCAGCTTACGGTAAGCCCGGTAACCTTTTTTTAGACGCAGGACTTTAGTCCCGGTGAGCGAAAGTACCTGGTAAAGGCTCAGGCTGCGCATTCCCCCGCGTTGGCAGTAGAGAAGGGGAACACGATCACCACAGGCGGCACTGATTTCCCGAACCAGCTGTGGCAGTTTAGGGGCTACAAAATCAAGCGCTTTACGGCGAGCTTCAATTTCGCCAAACCGGTGGAATATTATTCCCAGCTGGCGGTGCTCGCTGTTATCAAAGAGCGGGATATTTATCGAGCCTGGGATTGATGATTCAGCATGTTCACCAGGAGATCGGACATCGATTAAAAGCAGGTCATCGCGATCCAACGCTTCCTGTATATCGATTTCCACTGAATATAAAAACCTCGCTTTCCCCATTTTCGCTCTTCTTTATTATAGCTGATCGCCTGGTCTCTGTAAAAACTTTCAAGCCTAAAAGGTAATAGCAGGGCCGAAAGAGAATTAGAATGATTAGTAAATCAAGGGGGTTAATTATTGCCTGTTTACTTCTCAAGGCCAGACTGCTGTGTTATAATACCGCTCAGGAGGAATCGATATGTCTGCTGATTGTATTTTTTGCAAGATTATCAACCGGGAACTGGATGCCGATATCGTCTATGCTGATGATCAGGTAGTTGCCTTCAAAGATATCAATCCGGCCGCTCCCGTGCATATTCTTGTCGTTCCACGCAAGCATATCCCCAGTTTGCTTGAAATTGAGAAGGAAGACGAAGCTTTAATCGGTCATATGCATGCGGTAGCCAATGAACTTGCCAGGGGCTTTAAGATTGACAAGAAAGGCTATCGCCTGGTTATTAACTGCGGTGCAGATGCTGGACAGATTGTTTTTCACCTTCACCTCCACCTCCTGGGAGGAAGACCTTTGCTGCAAACCATAGCCAAGGGGAAGGAAGTATAAGCATTATTATGCTCCATTCCCGGGCAGCGGGTTTCTGGAGAGGGGGGAAGATTAATGGCAGAAGTTAAAATTGGTAAAAATGAGACCCTGGATAAGGCTCTGAAAAGATTTAAAAAACAGTGTGCCCGTTCAGGGGTTTTATCGGAAGCACGGCGGCGCGAGCATTATGAAAAACCGAGTGTGCGCCGCAAGAAAAAATCAGAAGCTGCGCGAAAAAGACGCCGCTAATTATTGGCGGAGGTGTTTTTAGTGATGTCTGAACAATCCTTGGCAGACAGGTTGTATACCGAGCAGAAAGAAGCAACCAAGGAGAGAGATCGTTTTCGGTTAACCGTGATCCGTATGCTGCGGTCCGAGCTGCAAAACGGGGCTATTGCCAAAAAAGGTCCGCTGAATGCGGAAGAAGAGCTTGCTATCCTGACTCGGGAAGTCAAACGCAGACAGGAATCATTAGGTGATTACGAGCGTTCCGGTCGCCAGGATTTAATTGACGACTTGAAGAAGGAAATCGTAATCCTGCGCCAGTATCTACCTGAGCAGCTCTCGGAAGAAGAGTTGATTAAGGTAGTGCGTGAAACAATCGCCGAAGCGGGAGCTCAAACAGCCCGTGACATGGGCAAAGTAATGGGTTTGCTGATGCCCAGGGTCAAGGGGCGGGCCGACGGCGGCCTGGTCCGACGAATGGTTGAAGATAATCTGCAATAAAAGCCCGGCCCACAAGGCTGGGCTTTTAATCAGCAGGGTAGTTGCTAACAGGAGAGGAGCCTGAGGCCTATTGGCTATTGAAAATACAAGCCGGGTTATTATGCTGACCGGGGGAGATGAATCGGTTCAGCTTTTAGGTAAACATGACAGGCATTTTAGCCTGGTTGAAGATAAATTTGCCGTGCGCTTAATTCCAAAGGGACATGAACTGACCATTGAAGGGGCTCCGGATGATGTTGAAGCCGTATTTCACCTTTTCCAGGAGCTATTGATGCATATCCGAAAGGGACATTTGCTCACTGAACGTGAATTTGAATATGCCCTTAAATTGTGTAGTCAGGGTGAAGGGTCGATGATCCGCACTATTTTTAGCGATCTGGTCTTGATTACCCCACGGGGCAAGCAAATCAGGCCGAAAACAATTGGGCAGAAACGCTATCTCGAAGCGATGCGTAGTAATGATCTGGTTTTATCAATCGGTCCTGCCGGTACCGGTAAAACCTACCTGGCTCTGGCTATGGCTGTCGATGCCCTAAAGACAAAACAGGTTCAACGTCTGATTCTGACCCGACCAGCCGTGGAAGCCGGAGAGCATCTCGGTTTTTTACCCGGTGATTTCCAGGAAAAAGTTGATCCCTACCTGCGCCCGATTTATGATGGGCTTTATGACCTGCTGGGAGTCGAAACTTTCATGAAGTACCGGGAGCGGGGCACTATAGAGATTGCACCCCTTGCCTATATGAGGGGAAGAACCCTGGATGATTCGTACATAATCCTGGACGAAGGTCAGAATGCCACTTCAGAGCAGATGAAAATGTTCTTAACCCGTCTCGGTTTTGGTTCCAAGGCAGTAATTACCGGTGATATTACCCAGATTGATTTACCGCGGGGCCGTTATTCCGGCTTGGAAGAAGCCCCGCGCATCTTATCCGGCATTGAAGGGATAGCCCTGGTTTACCTGACTGAAAAAGATGTGGTGCGTCACCCCCTGGTTCAAAATATTATTATTGCTTATGAGCAGTACGAGGCAACACGGGAAAGGGAAAAAGATGAAAAAAATGATAATTCCCGCTGATCTTTTTAGCCGCTCAATTGCTTTTAAAGATAACAAGCGGCTCCAAAAACTTTTATTAGTTGTACTCCTTTTTTTGTCTATCTACCTGGTATTGGTAATATTCAGCATGCCAGCCCGTTTCGATTTAACCGTCGGGCGGCCCAGCTCCAGTACGATATATGCTCCCCGTGATGTTGTCGATGAATATTCGACTGAACTGCTGCGCGAACAGGCAGCCCAGCAGGTGCCTGAAGCTTATGATTACGACCCGCAGGTGCTTGAGAGAGCCTTACAGGAGGTTGGGCGCTTTTTTGATACAGTTGTTGAAATTCAGGAAAACCCCGAACTGGAAGATATCGATAAACTGGAAGCGTTGCAGTCGATTATTCCCGAAGAGATGCCGCTTTCAACCATTGGTGCTCTTTTAACCGAGGCTTCGACAATTAGGGATTTACAGGGTCGGCTTAACACATCGATAAGTGAATTATTCGAGCAGGGCATCAAGGAAAACGAAGAAGATTTAGTGCGTCGCCGCCTGAACCAGGAAATTGCTCTTTACCCGTTCAGCGCAGACCTTAAACGCATTGCCGAAGTGGTAGTTAAGCCGCTTGTTGTCCAAAACATGACCTTAAACTCTCAAGTAACAGAGGAAAACCGTGATCAGGCCAGACGTCAAATCGAGCCGGTTATTATCTTACGCAATACTTTAATTGTCAGTGAAGGAGAACCGGTTACCGAACAGCAGATGGCCCTGCTGGAAGATCTGGGGTTAATTCGCGGACAGCAGGCTGACTATTTCGGTTATATCGGTCTATTTCTGCTTTTAGTAGTCATTTTTATCCTGGTTGGCATCTATATGTCGATTTTTGTTGTTGAAGTATATAAAAGCCCAAAGCTGATGTTGCTGATGGGATTGATTTTTTTCCTTACCCTGCTGCTTGCGGTTGCTACCAATTATTTTTCCGGGTACTTAATTCCTGTAGCAGCTGGTGTGATTCTGATTACCGTAATCTTTGGCTACAAACTGGCCCTGATCGTTAATATGGTTCTGGCGATGATGGTTGGACTGATCACCGGGGGAAGTTTTACCTTCCTGGCCATCGCTTTGTTAGGCGGGCTTGTATCAATTTATGCGGTCACCAGACTTAGCCAGCGCAGTGATCTGGCGCGTTCCGGATTTTATGTAGGCTTAACTAATGCTGCTTTGATCATCGCCTTTCACCTTTTTTCAGGGAATGTCAGCTTTGAAATTGATCCCTTGCGTGCTTTTAGTTATAACTTGATCGCCGGTGTCGGTAACGGGATTTTCTCCTCGGTTGTTGCTATTGGTCTGTTGCCATTTCTGGAAAGCCTCTTCAAGGTTACAACTGCGATTACCCTGTTGGAGCTATCCAATCCGAATCATCCTTTGCTCAGGGAAATGTTGATGAAAGCTCCCGGTACCTACTATCACAGTATGATGGTTTCTAACCTGGCTGAATCAGCAGCGGAAAAAGTTAATGCCGATTCGCTGTTGGCGAGGGTCGGCGCTTATTATCATGATATTGGTAAACTGCGAAGGCCTTTCTTTTTCTCGGAAAATCAATTATCGGGCGAAAACCCCCACGCCAAATTGTCGCCGAACTTAAGTGCCCTGATTATCGGCGCTCATCCCAAAGATGGATTTGAAATGGGGCGCAAACACCAACTGCCGGAGTTAATTTTGGACATTGTCGGTCAGCATCATGGTACCAGCATGATTTCTTTCTTTTATCAGCAGGCCCTTGAAAACAGTGCTCACAAGGACATTATTGCCGATAATTTTCGCTATGATGGACCTAAACCGAAATCCAAGGAAGCAGCGATTATTATGCTGGCTGATGCAGTCGAAGCCGGAGTCCGTTCGCTTTCCGATCCAAATAGCAACAAAGTTGAATTGATGATCAGGAAGATGGTTAAAGAAAAACTGGAGGACGGACAACTCGATCAAAGCGACCTGACTTTAAGTGAAATAAACCGGATAGCTGAAGCTTTTGTCTATATCATGTCCGGTATTTACCATTCCCGCATTGAATATCCTGAGAAAGACTTGCGAGCTGAACTGGAAAAAAGCAGGGTTGCGCGATGACTGTTGCCATAACACTGATCAACTACAGAGATCAGCTCGACCGAAAGTATGTTGCCGAATTAGAGTTAATTCTCAACCGGATGCTGATCGATTACGGTTTAGAGCATGGCGAAGTCAGTGTGGCCATTGCTGATGATCAGCTGTTGGGCAATCTGAATCGCGAATACAGAAATCTAGACCGGCCTACCGATGTTCTCTCCTTTGGCTACCTGGAACCGGGCGAAGATTTGCCGTCAGGCGGCAGTATTTTTGCCCTAGGGGATATCTATATTTCTTATCAGAGAGCAGCAGCCCAGGCTGCAGAAGTAGGGCACAGTATCAGGGACGAGATAGCGCTTCTTGCCGTCCACGGCATGCTCCACCTTCTTGGATTTGACCATGATGAAGAAGCTGAAGCAACTAAAATGCACGAAAAAGAGGCTTTATATTTAAGCAGTTTAAATTTTAAGCCTTAAGGAGACCGGTTCAGATGTTTAGTGTTCTGCAAAGCCTGAAAAATGCCTTCTACGGGCTTAAATACTGTTTCGTAACCCAGCGCAATATGATTATTCATGCCGTTATCGGTCTGATAGTCATTGCCGCCGGCTTCCTGCTAAAAGTAGCAAAAAGTGATCTGCTCTTCCTGCTGGCTGCAGTTTTCCTGGTGCTGGTAGCAGAGGCTTTTAATACGGCCCTGGAAAAAACAATTGACCTTTATACCAGGGAGCGCAATCACCTGGCCCGTGTTGCCAAAGATGCTGCGGCCGGAGCGGTCCTCCTGACAACGCTGTTTGCCGTTATCGTCGGTCTGGTTGTTTTTGGTCCTCCACTCTGGCAGCTGGTTATCTCCTGCCTGGCACCGGCAAAATTTTAATGAGTAGTAAAGACTGCTTCTAAAGAATACCGCCTGAGGGAAAGTAATGTAAACTCTCACTGGTGCAAGAAGATAAACCAGGGTAGGGTGAAATCATCTCCGCCGTTATTAACAGATTGAAAGAATGCTTATTTCTAAAAGGGGTGATTGGATGAAAGATCAGACTTTGCTTAAAGCGGCCCGTGCTGCCAGAACAAGAGCTTATGCGCCTTATTCAGGGTTTTTGGTGGGAGCAGCTCTTCTAACGGAAGATAACCGGATTGTAACCGGTGCTAATATTGAAAACGCCTCTTACGGCCTGACGGTTTGTGCCGAAAGGGTAGCGATCTGGAATGCTGTGCATGCAGGTCACCGCAAATTTTCAAAAATTGCTGTGGCCACTGACAGCACACCACCAGCCAGCCCCTGCGGTGCCTGCCGCCAGGTGCTCTGGGAACTGGCTGGTAATATTGAAGTGCTGATGGGTAATCTTTCCGGCGAGCAGATCAAACTGCCCCTGCTTGAGCTGCTGGCTAAACCTTTTGGCCAAGCTGACTGGGAGACAAACCCGGTGGATGACAAACTGGTAGGCGGCGAAGAGGTCTGGCGCCTGCCGGTATATGCCAACCCGATCGGCTATGTGATCAGCGATTACCCCGAACCACAAAAAATACCTAAAAACTACCGGGAACTGCTCTCAAAAGTTGTGATCGACCCGGAGTATGAGGAGGGGCTCTTCCGGCTTGATGAAGAAAAAGAGGTTACTGTCATCTCTCACCTGCACCGGGCCAAGGGATACACCCTAAAGGAAGAACGTAGCGGTCGAGGCCATGAAGTTTACGGAGTTTTTGCCTGCCGTGCACCACTGCGACCTAATGCCCTGGCCCAAAGCACGGTTGAACTGGTGGCTATTGAAAAAAATATTCTTACAGTCCGTGGTTTGGATCTGATCAATGGTACTCCGGTTATTGATTTAAAAACAGTTATTGTCCATAAGCATGATTAACAATTTTAGGGAGATAATATGCACCATTCCGGTTTTGTAGCCCTGATTGGCAGACCCAACGTTGGCAAGTCAACCCTGATCAATGCCCTGCTGGGTGAAAAGGTTGCCATCATTTCCGATCGTCCGCAAACCACGAGGAATCAGATTCGCGCTGTTTTAACGCGACCTGAGGAGCAGATCATCTTTATCGATACCCCTGGTCTGCACAAACCGAAACATCTGCTGGGAACTAAAATGGTCAAAATGGCCGAATCAACCCTGCAGGAAGTAGACCTGGTTTCTTTTATCGTTGAGGCTCACCACCCCCCGGGTCAGGGCGACCGTTATATCGCTGAAATATTAGAAAAAGCTCACTGCCCGCTGCTTCTGGTTTTAAATAAAAGCGATCTTACCAGCCCCCAGACCTTGGCGGATAATAAAAAGTTATACAGTCAGCTCTGTTCCTTCCAGGCAATATTTACGCTCTCAGCTCTTTATGGCGATAATCTGACAGCATATTTGGATGCTGTCAGCGAGTTGATGCCTGAAGGTCCCCAGTACTATCCACCAGAGATGATTACTGATCAACCGGAACGCTTTATTGCCGCCGAGATTATCCGGGAAAAAGTAATCCAGCTTACGCGGCAGGAGATCCCTTTCTCAATTGCCGTGGTCATTGAAGAGATGAAAATGCGCGAACGTAAAGATTTACTGGATGTTCGGGCTGAAATTTTTGTAGAGCGCAAATCGCAAGTGGGTATTATCGTTGGTAAAGGCGGGCTGCTCTTAAAAGAAATTGGAACGAGAGCCCGGCAGGAACTTGAAGCGTTGTTTGGAGAAAAAATCTTTATGGATCTGCGGGTTAAAGTCAAAAAAGACTGGCGCAACCGGGAAGAAGAACTCCGACGCCTTGGCTATCGTTAACTGTTTCATTTTTTTCATCAAACTATTTCCTCTTCCCTTGGGGAGAGGATGAGGGTGAGGGGTCAAATTGCCCGAAAGATCCTTTAAAGCCAGGGGCTTGGTCTTGCGCACCCGCACCCTTGGTGAAGCGGACCGTCTGGTTACAATCCTGACTTTCGAGGAAGGTAAGTTTGAAGCCGTAGCCCGGGGAGCGCGGAAAATTAAAAGCAAACTGGCTGCCGGCATCGACCTTTTTACTTTCGGCAACTTTAATTTCCATCGCGGCAAAACCTGGCCGATCATTACCGGCCAGGATCCAATCGAACGCTTTAATTGCTTTCGTGAAGATCCCGATCTTTATCCCTATGGCCTTTACCTAAATGAACTGGCCGACCGCCTGCTCAGCGGTAGTGAAAACTGTTGGGAGATTTGTAATCTGCTTCTTGAAAGCTGGAGAAGCCTGGAGCAGGGGGTGGACCACTTTATGCTTGCCCGGGCGTACGAGCTAAAATTGGCCAGAGCGGCCGGTTATGATCCACACCTGCACAGCTGTACCCGTTGTGGTTCAGCTGGGCCAACATCATTTAGTCCCCGGCAGGGCGGTTTGCTGTGCAGTGGCTGCTGCGGGGCTGATGTTATAGCGATTACACCCGGAACCCTGGCCCTGGCCCGCCGCTTGATTGAAACGCCGCTTAATCAAATCAGCTTGTTGCGGCCCTCTGCCATCCAGAAGAAAGAGCTGGCTACGATCACCGCTGCGTTCTATGCTCATCACCTTGATCTCAGCGATATCAAGTCCAGGAAACTGCTTCCCCACTAATTGGTCTATCTGGCTTTGATTGCTTAAGCTATTGGTAAAAAATTCGATAAAAAATTAACAAATATTTTACTTAAACCGTTAAACATCACCCACTTTTGTTGTTATAATTAGATCTGTTCATGGATAAAAGTTATGGGAGGTAATTGAAATGAATATTGGTCTTGTAATCTACTCACTCACCGGAAACACCCTCAGCGTTGCGGAAAAGATCAAAAATAAGCTGACAGAAAACGGTCATAGCGTCAGTCTCGAACAGATCCAAATCAGCGGTGAAACGCCGGCCCAGCCTGGCAAATTTGAACTGACGGTCATCCCGGATGTCAGCGGCTACGATGCCTTAATTTTAGGGTCCCCGGTCCAGGCGTTTTCTCTCAATCCGGTAATGAAGGCTTACCTGCCTAAACTGCCGAAACTGGAGGGCAAAAAGGTAGCTCTCTTTGTGACCAAGCAGCTGCCTGCCCTCTGGCTGGGCGGCACCGGATCAATTAAACGAATGAAGGCGGAATGCGAAAAGCAAGGGGCTAAAGTTATTGGTTCAGATATTGTTGTTTGGGCCTCATCGAAGCGCGAACAGAGCACCGCAGAATGTGTGCAGAACATGGGGCGTTACTTTTCCGGCAAATAAGCAAACCTGGACTTCTTGATACTGTCTGCGTTTGCCCTGATTGATAAAAATGATCAAATAAGGTTAAAGGAGGATACATCGATGGCAAAAGATGTGCACAGCAGTAGCGCCGTTTACGGTCTCGGCCTGATTGGGGCGGCAATTTACTTCATTAGCCAGGCATCGACCTTCTGGATGGGCGTTCTCGGGTTCCTTAAAGCGCTGGTCTGGCCGGCATTTCTGGTCTATGAGGCCCTGAAATCACTGGGAGTTTAAGCGTAAAAAAACTTGCATTACAACCAAAACAGGAGTAGAATATTTTTCATAATCAAAGGCTCTGGCACCAGAGCCTTATCTGTTGAATATGGAGTTGAACAGTCTTGGCAGATAGGCCGAAACCATTAAATCCAGCTCGATTCATGGCACTGGGGTTTATGGGGTTTATCATTAGCGGATCGCTGCTCCTCACCTTGCCCCCAATGACTGTGGGGTCCGATATTGCCTATATCGATGCCCTTTATACTGCAGCCTCGGCTGTTTGCGTTACCGGTTTGGTGGTAGTCGATACAGGCACCTTTTATACTCCCCTTGGTCAGACTGTAATTATGATCCTGATATTTTG